>JBCBSJ010000066.1:0-23474 GCA_039819245.1 Cyanobacteria bacterium J06638_20
CTACTCGACCACTATCTCTGTCAGCAACTCAAGCACCCTTCACTCAGGATGGTCGCTGCGTAAGTCCTATAAGAGTGAGATTTGGGTTGGAGGGCATAAGGGGAAAATTGAGAACGCGAATGAATGCGATTAGATGAAATGACTCCTGACTCGGCTCCTTTGTTGAATGCCCTCCAACGGTTGAAATCCCGATATGATTCCCCCTTTTATATGCCAGGCCACAAGCGGGGGCAGGGAATTCATCCCAGATTGAAAGCATTGCTGGGGGAAACTGTGTTTCGATCGGATGTGCCAGAGCTACCGCAGTTGGATAACCTGTTTGCCCCAGAGGGGGTGATTCGAGAGGCACAAGCATTAGCCGCAGAAACGTTTGGGGCAGAACGAACCTGGTTTCTGGTAAATGGCTCAACAGCTGGGATAGAGGCAATGGTGCTGGCAACCTGCCGACCGGGGGACAAGTTGATCTTGCCGCGCAATGTTCATCAGTCGGCGATCGCCGCCCTCATCCTCTCGGGAGCCATGCCCATCTTCCTAACACCCAAGGTGGATCCGCGTTTGGGGATCGCCCACAGTGTAGCGGTGGAGCAAGTTGCTGCGGCGCTGAATGCCCATCCGGACGCCAAAGCCGTGTTGCTGGTATCGCCCACCTACTATGGGGTGTGCAGCGATGTGGCGGCGATCGCCCATCTCGCCCACCAACACGATATTCCCGTGCTGGTTGACGAAGCCCACGGCGCACACTTGGCCTTTCACCCCGATTTGCCTCCTGGAGCACTGGCGAGCGGCGCGGATCTGGTGGTGCAGTCAACCCACAAGGTGCTGAGTTCCCTTACTCAATCCGCCATGCTCCACGGACAGGGTTCGCGGATCTCCCCTGCACGAGTTCAGGCGGCGCTGACGCTGGTGCAGTCAACTAGCCCCAGCTTCTTGCTGTTGGCCTCGCTGGATGCGGCACGGCAGCAGATGACCGAGTCAGGATTTGCATTAATGGCAGAAACCCTCGAACGGGCAAGACAGGCGCACGATCGCCTCACCCAACTCCCCCATCTCGCCCTCCTCGAGCGTCCTGATCAGCCCCAACCGGGCTTTGCTGACCTTGACCTGACCCGGCTCACCGTCGATGTGCGGCACCTGGGGCGCAGTGGCTTTGAGGTCGATGAGCAGTTGGATGCAGACTGGCAGGTGGTATGCGAACTTCCCGGATTGCATAGCCTGACTTTTGTGGTGACCCTGGGCAATACCGATGCAGATATAGAACGACTGGTGAAGGGATTTGAGGCGATCGCCACCCAAGCATCTCCCGACACCACAAAACCCCTGCCCCAATACGCCACCCCAGATTATTCTCTGCAAACCTGTGAGATTTCTCCCCGTGAGGCATTTTTCGCCGACACAGAAGATGTCCCGATGGCTGCTTCTGTGGGACGGATTGCGGCGGAGCTGGTTTGCCCCTATCCGCCGGGGATTCCTGCTCTATTTCCGGGGGAACGGATTGAAGGAGAGGCAATCGCCAACCTTCAGATACTTGGTCAAGTAGGTGTGACCTTTACTGGATGCAGTGATCCCAGCCTTAGAACTGTACGAGTTGTGTGCTGAGGATAATACGCGCAAAAGACCTTGTAGCAATGATTTGGGGACGGTGAGTTGTGACCAGCTTACTCATCTACGCATCCATCCGACGGGCGATCGCCTCTTCCCAGGCCGTCTTCATCTCGGAGAGGGGGAGGTTGATCAACCGTCGCTCGTTAGCAGAGATGGTCAGCCTATCCGACGTTGCACTGGTGGTGCCGAGGAGGTTCCAGGGCATATCCTCCTTGGCTAGGAATGCTTCCCAATCCCCTTGATGACTGGGATCAACCGAAACCACGATGCGGGCACCCGTTTCCCCAAACAGCAGGGTGTCATAGCGCAGCGTTTCGGGGAGGGTTTCAGGGAAGTAGAGGGTGGCACCGCGATCGCCCCCAATGCAGCATTCGGCCAGGGCTACGACGAGCCCACCCTCGGCGCAGTCGTGAGCAGACTGCACCCAACCTTGGCGGATACCTTCTCGGCAAGCGGCTTGGACGGTTTTCTCCAATTCCACATTGACCTGGGGTGGCTTCCCGGCGATCGTTTGGTGGACGACAGCGAGATATTCCGAGGCTCCCAGGGTGACGGCTCCCGAGACGTCATCCACCGGAACCCCCAGCAGATAGATCAGCGAATTTGCCTCCCGCCATCCCAGGCCACAGGTTTGCTGGATGCCAGAAATCAAACCCACCATGCCCACCACTGGTGTGGGATAGATGGGCTGTGGAGTGCCCTTGGCATCCAGGGTTTCGTTGTAGAGCGAGACGTTGCCCCCAGTCACGGGGGTACTCAATTCCCGGCACGCCTCTGACAATCCCCGGCAGGCTTCTGCCAGTTGCCAGTAGCTCACGGGCTTTTCGGGACTCCCAAAATTAAGGTTGTCGGTGATAGCTAAAGGTTCTGCGCCCACACAACTCAGGTTACGCGCTGCCTCGGCCACTGCCATTTTCGATCCCTCGAAGGGGTTCAAGTAAACATAGCGGGCATTGCAATCCACTGTCGCGGCGACGCCCCGGTGAGCTAGCTCGGCTGCAACCTCGCCTTCCTGGGGACGTAGCCGCACCACGGCAGCATCGGCTCCACCTGGGAAAATGACGGTGTTGTTTTGCACTTGATGATCGTATTGACGGTAGACCCAGCGTTTTGAGGCAATGATGGGGCTGTCGAGCAGTTGCAGGAGGACTTGACTCCAGGTCTGTGTTTGTCCTGCCACGGTAATTCCAGCGCGATCGCACTCCGGCAACTGCGCCTCACTCCAAGCCCAGGCGGTTTGCACATACTCCGGTGGCTCTGGCAAAGACTCCCGCTTATAGATCGGCGTGTTATCTGCCAGAGCGTTTGCGGGAACTTCCGCGGCCACCTCGCCCTGGAAGAAAATCCGCACGATGGGCTCAGCAATCACCTTGCCTGCTACGACGGCATGGAGACCCCAACGCTCAAAAATGTCGATTAGCTCCTGCTCCCGCCCCGCATGCGCCACAAATAGCATCCGCTCCTGGGATTCCGACAGCAAAAACTCGTAGGGCACCATCCCGGTTTCGCGCACGGGGACTTTGTCCAGATCAAACTCGATGCCGACACCGCCGTTAGCCGCCATTTCAGATGTGGAGCAGGTAATCCCCGCTGCGCCCATGTCCTGCGCTGCTGCAACGGCTCCCGTCTTAAACGCTTCGAGGCAGGCTTCGATCAATGATTTTTCGAGGAATGGGTCGCCCACCTGAACGGCAGGACGATCTTGTTCCGACTCCTCGCTCAGCTCTGCACTGGCAAAACTCGCGCCCCCCATGCCATCCCGTCCTGTGGTCGAGCCGACGTACAACACCGGGTTGCCGATGCCCGATGCCCCCGACTTCACGATTTCTGGCGTCTCCATCAAGCCCAGCGCCATCGCATTCACTAGCGGATTACCAGAATAAGCCGGGTCAAAATATACCTCGCCCCCCACGGTCGGCACACCGACGCAGTTGCCGTAGTGGGAAATACCCGACACGACTCCAGAAAATAGTCGCCTTGTCCGGGCATCATCCAGTTGACCAAACCGCAGGGAATTGAGCACCGCAATCGGCCGTGCCCCCATGGTGAAAATGTCGCGCAGAATGCCACCCACCCCAGTGGCTGCTCCCTGAAACGGTTCCACCGCTGATGGGTGGTTGTGGGATTCGATCTTGAAGGCCAGCCGCAGCCCGTCGCCCATATCCACTACCCCAGCATTTTCCCCAGGGCCAACGAGGATGCGATCGCCTTCGGTGGGAAACTGCTTCAGCAACGGACGGGAATTTTTGTAGCAGCAGTGCTCCGACCACATCACCCCAAACATCCCCAACTCTGCTCGGTTAGGATGGCGACCCAGCCGCCGCACAATTTCGTCATATTCCTCTAGCTTCAGCCCTTCATCGGCAATTTCTTCGGGCGAAAAAGGGGCAGGCGTTGTCGCAGTCATAACGGCTCTCGCGCAACAGGACAACCTTTATCTTATCTGCTCTGCGCGGGGGGATTGGCGGGAATCTGCCGACGGCAAAACCAGGATTTTAAAAATGGAACCACAGAAGCACAGAGGGCGCAGAGTTTTTTCTCCGTGCCCTCTGTGTCTCCGTGGTTTCTGATCAAACCTCTATGGCCAGCAATTTTCCAAAAATGCTCGGAATTCTCTCTATTTTTCACTGAATTGTTCCGAAAATACCCTGAGCATCGTCAAACTTTGATGTAGGAGCATGAAGGAATTTCCCCCTGTTCCTGATCGCCTTAAGCCATGTCTGCTGGTGGCGATGCCGGTGCAGCTTGCATCTGTTGCAAATGCACTTGAATTAATTTCTGGAAAGTATCTCGATTGACCTCGCTGCCTTTGTTAAGGTTGCCAGGGATATCGAAGAAAATGATGCTGTCTATGGAAGTCATTGCTACCATTTGAAATAGGATGTGCGTCACCGGAACCGGCACAGAGATAACCTGTGGGTTCTTGCTTGCCGGGTTGCCCTTCGCGTCGGCTAGAGTAGCAAAAGCATACAAGACATTTTTTTGAGTGTTGGTCTGCCGTTGATGGTTCAGGGTGACCGTCACCCAACGCTCATCGAGCGTCTGCAAGACATAATATTGCAGGTGCTTCAATTGACCAGCCACTTGTTTTAATGCTGGGGCGATCGCCATCACCGCATTTGGAGTCGTTCCATCTTGAGGGGCTTTTTCATGAAGCTCTTTGATCTGCTGGTCTAAATCCATATCAATGAATCAGTTGCATCTAGTTACTTTTGTTCAGTCTTCAGTCTAGAACATGCGTCTAATTTCCCACGATTTCATTTCTCGTACATGAGACTCGGAATCGGATGGGATAAACCTGACAAACTCCATGGCTAGAAATTGACAAAAGGCAGCTCAAGAGGGCTTTGGTGTTTCAACCAAATGCCACCCCTTAGGCTGCATAAACGCGAGTGAAAAACTATCCATCAGGGGGAAAAGAACTGCGCGTGGATGCCATCGTCGAACTGATATACAACGAATTTAAGCAGACGACCCGAGCCTCGGATCGCAACATTCAAGACATTGCCGCCCGTCTAGCCGATGAGGTTTCGCGAATTTGTTCAGAGAGCAAGCGAATTCAGGCGTCGGGAGAAGTGGAAAACTGGTCGGTGGTGTTGGCTCGCCATCGCCTGAAGCAGTGCCTCAAGTATTACCAAATGGGGTCGCGTCGGGGGCGTGTCGAGTTGCACAGTAGCCTCAGCGCGGTGATTTATCGCTACATCACACCGCCTCAGGTGCAGTCCAGCTATCAGGCACGGCTCACCCTGATCGAAGACTTCTTGCAGGGTTTTTATATCGAAGCGCTGAATGCCTTTCGACGCGAGAATCAGTTGTCTGCGGAGTATCGTCCGCGATCGCTCCTGGAGCTGGCCGAATATATGGCGTTTACCGAACGCTATGCCAAGCGCCGGATTCCGCTCCCCCGCCGTCGCAACCAGCAACTCATCATCCTGCGTGCCCAAACCTTCTCGCAGCAGCAACCTCCCGAAATGTCGGTGGATATTGAACAGGCATCAGAAGGGGGCAGTCCCGAGTCGGATCAACCCCGCAGTGCCGCTCCGCTACAACAGGTGCGGGAGCAAATGGTGTCCCAGGAGCCAGAGCTAGCTCAAGATACCTTGCGTAAAAAGGTTGTCGCTGAATTGATGAATTACCTGGAAGAACGGCAGCAATCCGACTGTGCCGACTACTTTGCCCTGCGACTGCAGGATTTGCCAGCCAACGAAATCGAAGCCATACTAGGGCTGACGCCCCGACAGCGCGACTATCTTCAGCAACGGTTTAAATATCACCTCATCCGGTTTGCGATGTCCCATCACTGGGAATTGGTTCATCAATGGCTGGAAGCCGATATGGAGCGCAACTTTGGCCTGACCCCCAAGCAATGGCAGGTGTTGCTCGCCCGCATTAGCACGACCCAAAAAAGTTTGCTGGAGCTAAAACAAGAGGGGATGCCGGAAACGGCGATCGCTCAGGAGTTGGGTTATACCCCCAACCAGATTCAGAAGCAGTGGTCTAAACTACTGGAACAAGCATGGGAGATCCGAAATAATTTAGTGTCCGGAGCAGGGGTGTCCACCGATGAATAGTGACTCAGAAGCGGAACAATTTGTTTCCTGGCTTCTACAAAAATTAGCTCTGACTGAGACTGCGCCATCAGGGAAGCGTGGCTCATCAACCGAGCCAACCAAGCAGAGCTTACACACACCAGATTCAGAAGACATCAACGGACTCGACACCGAGAAGGGCAACCATACCGGCCATCCATCTCAACCGTCGAACGTTTTTTCATTTCGTGATACCCCACCGCATACACCAGGAGAATTCTCTGCTGTGCAAGACCGTTTTTACTCTTTACTCAAGCGTCGATTACGCACGGAGATCGAACAGAAGCCACCCCTGTTTCCCTGGGAAAATGAGCTTCTAGACTACGCGGCCGAACCCGCATCTGTGCGCTTCTGGAGCCAACAGTTGCAGAATTTGAATCTGCCTGTTGCAATGCCCGAAGCTGTTTTGGAGCAACTCCTTGAACGGAGCCAAGCGGTTCTCCAGTCTTCCTTGCAAGAAGGAGCCAAGCTGGTACGGGCGGTCGAATCGCTGTTCCCGCAGCAAGATCAGGCTCTCAATCATTTGGCGTCAATGGTGATGGCAGCTCCGGCCCGCTCCAACCGTTCGGCCCTGATTGCTACCGAGGATGCCCCCTTCCCCGCCAACTACGAAACCGCGACCGACGCCCAAAAAATGGCGCTCTCGCTAATGGCGACTCAGGAGATTTTGAGCACGCTGGCCTTAACCGTGCACGTCGGCGAGCCCGCTGTGGCGCGTGAATGGGAGACCGAAGCAGGTACCATTACTCTCCAGGCGGAAGCTCCAGAGGCTGGAATGGTGCGCGTCCGTGCCCAATTGCCCTGTGGCGGCTGCGTCGAGTTCCATGGCCTGGATGCTGAGGCGGTTGCCCAGTGTTCGGAGGCTGGCAAGCTAGGCGTTGAGTTGTTTGGCTTGCAGCCTGATCACAGCTACCCCTTGCATATCCATTTGGCGATTCCCAACCAGCCAAGCCTAACGTTCCAGATCGCTTTGGCGTAGAGGTTAGGGCGATTGGCAAGAACGCTGCCTTTTGGTTGCGATCGCTAGCCCTTCCCTCCGCTTAACCTAGCAACTGCCATCAGGGTGGCATTGCTTCCTTTCGACTCGCCCATTTCCTCGAAAGTGCCCGCACATCTAGCGTTGAGCGCCGAGGAAAAACCGCTGCGAGTCCTCTCAACAATCCCATTCCCTTGCCCCGTATCTTCCGGTTTCCACGACCCTGGTTTTGGTTTAGATTAGGGTATGGTCTTACGTAGTTAGATTAGAACACATTATTTTTTGAAAGCCCCGCTGCGCAGGGGCTTTCAAAAAATAATTGGGTTTTTCCTAAGTGCGTAGCGCTATGCCGTTGTACTGTAATAATTTGTCAGCACAGCGAAACACTTAGCCAGGTCAGGGGACGCCCCGCTATAAGGGTCAGGAGATTGGGAATGAATAACTTTATTGTGATGGCAGAAATTGTGCAGGAACCGCAACTGCGGTACACATCTGACACACAAGTCCCTGTCACGGAAATGACGGTGCAGTTCGATGGGGTGCGCGACAGCGACCCAGCCAGCAAACTCAAGATTGTGGCATGGCGCGACCTGGCTCAGGACGTGCAGGAGAATTATCACACGGGCGATCGCGTCATCCTCGAAGGCCGCCTAACCATGCTCACGGTCGATCGCCCCGAAGGCTTCAAGGAAAAACGGGCAGAAATGACCCTCTCGCGGCTGCATCGCGTCACGGGCGACGGCTCCCTAATGAGCAGCGCCGCCGCTGCACCCCGCTCGACCGCAGCCCCGCAACCCGCACCCAGCCCAGCACCTGCCCCAGCATCTCAGCCTGCCGCTGCAACCGCTGAAGAACCGATGGACTACGACGATATTCCCTTCTAAAGAGCATATCAGTTGAGTTGTGCAGCGCAAGGACGCCGACCTGCGCTTGGTAAATGTGAATTGGTTTATGGGGGCAATTGCTCCTCCAACCAAAAACAATCTGGCAGAAGCGCTCAGGGATTTTAGAATTCTGGGACAGAATATAAGATATAGCACCCGTCTTGTCTCACCACTGTCCCCATGAGCCAACCAAACTCTCCCAACGAGAAACCTTCCCTGAACGAGCAAATTGCCGATATTGTCCTCAAAGTCATCATGGCAGGAGGCGTGACAGGTGGAGGTATCGGGGCGTTTTGGTCGCTATTCAGGGAGAGTGATATTCCCAAAGCCATTACTTCAGCGGTGATCGGACTGGGCATTTCCTACGCGGCAAGAATGCTCACGCCCATCCACAAGGGCAATGAGCGACGGTTGGAGGAAGCGGGCGAAGCCATTGACGCGGGAATTGATTGGGTAACGGATCAGGTTATTGCTAAGGCGACGGGGTTTGAGAACAAATATCGTCTGTGTCAGGCGTCCGCCTGTCAGCGTTTGCGATCAGAGGGCGTCGCTCAGCATGAACGGATCCTGATTCCGCTGCTGCGGGATGTATACGTGCCGCTGACGCTTGACTTTAGTGCTATTTCACCAGGCTTTCGAGATCTTCAAGAACCACTGGCTGGCTATGGCGATTATGAGAGCAAGCAAGATTTGGATATTTGGAAAATCTTAGCCAATCTCCACCATAATTCTGACTTTCGACAACTGGCAGTTTTAGCTTGGGGTGGCTATGGCAAGACAACCTTACTCAAACATATTGCCTATCGTTATGGCACAAACAATCATCCTAAGACTGTGCCGAGTTTGATTCCGGTGTTGCTAGTGTTGCGCGACTATCGAGAAATGATCAGTCAACATAACCCACCGGATTTACCCGAACTTATCACGCAACGTCACGTCCCAAATTTGCCTGGTGCATCTGACCTGAAACCACCTGATGAATGGGCGAAAGCCATGCTGACGAGGGGCGATGCCATTGTCATGTTTGACGGGTTTGATGAGGTTGGCAAAGCCCAGCGTCCGGCAGTAGCTCGATGGATCAATCGGCAGATGAAACGGTATGGAAAATCCGTTTTTATTCTGACATCACGCCCCAAAGCCTATAAACAGATGGATGCTGCCCATCGTCTTGAATTTCCTACATCACTTTGGGTGCGAGACTTTGATGTGCAGCAGCGAAAAGATTTTGTGGAGAAATGGTATCGCTGTCAGGAGCGTTACACCAATATCAACCCGGATACGCCAGATGTGGAACAAGTTGCGACTCGCTCTGCCGCAGATTTGTTGAGCCAAATTGAAGAACGTCAAGAACTAAAAGATCTAGCGAAAAATCCACTGCTGCTGAACATGATTGCCACGTTCCACCGACGCAATCCCGGAGCCAAGCTGCCCCGCCGTCGAGTTGAGCTTTACCGGGAAATTTTTCAGTTGCAGCTTCGCGATCGTCCCAAGGCACGTACCCTCGATACGCTGTTGACCGAGTGCGAAGCCCAAACCATTCTCCAGCGAATCGCCATAGACATGATGAACAGGCGGTGGGAACGCATTCAGCAGCCCATTCTCTTGCAAGGGCTGAAAACTATCCTGGAAGAGTTGGGCGAGATCGTCGAAGCCGCCGAGCTGCTGGAACAAATTGAACAAGTTAGCGAACTTCTGATTAAGCAGGAAGACGATTATGAATTTGCTCATTTGAGTTTTCAAGAGTATCTGGCTTCGGCATATATTGCTCAAAATCGGCAGCGTCAGGAACATCTGCTATACAAACATCTAGAGGATGACTGGTGGAAACCGACAATTTTGCTCTATGTCGCACAGACCAACCCAACACATCTGATTCAAGAAGCGATCAACCGAGGTGCAATAGACTTGGCCTACCAGTGCTTGCAAGAGCTGCCCAAAACCCGGCAGATTGCTCCTGAACTGGAAGCCCAGATTACAGCACTGAAGAAAACCGTGCAGACTTCGCGCTATGCCCAACTGGAGAACTATCTGAGAAACGGGCAGTGGAAAGAAGCAGATGACGAAACCTATCGGTTGATGATTAAAACCGTGGGGAAAGAGGAAGGGCAGTGGTTTGAAGTAGAGGAATTGCTTAACTTCCCCTGCGAAGAGTTAATTGTCATTGATGGGCTGTGGGTAAAGTACAGCAACGGTAAGTTTGGCTTCAGTGTGCAAAAAGATATTTATCTGGGCTGTGGTGGTATTCCAGATGGAAAGTATTATCGAGAAATATCTGAAAGGTTTGGCGATCGCGTGGGATGGAGAGAGGAAGGGATATGGAATATCCGTATGAAATATGACGTCTCTTCACCAGAAGGGCATCTCCCGAAGGGAGGTGTGACACAAAGTTTAGTTGTTCTCTTCTCTCGCATCCATACTTGTAAAGTGTAGAGTATAAGTTTTCTAAATTTTTCTGAAGATTTATTTCTGTCTTCCAACCTCAGGACGAATCAGCCTCAGCGCGATTCGATACCTGGCACCGAGCGGAGCAGGATATCTGTGAAATCGCATACTCTGGGTTGTAGCTATTCGCCCTGGAAATAACTCTTGCTCCCAGGCACCCGGTCCCTATCGTAATGGCTGCAATATCAAGAATGGGTCAAAGGAACCGGGTGCCTCAAGCCTCGGCTTTCAACTATCCGCGTCCGCCTGCGTTCATCTGCGTTGAATCTCTTAACTCATCGCAAATCATCAGGCACAGGAACATTCGAGAGTCCGGCGATCGCCCGCAAATTCTGGCAACGCAGTAGCTCGATGAAATCCAGAGAAAAGCGATTCTCGATTTTGGCGGTGTTTTCGATCGCCCCAATCAAATGCCGTGCGGCTTCTTGCTCGGAATAGCCCCGTCGGAGGGCAAAGCGAACCGCCTCTTCGTCTGCGGCGATTTCCCGTTGGGAACTGCGGTTTTCCTTCCAGACTTGCCAACCCGCCCAGCCCGTTAGACCACTCGCCACTAACACACCGATCGCATCGCCCTGCGCCAGTTCCACCAGGCCGCCAAACACCCCGGCGATCGCCACACCCCGTTGCCAGTCGAGCTTAAACCACTGGGTCATGCTCATCCAATTGATGGTGCGGATCAGCAGAATGTCGCGCTGGGGGCGGGGTAACTCATCCCACAGTTCAAAGTTGATGTAGATGGGACGGCTTTTTGCCCAGGGACGCGGGGTCGCAAAGGAAAGAACGCGCGACTGATTGGGTTGATTGATCAGCCGACAATACATCCGCCCAGACGCAGGCATGATGTCAATCAGGCGGGCAATTTCGATATCGGGGTTCATTGGCTATGTCTCCCAGGTCGGCCTTGCAATCCTGACAGGGCGATCGCAAAATTACATCCTCAAGTCTACAGGGAATAGCGCGATTCCAGCCTATTGTCGGGTTGGGGCGTTTTAGAGGGTGCAGTGCATGAACTGCTCGACGCAGCGCACAAACATTTCGACCCCAATGCCCAGAGCGGTTTCGTCGAAGTCAAAGCGGGGATGGTGGTGGGGATAGGCCAACCCGCGATCCACATTGGCAGATCCCAGGAAGAAATAGCAGCCAGGAACTTCTTGCAAGAAGAAGGACATATCCTCGCCCCCCATCGTTTGGCAGTTGGGAACCACCCCTGCCGGGGGTTCAACAACCGTTTCAGCCACCGAGCGCACTAAGTCGGCGATCGCCCCGTCATTTACCACTGGGGGATAGAGTTTGCGGTAGTCGAGGGAGAAGGTTGCGCCCTGACCCTGGCACACCCCAGCCACCACATCCCGGAAGCGGGTTTCAAAGAAATCCACCAAATTTGGATCAAAGTAACGGATAGTGCCCGTCAGGTGGGCGGAGTCGGCAATCACATTATTGGCATGTCCGGCATGGAAGGAGCCGACCGTCACGACACCAGACTGAATAGGGTCGAGGTTCCGTCCTACGATGGTTTGCAGCGCCGTTACCACCTGGGACGCTGTGACGATCGCATCCACCGTTTGGTGAGGCATGGCACCATGACCACCGCGTCCCTGAATCGTTAGGTCGAACAATTCCACCGCTGCCATCAGCGCTCCAGTGCGAACGCCCACCGTCCCCAGGGGCAGGTTGTTCCACAGGTGCAGCCCAATGATGGCATCCAGCTCAGGGTTTTGAAGCGCCCCTTCCTCAATCATCGGCTTTGCCCCTCCCGGTCCCTCTTCCGCTGGCTGAAAGATGAATTTGATGGTGCCCTTCAGTTGGGCGCGATGGTTCATCAGGTAATGGGCGGTGCCGAGGGCGATCGCTACATGCCCGTCGTGGCCACAGGCATGCATCTTGCCATCGATCTGCGATCGATAGGGTACGTCATTGGCTTCGCGAATCGGCAAGGCATCCATATCCGCCCGAATACCCAATACTGGCCCGGACTGCTTTCCCTGAATCAGCGCCACAATTCCCGTTTTAGCCACCCTCGTTTGGTGGGGAATGCCCCATTCCGTCAGCTTCTGGGTGATAAAAGCAGCGGTTTGTTGCTCTTGAAAGCCCAATTCCGGTTGTTGATGTAAGCTGCGTCGCCATTCCACCAACTGCACTTGCAGCATGCGAATCTCTAGACGAATGCGAGAGGCTTCAATGGGTAAGGGTTTGAGGGTTGTTGCGACCATAGAGAGTGATGGTGAAGGATATCTTTGAAGATTGGCGTTTGTAATATCGGGTTTGGAGTGGGGGGGTGAGGTTCGGTCAGCCTGCCGCAGCATGAAAACAAGGCTGACGTCTTCTACGCAGAACAGTGCAAATTCGTTGACTGCGCTGATAATGACTACCAGGGTCTTTTGATTACTTTAACCTTCTCGCTGGAACGGAGTCATCGACGGCGGCGTTGGTGCCCATAATTTTGTGGGGTTCATCATCGGATAGCTTTGGGAGTCTTGGGCGATCGCCCTCATCGTCAAGCTCATAAGATTGATTGGCTAAGAACTCAAAATTGCATGGCATAAAAAAGGGCAACATCCATATGGTGTTCCCCTTCTGAGTTCGTCGAGTTGTGTTGTCTAGGAAATGAAGGCCTATGGTTTCTCGTGGTCGTTAGTGATGAATGGTTCTTCGTTCATCACTAACAAAGGAACCGGTTCTATTGCAGGTGGTGCGGAAGCTGTAATCCCTTCCATATCTAGGTATCGTCGAAGGCGTAGTTCTGGAGTTTGTTGTATCCCAAATATCCATGATTTTGACGCGATCGCGCGGGCACCCGAAGGGAATGGGCATCATGTAATAAAGAGGAAAGGGGAAGGCGCTACTTTGAAAACACTATGCAACTCAATGGCAGCGGAAATAGCAATGCGATCCCCGCATGACCACTCAAAGGGCAGCTTTCCCCAAACTCGCGGATGGTTAGCGCTATAGCGCTGCCATCCAAATTTTCAACATCGAATCCCCTAGTATTTGAGCCGTTATAGTACTTGGATCCTTAAAAGAGAAGAATGGGGTCGTAGCTTTGCGCGAGTGAGCCAATCTTTTAAGCGTTGACTCACTCAATTGATGAGCAGACCCAAATGCGAAAAACCGGATAAGCAGCCTCTACGCAACCAGGATAGGCAAGCAGTTCGATGTGGAACCTTGGGTGCATTTCATCGTTCGCTCTACCGAGTTCGCGAGGGGTGATGAGAACCATACTAATGCAGGAGACTTGCTCCAAAATTTCCAGCCAGTTGCAGGAGAAAGGGGCGGTCAAAGCCGGGGTACGCCCCCGGCCTTTTGCTCCCATCGGCTGGATTCTGGGTCAGAACTTGTGCGCGTGCAGTACTTCCATCACGTCACAGAGATAGGAGATGCCCGAATAATTGTCGAAAAACCGCACTGCGACCTCATCCGAAATCTTCACGGCCATATCCCGAGTTGGGGTAAGTACCTCGAACTTGATATTCGAGAAGGCATCGCCAACGGTGGGTTTTCCCGACGAGCGCACATTGCGACTGCCTCTGCCGCCAGCTTCTACCACCGTATAACCGGGAGCCCCGGCTTCATCGATGATCTTGGCGACCTTGTTCAGCAGCAACTTTTCTGTGACGATGACGAGCTTGGTGGCTTGCTGAGACATGTGTGTTTTACCTCCTGATGCTTGTAGTGGTTGAACTTAGTGGTTGTGTTTTTTGCCCGCGAAACGTTGACGCTGACGAAGAAGTCATTGGCTTAGACCGATGGACTGTACGGCTGTTGAATGGAGACAACTTAAACTTAGTCCGTTACATTGGTCGCCAGATTAGAGGAACACCGGCTGACCGCGACCCATCTCTGAAATTCAGCCGCCCAGTGCCTGCGCAAGCCCGATAAAGAGTGGAATACCCAAGGCCAGTGCAATGGGTGTGCCGACGGCTGTGGACGCGCCGATGTAGGCAGAAGGATTGGCTGACGGGATACCGCCTCGTAAAGTAGGCGGTCCTGAGATATCTGAACTAGAAGCAGCGATGACGGATAGGATCACGACGCCGCCAAGGCTAAATCCTGTTGCGTAATGAGCAATCATGCCAAGGCCGAAGGCAATGAATCCATGCAATAGCGGTGCCACCAGAGCATATAAGGCATACCACTGACCCACCTTTCGCAGTTCACCAATCCTTGCCGTAGCCTCCATTCCCATGACCAGCATCAGGATCGAAAGCAGACCACGAAAGAGAGGATTGAAGAAGCTCTCATAAACACTTTCTGGCCGGGTTAGCAGACCTAGCGCAAGGCCGAGCAGTAGTGCCGACAGGGCAGAACCCTGGAGACTTTCCTTGATGATAGGCCAGATCTTGACCTTCTCACTTTCGATATCACGTTCGGGATACCCGCTTGCAACAATACCCTGACCACTGGAATATCCACCTGCGGTACCGCCCTGATCGCTGGGATACCCGCCTGCAGCAATGGCCTGCTTACTGAGATACTCCTGCTTGCTGAGCTGATCCTCTGCGGCACGGCGCTGCTTCTGTTTGCTAATATAAAGGCTAGCCAAGACGATCGCCGTTACAAGCGCCGGAATATCCATGAAAGGATAAAGCGCACCAGCCCAAGCCTCATATCCAATATTTTCTGATTCCAGCAGTGTCAGGCCAGCCGCGAGGGTCGAACCACTTACGGCTCCGAACAAGCCCGCAGTGGCGATCGCATCTACAGTTTTGACTTTCGGTAGCAGGCCCAACGTGTAGCGCCCGATAAACACGATAAGAATTCCCACTATCATGGCAAACGCTGCGGGCAACAGCATCTCCACCAGATTGGCATTGCGGATCGCAATGCCGCCGCTCAAGCCAACTTTTAGGAGCAGCATAAAAACGATAAATTTATAGATCGCATCTGGAATTTGCAGTCGGCTATTGACAGCGGCAACGACCATACCACCAATCAGAAAGCCCAGTGTCGGGGATTGCAACTTCCCTAGAAAGAGCGTCAAGAAATCGGACAAAAAATCCATAGTGTAATTGCTCCTTGAATCAAATATTTGGGGTCAGGACAGCAGGCAAGGGTGGCCTCGAAAGCCGGGATCCGGCGGATAAGCCACAAATCAACCTGCCATTCCATCAGGAATAAGGTGTAGAGGCTACAGTTACATAGGGCGGTGGACAACTTGGATAGCTGATGTATCCCTTGAAAGAGGGCTAAAGCACTCAGACAAGCCGTACCGATTTACATCTTTGCCATTCTGTCAATGCGTAAGTCCTCGGGATAAACGGCAATTAAAAAAGCGATTGACTGAATGTCGAATCGTGAGTCGAGCAAACGTTTATGAGAACCAGCCCTTCCAATGGAAGGGTTTCAGATCACTCAGCGCGATCGCTCCACTGCTCAGGAATTAACGAAAAAGGAACCACTTGGAAGACATGTTCAGAGCCGAGGAAGGCACTTGAATAATCATTGATCTTTTTCTATGAAGACCACCTCTTCCATGCAGTTAAGTCTATCGTCAAAACTGGCAGAATTGTTAAGTTAATCAAGAAAAACCAAAAGGATTGTTAAATTCCAGTTATAAGTAAAACTTTGTGCGTTTAAGCCCCGAAAGGTTAGAATGCGCTCAGCATAAGGCATTGGCACTATCTCGTAAGATGTAGTGAATGTTATTGATTCTAAAGCCAATTTCTATGCCAGCTCTCTCCCAATTTCGCTTTACGCCTGTGGTTGCGGCGATCGCCATTCGGTTTACGACAATCTCGTTCAATCCCTAGTTTTTTTGGTGAGCCTACGACCAGTTTTCTGGCTGGTGCACCCATCGACTCAAACAGTCCGAAGCAGCTGCTCATAAGACCGCAATCCTAATGCAAGTTGCTGGAACGGAAGATGATGGAGGAGTGCATCCCAGTTTTGCAATAGTTAGGATTGAACAACAACGATATTAGCAGTCTAGAATTTTTGCGATCGCTCAATCAACTGATCGTATTGACTCTTTTTGATACTCAAATCTCTGCTCTCTCCCTTCCAGGGGAGATGACAAACCGACGAGAGAGTTCCCTAGGAAATAATCACAGAGTTGCAAAACAGCACCTCTCTAATCGTTGCGTTATCTTGAAGAGTTGCTGTTATTTAATAATCAGATTTCTGATGGCAGTCCCGTTGCAATCATTGCCCCAACTTACCTGGTTGGATGGCTACAAAATGTGTCACAGGCACTACGTTGCTGAGCGTTCTTCCACTAATACCAATTCTACGAAAACCAAAACCAGATTATTTTTTGAAAGCCGCGCAGTGCGCGGCTTTCAAAAAATAATCTGTAGTGGGTTCTTAGCGAATTGGGATAAGACATCTAGATTCATGGGGCAACCCAGTCGATGAGTATGTTTGCCAAGTCGGATCCGCAAAACATGTCTACGCAATTAATCAGCCAACGCCGTTCATCACCTGACGTTTATCACCTAGCGTTAATCAACGGAGGCGTTGCTGAAAAGCGGTATGAATCGAAACGAAGTTTCGGGCATTCAGCACTCCTTTCATACCGAGAATCAGCAACGCCTAATCAACGGATAGCGGTGCAGTAACCGGAGTTTCGATGGGGCGACCTGGAGTGGCCTGGGCTTGGGAAACGTTGTAACCCACGATGCCAATGAGCAATCCAGCAATACAACCCGCAACAAACATCCATCCGTGGGACGGTTCCATCGCAAATAACAGGCGACGATCCTTGCCGTAAAAATGCACAACCCATCCGGTATCGAATTCCAGCCTGGGCTTATGTTCTAGGTTTCGCATAATTAAACTCCTATCGAAAGACCATTCCCGGAGCAATAACAAATTGTTCAAATATCGTGCAATGCAGCCCTATAGGGTTCGAACCGTAGCTTTCATCATGCAGATGCAATTTACTGTGAGATGCAATGATGAGTAGCCTGTCTGAACAAGACTGCGTATGAAAACGGCAACTTTCTTTTCCCTGGCCCAAGCCCTTCCGACGAAGAGATAACCTTAGGCTGTTTCAGTTTGATGGCTAGATAGCGTAAAACCTAGAGAAAAATCTATACATACTTGGATTCCACTTCCTGACCATCTATAGTGTTTCACTATGGCACCCATGTAAAGTGCAAGTTTCTAAACGTTTGTATAAGTTTTCTCTATCAACATAATTCTCTAGGTAAAGGTTTGAATCCCCAAGAGGTCAAGGGGTCGGGTGCCTTTAAGGCACCCGACCCCTGATCAATTAAGGCGCCTTAAACAAGAGACAGCCGGGGCACTGACGTGACTCCGGCTGGAACAGAACGATTGATGGCAGTGGCGATCGGGCGGATGCTTTCGACTAGTGCCACCATGTCATCCAACGATAAGGCCTGTCGCGCATCTGACACAGATTTCTCAGGTTCGGGATGGCATTCAACAATCAGACCATCAGCACCCGCAGCGATCGCCGCCCGTGCCAGGTCAGCTACCAATTCGCGCTTGCCTGCGGCATGGCTGGGGTCAACCAAAATCGGCAGATGGGTAATCTGCTTCAGCGCCACCACAGCACCCAAATCCAGCACATTGCGGGTGTAGGTATCGAAGCTGCGGATGCCGCGTTCACACAACATCACGTTAGGATTGCCATGGCTGAGGATGTATTCTGCGGCCATTACAAACTCTTCCAGCGTTGCCGCCAGCCCACGCTTCAACATGATGGGCTTGTCTACGCTACCCAGTGCCTTTAGCAAGTCGAAGTTCTGCATGTTTCGGCTGCCCACTTGCAGCACATCGGCATAGCTTGCAATTTCGTCGATTTGCGAGACGGCCATCACTTCAGTGATGACAGGCAGCCCGGAGCGATCGCGCACGGCAGCCAAAATTTCCAAGCCTTCCAGCCCTAAACCCTGGAAATCGTAGGGTGAGGTACGAGGCTTGTAGACGCCCCCACGCAACGCTTGCACAGGAGCTGAAACCAGGCGGCTGACCACCGCTTCCATTTGTTCGCGGCTTTCTACAGAACAGGGACCACCGACGATGAACAGATCGGTGCCACCAACGACAGCATTGCCAACCTGAATTTGCGTCTTGGAAAGGGACTCTGTCTTAAGTGCCAGTTTTGCCTTCTTCATTTTTCTGTTCTCCTTTGTGGATGAGGGTTAGATGTGTTTTGAACGATGAGCCTGTCCGCTGATGGACAGATGTGGAATGGACAGAAATGTGAGTGCGATTTGATTGAAATCAGTCACTGGATGAAATCTGGAAGGGTTCGCCTGAATGGCAACAGATAGCCAGCTATAAGCGGTTGGGCGATCGCGAGGCAACAAAAAAGCCCGGCTCCTCTAGGGGCTCCGGGCTGGCAAACTGCGCATGAAAGCGTTACCCGGAGCGTGGGCTAAACCAAAAAAAGTAAACGTAAAAGTAGCTAAAGAATGCGGTCTGAAACATGGGATGTCGATTTTGGATAAATTGGATTTTGGATGAAGTGACAGACAAATTAGCTCGAACCGGGCAAAGGAAAGGGAATAAAACAAAAACCGCAGAGGTTACTCTGCGGTTCACCGGGAGGCTTCAAGAGAAAACCTATTCACCCCAGGTGAACCTCCATAAACCAAAAATAAAAATAAAAGCTTTGGTGCAACATGATGCGCGGCTCGCGAATGAGCAGTTTTGTTTTACTGGACTAAACGTAACAGAGATAGCAGAAGCTCGTCAATTACTCTCGACGGGTACTTGTGCAAACTTGTCAGAAATTCTCGACAAACCCAAGCCCAGCCTTAGTTGTTTCCAAAGGGTAATAGGACAATCAGCCCTGCCCGAATCTTGGAGGTAGCCTGATGGCCATCACCCTAACAATGGCCATTGGGATAATGGCCAGCATCTTAGCGAGTTGGACGCCGCCGCTGGAGGAATTCTGGGATATCTAGGCCGGGTTTGCTTCCCGGAGGAGAACCGGGGGGAACTGAACCGAGGGGTGAAACCGTGGTTGCCCGCTTGCTAAGGGGTGAAACCTTAGCATTGGCACCCATAGCATCGGCAGCAAAGCCCGTCGCGATGACCGTAATCCGCACTTCTCCCTGGAGCCGTTCATCAATCACAGCACCAAAGATTATGTTTGCGTTGGGGTCAACCGCTTCGTAAATGATTTCTGCGGCAGAATTCACCTCGTGCAATGTCAAGTCGCTGCCACCCGTGATGTTGAAGACAACGCCCCGTGCTCCATCAATGGAAGACTCCAACAATGGCGAGGAAATGGCTGTCATTGCCGCCTCGCGGGAGCGGGATTTGCCAGAACCGATACCGATTCCCATCAGTGCTGAACCCGCATCGGCCATCACGGCGCGCACATCGGCAAAGTCCACATTTACCAAACCGGGAACTGTGATGATGTCCGAAATCCCTTGAACCCCCTGCCGTAGGATGTCGTCGGCAACGCGAAAAGCTTCCTGGACGGGCGTTTGTTCAGAAATAACAGTCAACAACTTATCATTGGGAATGATGATGAGGGTATCAACCCGGCTTTGCAGCGCGGCAATTCCTTCTTCTGCTTGGGAGGTGCGTCGCTTGCCTTCAAACGTAAAGGGGCGCGTCACAACCCCAACGGTGAGCGCTCCGACCTCTTTGGCCACCTCTGCAACGACAGGAGCTGCACCCGTCCCAGTGCCACCGCCCATGCCTGCGGTGATGAAAACCAAGTCAGCCCCTTCGAGTGACGTAGCTAGCTCATCGCGGGACTCTTCTGCCGCCTTTTGCCCGATCGCCGGATTCCCACCTGCCCCTAGCCCACGGGTCAACTTCTGACCCACTTGCAGTTGATTCTGTGTATTCGCGTTGCCAAGCGCCTGAGCGTCGGTGTTGATTACCCAAAACTCGACCCCGGCGACATCGCTGGCAATCATCCGATTGACAGCATTACAACCGCCGCCACCAACACCGATGACTTTAATTCTGGCAATGTTGCTTGGTAGAACCATGTCGTTCCCACTTTCGTCCGGCATCTCAAAATTTTTACCGCCGGATTGACCCAAGTGTAGTCCAGAATTGGCCCCAGAATTTGCAAATGGATTCGCAGTATTCATTGAACAGAAGTTTTAGATGGTCGAAGGGTGTGCGAGTGGGAAATTTCTCTTTATCAATCTACTACTGAACGCCAATGGCTTGAAAAAAAGATAGCCATTGATGAACAACCTAGAACATTAGCCGGCATGAAGCATCTTTTAGCAAAGCCACGGAAATGCACTACTAATTGAAAATTGGTTCTAGATTGTAGTCATCTTACGAGCAATTGTCTAGAAAAACCCATTAATTTTTTTACAAATCAGCATCTACAGTGTTTCTTAATATCCTGCAAACACTACAGACAGTGTCTTTGATGCAAGTGCGACCTTTGATGCGGTGCTTGAAACCCATAGTAGACAAGGCTTCTTGGCTATCGAACTTCTCGATTGTAGGGAAGTGCAAAGTGAGATAGGCTACCGCATTTGAATTCGGTCAGATCATTTTTTGAAATGTGTATTTCCAGCGGGAGGGTGGATACGCTGCATACAAACCGCCCAAGAAAAACGCAGCAACTTAAGTTCTTAGACGTTTGGAATATAGCTGTAGGCACCTAGCTGACTCCGCCGATATCCTTTTGATTCCTGCGAAGTTCTTTAGCGCATTTGCAGAGAGGGATATTCAGGACGCTGGAGATCAATATATTTAATCTGGGTTGACTCAAAGCTCTCCGGCAGATTCCGCATTTGATTGAGCGCTTGGAGCTGTTCGGCTAACCTTTCTGGGTTGCGATAGACTCCAAGATGCACAATGCCCAAATCGGTCGTCAGGATGAGATTATCGGGACGCTGCCAGTCAAGTTCTGAAATTTGGACGGGATTTTGGGTTGTGGTTTGGAAATGCTGGAGTTCTGCATAGATAGCTTCCCACTGCTCCCGATCGCCCTCTCGCATTCCCACAACCGTCAATTTTGGCAAATCCATAGACGCACTAAGCCGACTGTAATCTTCCAGTGGAATCCAGGCTCCGGTCGCATCCAATAATCCCGATTGACTGAGGGTGGATACACCGGGATCAAGCGGCTGATAGGCTTGGGCGATCGCCACCGGACGCCGTTCCTGAATTTCCACATGCAGACCGGGAGGCAGCAGATGGCGGGTAATGGTTGCCTGGGCGATCGGCCCTCCCGCTTCGAGATGCTCCGCCAGCGCGTCGGGCTGAATAGCCCAGAGGGGTTTGGGATATCGGATGGGAAGGAGCGATCGCACCCGTTCGGCAGACAGCAACTCGTTTCCTTCCACCTCAATCTGCTCAGCGCTTTGCACAATCCACACAGGCGATTTGATGAGCCAGATCGAGCCACCTGTTAGCGCAACAACGACCAAAAATCGCCAGAATGCCTGTATTGCTCTCAGACGCCGTTGCCGCCGACGTTGTCGCCGACGCTCGGACAATTCAGAAGGAGAAACAACAGGGAAATTGGCCATTGGGCAGAAACGGAGGGAACCGAAGAAAAAGCGGCTCTATGCATCCTAAATTCTAATCACAATTTCTCAGGACGTTGTGAAATACCCTCGCAAAAGCGGAGTAAAGTTCCAGGGGATCACAAATTTTGGATACGGTCGCTATCCCCTCTGGGCATCAGAGGAATCAGAAGCAAAGCTAATGTCTGTTGTGCTGGGAGGAGCGTTGGCACTCAGATCCTCTGCCTCGCCCTTTAGCCACTTCTGGAGGAATTCGATCCACTGCGTAGCAAGCTGTAAGTCTGTAAACGGAATAAAGGCAGGAGAAGCGACAGCGGGATCGGTGAGGTGCAAAGCAATATGCGCTTTCTTCCCAGGCTTATCCTTCTGCTCTGGACTCGCCTCTCGACCATTGACCCAAAGCTGAATCGAGGATATTTGTTGGCGCTCGACCTGCTGGAGATTGACTGGGCCGGAGCGGGCAGGCTTCCCCCAGGTCAATGTGTTGCCCGATTGCCCTAAAGCAGCCAAGATATCGTACTTTGATCGCTCAAACGATTCTGCCCAAACCTTGTAGGCTTCTAGCTTTTGATACTCATTCCAGCCTGCCCACGCCAGCCAGAAGAATAGGATCAGTAGCGGCGTCCAAAGCAATCCACGTTCCATAAGGCATGGGATCCTTTACGACTGAAAGACAACTTGAAACTTCTAAGAAACAACGTTCCATTTTTACTGGGATGACCGATTCGATGCATCCACCATCTCATTGAGACTCACAGATTTATTAATGGTGTGGATGCGATGCACCCACACCATTAACGCATTTGCATTTATTCAGGATCGTACGAATCTGGCGCGATCCTCACGACTGAAAGATGAATGCTAGGCACCCCGCTTCAGCGCGATCTCGACCCGATTAAACTCTTTTTCTAAGCGTGCTTTGAGCTTCTCGGGGAGCGGACGGTTTGGATAGGAGCTGTAGTGACCCGCCAAGGAGTTGAGAGCCGTGCGCATGGTCGTGAATGACGTCAGCTTTCCTAAGGACGAATCTCGCCGATAGCGGGCGAAGAAATCATTGATCATTTGTCGTGACTCGCTCTGGGCCTGGGCTTTCTCGGCTGAGTCGTCGGGCAAACTGATAGCCGTCCGCAAGCTTTCGATCACCGTCAGGGTGTCATCCCGATAGTTACCAGAGAGGTTGCTAGGATTGGAGCAAGCGGTCAATCCAGTGAGGCTGATAACAGCAACCAGAAGCAGCGCAAAGAGGCGAGTCAGCAAAGATTTCATAAAACCTCTGAATGGTGAGTCTGTAGGTGAGCGGCACGGTTCAGCAGATGCATGACATGGGGTAATGCCGAACCTGCCCAGCATTTTATCTTGAATCGGGATCACTCCAAAATAGGGGATGTGATGAGGAGCGTCATCGGTTGCAGGGTAGGGCGATCGCTCCAAACATCAGCGATGCTTGCTAACCCAAACATCAATCCTCCATCTATTCATCGATGGGCAGAAATTGTTGTCGGGAAAACCTCTAATACCAATTCGCTAAGAACCCGCTACAGATTATTTTTTGAAA
>JBCBSJ010000067.1:0-22849 GCA_039819245.1 Cyanobacteria bacterium J06638_20
CATTTGTGCCCGCTGCAACGCAGCGGGCACAAATGATATTTGGGTTCTTCAACCGGATTTGATATAAACCCTTTGAAAGAGGGCCACAACTTTACTCTTTACATTTGGTATAATTTTGCTCTTTACATTTGGTATGAATAGATCAGTAATATCTCGGACACGACAGTAATATCATCGAGGACAAGTTACCTCTTATCGTAAATTTTACTGAGATATAATCCAATTGCCTAAGTTCATGATGGGAGTAGTTTTTCAATCGACCAAGATATACACAACCAGGCAATTTGAAATTATGCTCACAACTAAGCATTTACCTCGTCTACTAAGCTCAACAATATTCGCAGTGCCAATGGCATTAGCCACTTCTACAGTGGCTTGGGCTCGAGAGGATGTAACGTTCAATTTGTACAATGAAACAAGTGTTAACCTTGTTGAACTCTACATTTCCCCTTCCAATATTGATTATTGGGAAGAAGATATCCTGGGTAATAGTGTTGTAAGAGCCGGTCAAGCTGTCTCAGTCACAATCGCGGACGGGCGAGAGACTTGTATTTATGACATTCAAGGCGTTTTTGCAGATAACGATATCGTTGAAGATTATCAAATAGATATATGTCAGCTAGAGTCATATTCATTCATAGAAGAATAGAGAGTTACAAAGAACTCCCTAAACCTTTAACACTGATCGAAGCGACCTCGCTCAGGTGATACCACTGTTTTATGTTGTGGTTCACGTAAAGAGCCCGGCTCAAGAGAGCCCGGCTCTTTAGTTAATGGGTTTAGATGCACTTGAAAGCGATCGCCCACAAAAGTAGTGAGATTTGGAGCAACACAAATCACTGGGTTATCTCGCGGACAGATTCGCTGAAGTACAGCACGACAGGCAATGTCCACAGCAAACCGACCAGCAAAATCCACGTAATGCGGGAGTGGAAGGGTCTTGGGAAGCGTTGCACCCGTGAGCGGGGAAGCCAAATTGTGAGGATATAGCCCAGTGGCAAGCCCCAGGGCAAACACACACCAACGATGAGAACCAACGCCCAAGTGCCGGAACCTAAACCGGAGGTGTCAGCAATCACTTCGCGCTGGAACAGGTTATTTAGGACAACCTGCCAACCCTCGTAGGCGATCGCACCGGGAATACCCAGCAGCAAAAAGTGCACGCCAATCAAACCGAGGGCAACCACTATCCAAACGAAAAAATCAATCCAGCGAAATCCCATCATAAGACAACACTCTAAGGTATAGAGCCAGAAAATAACCCCCTGATAAAGCCCTTATTTTGGGTGACGTGGGCGATGCTCACGTCACCCAAAATTAAAAGGTTCTTTGGTTTCTGCCCTGAGTACAGAGCAACACCACGGAGAGATAAGGATAAGGAAAGGGTAAGGGAACAGGTCTGCTAGAATTTCGTTACGATGTTTTGCTCAATGCGCCCATCCTAAAGGCTTTTACCTATGACGCAAACGACATCCAGCCCTTCCACGTCGTTCATGACAATGGAAGACTATCTTGCCTACAACGATGGCACCGATACCCGCTATGAACTGGTGGACGGAAGGAACGTGTAGTCGTTCCAGTCACATAGTGGGCGATAGCCAATCTCCCAGTAGATGTGATTTGACGTGGGATTTGCCAAGTCGGTGAACAGGTAGCAGCGATCGCACCCATCGTCCAAAAGCTTTTGGCTGAGCGCAGCCACACAAGCCGTGGCATAGCCCTTACGCCGATGCTCCGGCGGCGTGTAGACGGGACCAATCCGCGCCGCTGTCGGTAACGACTGGCTACCACTAGCCCAGGAGACAGGTTCTCCATCCTCCCACAGATAAATGCTCCCCTTTCTCAGCCCTAGTTCGATTAATTTCTCCGGATCTTCGATTGTCCCTTCGCCAATCTCAGCTCCAAACGCCGGGAACCATTGCAGCATTAATGGGCGATCCGCTACCGTTGCAGGTCGGAGGCAGCCGCTAACGGAGGCGGTCGGATCCACCTGGGTTAACCGATGAATGCGCATCGCTCGCGC
This sequence comes from Cyanobacteria bacterium J06638_20, assembly GCA_039819245.1. GTDB lineage: Bacteria > Cyanobacteriota > Cyanobacteriia > Elainellales > Elainellaceae > Vacuolonema. The sequence continues at coordinate 2,024 of JBCBSJ010000067.1, forward strand.
TAGCCGATAATCTTGCCCTGTTAGCACTTGCCATACCTGCAAGAAAGTATCGACTTCCTCAACCAATCCACTGACACCGGGTAGCGGCTCCCCTTGCGAGGCATCTCTGATATCTTCGGCAATCAATTTGAGTGCCTGGAAATCTTGCACTTTGGACAGCACCAATTTATGGGGCGGGGTGCGGAGGGCGATCGCCACAACATTATCTGGATCATCCACCCTCTCTGAGATCGTTTCCCCATCAAAGCAAATCGCCAGATAGGGGGGCTCAGGGTAGCGCTCAGGCGTTTTTATCAATGACCGTACAAGGCTCAACAGCAAATTATGCTCTGCTTCATAGCGCAGCAAATAAGCCTGAGCATAATGGTAAAAGTCTTGGGGATTATCGAATCGGCGTAACTGCATCACTCACCGCCCTTTCGCTTTTGTAGATCCCATCAACGGGCTTATACTACAATATACTACAAAGCTATCTAGACGATTCCGAAGATCAGGCGGCTGCAAAAAAATATGGTTCCGTCTAGTTTTGGCACATACTGCAACACCCATCGATTGATAGTGCTGTGGTCAATTGACAGGCCCCGCTCCGCCATCATTTCTTCCAAATCCCGATAGCTCAAAGCGTAACGGCAGTATCAGTGGACAGTACGCAAGATGATTTCAGGCTGAAAGTGCTTCCACTTGAACAGGGCAAGATGAGACATGAACTTGGGACGATCAGTAGATAACATGAGGAGAGTAGGCGTTCACATGTATCATCCCACTGTTTTTGCGGCAGAACCCTATGACAACGCGACACACCTGGCTTAATCCCAAGCTTCTAGCGCTGAAGCCCAAGACTCCAACAGATTTGTCACCTGCGCACGGCGCGACTCAGACGTAGCTGCCACCCAAATCAAAATCAGACCCAGCAAAATACCAACCGCCCAGAGCAGTAGCGAATTCGTGCTGATAGACAGCCAGAGCACACGAATTACCTGCAAAATAAACAACCCTGTGCCCACGTACAAAAAGGCGCGCACTTTAAGGATGAGCCCAGCAAACACAAAGCTCATCCCCAGCAACAGCGTCAGCCCGGAAAATAGCAGCATCGGGTCAGAAACTTCTGCTTGGTAGAGCGCTGTGAGACCCACTAAACTGCTGGCGAGCGATCGCAACCAGTGGCGCTGCTGTCGCTTCGTGGGATGCTGTAGCCCAGGTTCAACTTCGACCACATACAGCGCTGAGAACCCAAGGATCAGCCCTAGCCACAGCGCTGTCAGCCAGCCTTGCTGACTCAGGAAGCGCAGCAGCGCCCAGTCGAGCAGCAGAACACTCAAATAGCTTAGTCGAATCTGCTCAAACTGTTTTGCCATTCCCGCATAGAAGGCACCAATCAGCAGCAATCCCTGCGTTTGTACCTGATCGAGCGTGATGCTCAGCGTCAACATTGGTAACCACAGGCCTAACAGCCGCCACGGCCGTACCGGCCAGCCCCAAAGCTGCCACGGTGCCAGGTAAAATGCTAAACCAATTGCGCAGGCAATGACGCCGCCCCAGGTCAGAAGCCCGGTCTGATCAGCAAACCAAATAAAGCGAATATAGGCCACGCAGAACAGCGCTTCGAGCAGTCCTAGCGTCGTCCAAACAGACGAGGTAAAAATCAGCGGCTGCGATGTCCAGCGATAGTTACCAATGCTCAGCGCATAGCCCGCCAGCAGTAGCGAGGTCACCGTCCAAATAGCAAGACCATAGGGCTGCCCCAGCCCTTGAATTGCAGCTCCAACGGCTAGCAAACTGCCCACTAACCAGTGAACATGGGCCACACCGCGCAACCCGTCCGGTGAAATTTGCAAATAGCGCAGCAGCCAAGAGCTAAAGCAGCGTTCGAGCAGGGCAATCAGCAGCGCTAGCCCAGCCAGCAGCGTTACCCCGTCGCCAGGCCGCCCGCCACTGGCCTGCAGCAGACGGTAAATCAGCAGTTCATACGCGCCAATCGATAGCGTGGCGAGCCCTAGGTAGGCGAAGGGATGCAGCGACGTCTGTCGGCGTCCGACCCCGGTAAAGAGTGCTGCTGCGGCAAGTGTGTACAGCCCGGTCTCTGCCTGAAATGCAACATGGCCGAGCAGCACCCCTAGCAGCGCATAGGCAATCGGGATGCCGTGCCAACTCGTGCGATAGGGCGGATGTCTGCGCACCCAGATATCCGCTACCAGCTGAGAGACCAGACCTAGTGCGAAGGTTGCGATCGCAACCCCCTCATAGCCCACGCCGCGCAGCGTCAGCCCCAGTATGAGCGCGACTTCAGCTACCCAGGCTAGGCTGCAATAGCGCCACTCGGCGGGTTCAGTCCGAATCGCTTCGAGTAGTGCCGCGATTAGTAGAATGGCTGCCGCTAGTACATAGCCGATGTAGGTTTGGTAGCGCACCAGAATGTCGGTCGGCGCCAGCAGCGTTATCGCAGCCAGCAGCGTAGACCACAGCATCAGCCCAACCATCAGGCCAATGCCCCAAAACTGAGTCGCCCGAGCATAGAGCGCCGCCAGCTCACCGCTACGCCGCATTAGCCCTCGCTGCAGTAGCCACAGCGCCCAAATTTCAATTGCCAACACGATCAGCAATCTGCCCCAGATAGTCTCTGGCTCGACAGTGAGGCAATACCACAGGCTGCTATTAACCAAAGACAGGCTTGAGCCCACCGTAAACAGCGCTACGAGGTCGGTGCGCCAAACCTGACTGTTGAAGCCCATGCAAACTGTTCCGACCGCAAAGCTCGCGATCGCAATCGGCCAGTTCGTCAGCCAGGCGCCCTGTAGCAGCAGCGTAACCATCGTGAACCCAACGGCGGCACGTGGATGCAGAGCTCGCTGATGGTTGGCTACCAGCGTTAAGGCCATAGGGACCAGCAGCCATACCCAGCTAGGATACTCGCCCCAATGCCAAAGCAATAAGCCATAGCTCAGGGCTGAAAGCCCTAAACCCACCTGCCAGGTGCTCCGCTGCCAAGGCTGATGGCGCACGATGAGATGCGCTAAAAACTCTGCGATCGCACTGCCCAATACCAAATACGTCCACTGCACCGCGCTCAGCTCAGGTGCCACATAGTTCACCCCGGCGGCCAGCGCCAAAAGGCCGATGCCATGTGTCAGGGCAACCAGCGCAGCGGGCACCTGCGGTCGCGATCGCAGCATTACCCCCAGCGTGATAGCTGAAAGCGACAGATTCGCAGCGACGCTGAAGCGGTTGGTGATGCCTAGCAACGCTAGCCCAATGCCGAATACCAGTGCGGCTCGCTCAGTTGTGAGCGCTAATCTTGGCTGCTGCCAATGTTGGAGCCACTTAGCAAACAGCAGCAATCCGATGAGAAAGGGAAAGAGTCCTAGGCTAGCCCATTCGCTGCCCTGAATTGACTGCGTTGAGACAAGGTCTGACAAACCGTTTAAAAAGCAGCTACGCATTGTCGCAGGAATGGTGAACCACAGCAGCCAATAAGCTTGAAGTGCAACCCCCAGCACCATCAGCAAGCGATCGCGCTGCCAGGTTTGTCGCAGCTGATCGATCAACAGCCAAAGCGCTAGCCCACTGACCCCAATCGCCTGCCAGGGTGGCTCATGCCCAGCCGAAATCGCCCAGCCAGCCAGCAGCAGCCCAGCCCCAACGCGACCCCAGACGATTTGAGCCGTCTGACGGCGCGTTAGCCAAACCAATAGCCAGCCACAGATACCCGCCGCGAGTCCCAGCTGATGCGGCGGCAGCTGCACCACTAGCAAACCACGTACCAGCAGAATCAAAATAGACAGTGCCATGATGAGCATGTCAAAGGAGAGCACGCGCGATCGCGCGTCTGGCTGTTCCGCGTCTATCTGATTAAGATCAGCCCCTTCAACGAGAGACGACTGACGATCTTGATAGGTGAGATTCGCTGCCGTGCCAATCGTGCCAAGATATATCACCAGCAGCGGCCAGCTACCCCAGCTCCAGCCCCAGTGCAGCCAGCTCAGCCCAATCAGATTCAGCTGGTTCGACCGATGGGTAAGGCACTGAAAAGGCAATCCGGTTAGCACCGCAGTCGCCAGTCCCCCAAGACCCAGTCCCAGCGGGCGATTCAGCACACTGAGCGCATCCATCATCCAAACGTTCACTGGAATCAGCAGCAGCGCTGTCAGCGCCAGCATTCTAGCGGTGGTTTGCAAGTGTGCCTGTCGCTGCGCCCAAATGCTCGCCCCCCAGAACGCTACTGTGTAGGTGAACAAAATGGCATACTGCCCAACCGATGAAAAAGTCTCCCATTGTCTAGCGGCGAGTACGCCGGAAGAGACAATGACTAAGAAGACACCGAGAAATAGCAACCAAATAACGCTGATTTCATCCAGCAGCGATCGTAAGGCTCGCGATAGCCAGCTGTGGGGTCGTACAGCCGGGCTAGGCTCGGGTCGGGCAGTACTCTCAGCAGTTGTTGCTGCAAAGTCGGTAATCGGTGCTGGCTGCGCTGCCGGTCGAGTCAGGATAGGCTCACTCAGCTCGTAGGCCAATTCACGAATTTGCGCATCTGACAGCAGTCCCAGCTTCACCCAGCTGTCTAAACCGGCCAACAGATGGCGCTGACGATGTTCAGAGGTCAAATCAAGCTGAATTCTTAGCTGCATAGCTCACTCCCTAGCTACTGCTTAAGCATAGGTTCAACCGCAGGCTACTCTATTCGCAGAGGGTCACATTTCGAAATGGCGCCCTTGATTACAATCCGTGCTAGCTCTTCTGTCCTGAGCATGCTCAGGACAGAAGAGCTAGTCTTGACTGCGCGGATGATTTACGAGACGACGCTCAGCCAGCACGTAGCAACCAGCGAATTGTTATGTGCCCTTCGACTGCGCTCAGGGCAAAGTCGTGGAAAGAGCCTCTCTGAAAATCTCCTATCACCAACCTATGACATGTCTTCACGTCACTGCAGTGCTGCTTGTAGAGCCGCAATTTTTCCATAGGTTGGTTGAAATAAGTCAAGCAAGTCGTTGTAGAGGGGAATGACTTTTTGATAGCTTTCGACATTGGCTGGAATGGGTTGATGGCAGTGTTCCTCACCCAGCAAATCCACCGCCGCTTCGAGGGATGGTAGTTCTCCCAAAGCAAACAATCCTAGAAGCGCTGCTCCAAAGCAAGATCCCTCAAAGCTCTGGGGCACAACAACATCACAGTTAAAAATATCAGCCAACATCTGTCGCCAGAGTTCAGAGCGGGCAAACCCTCCCGTTGCTCGAATGCTTTCTGTCGAACCTGTTACCTCTTGTAGGGCATCCAAAACGAGCTTGAGATTGAACACCACACCTTCCAGCACCGCTCGAATAATATGTGCCTTTTGATGGTGTAAGGCCAACCCAAACAAGCTTCCCCGTGCATTGGAATCCCATAATGGAGCCCTTTCTCCGGCCAGGTAGGGATGGAAGATCAATCCTTCTGCTCCAGGGGAAACCGTGGCGGCGATCGCCGTCAAAATGTTGTAAGGATCCGCCTCTAGGAGGTGAGCCGTGTTGACCTCCGTTTCACCTAGGTTATCCCGCACCCAGCGCAAAATTAGTCCACCATTATTCACCGCACCGCCCACAACCCAGTGTTTTTCGGTAAGGGCATAGCAGAACAAATGCTCATCCGGATCGGTCTGCGGATGATCCAACACGGTACGGATAGCTCCGCTGGTGCCGACGGACACTGCCACCACACCGGGAGAAATAGCTCCCACGCCTAGGTTGGCTAGGGGACCATCACTCGAGCCAATAATCACAGGAAGCTGGGCAGGCACACCCATTTGCTCAGCATACTTGGTATGGATAGGGGTAAGCTGGCATGTCGTTGGCACAATGCGGGAAAGCTGATCCGGGAAAATCCCAGCGATTTCAAGCGCTTCTTCATCCCACTTAAGGGTTTGCAGATTCAACAAACCCGTTGCACTGGCAATGGAGTAGTCCACCACATACTCGCCCAGCCAGCGATACAGAATATACTCCTTGATGGAAATGAATTTCGCGGCCTGCCGAAACAGATCTGGCTGTTCATGGCGTAACCAGACCAATTTGACAAACGGAGACATAGAGTGAATGGGCGTCCCCGTGCGATGGTAAATCGCTTTACTGTCATATTTCTCGCGAATTGTATCGACCCAACACGCACTCCGACGATCGGCCCAGGTAATGCTCTGGGTTAAGGGATCACCATTTGAGTCGACGGCAATCAGGCTATGCATCGCAGCACTAAAAGAAATTCCCAGCAGATCAGAGGGGGAAATCTGACTCTGTACCATCAGGCTGCTGATGCTATTGACAACGGCATCCAAGATTTCGTCGGGGTTTTGCTCTTGAACGTCGGGTGCAGGCGAGGATAGGGGGTAGGCGATCGCCTGCCAAACGACTCCCTCTCCCTGAGTCGTAAAGATTTCGGCTTTGGTGCTCGTCGTACCAATATCAACACCAATAATGTATTTCATTGCAGCCATGACCGAATCCATGCAACTCGCTTGAAGGAAACTTCTATAGCCCTGCATTCATTAATTTCATTATTCAATGAATAGGAGCTGTTGTTTGTTTAAAGGTAAGGATTAAACGGAACATCTCTGTTGAGAATCGCAGGCAGCGATCGCAGGCAACGACGGATCTCAAGTGATTTTCGCAGCAGGAATGATGCAGTCTTTTGCACCATTTGATACGTTATGCGATCGCTAACTCGGTGACCTGAGTTCACGAAAGACTTACAACTTTCGACCGAACAAATACTATCTAATCTCTGATTCGTGTTTGAGATGTCGTGATTATCAAAAGAAGCGTCGATATCAGGATAATGAGAAGTCGTCAGGCTCAGATTTAGAAGGGTGAAGGGTCAAGCCTTGTTTAACGTCCAGGATCTTGATTGCCGCCACAAAACTCCACGTGCATAGTACCAGCGAGATGCTTGCGATCGCAATTGGATAGTACAAAACGTAGATAAGGTTCGTAAAAATTAGCTCAAGCATCAATATCTACTAAGTCAGTAGGTGCAATTAAAACTCAAATCCTAAAACCCTGTGCCGCCCGCGCAGCAGACGGCACAGGGTTTTAGGATTTGGTTTTTAACTATACCGAGGTACTTAGGACTTACGCATTTGCTACGAAAAACCCAAGTAGGTTGATAATTTTTGGATCGCAGTGCAGCCCAAAAATTATCAACCTTCGTAAGTCTTGCCTAATTCAAAATGGAGTACAGATTTTTCATAGGAAATACCCGCTAGGTGGAGCAACTGAGTTGCTATCCAGCGGGTATTGCTGCCTTTCATGGTGGGACCGGAAACTTATTGATTGGCGTCTTCTAAAAGTCCACCAATTTGATAACGACCTATTTCCCCGGCTTCGTAGGTGTTAGCAAAAATAGTGTAGACACCATCTACAGGGAGAGTCACTGACAGATAAGCATTGGTATCGCCATAGCTATCATCATCCTCTGCGACCCCTTCACCATTAGGACCAAACAGCATCAGATAGGCATCAAAATCAACACTTTCCATCGCAATCTCGACGACCTGTCCGGCCTGTCCTTCAAACACATAGGCGTTGAAATAGCTCTGATCATCGAAGACATTGCTTTCCTCGTTAATCTCTCCGCCGACAAAAGAACCATTCATTACCAGCACTTGAGGATCTTGATAGATGCCTGGAACGATTTCTGCAACCTGTGGTTCTGTCGGAGCATTACCCTCTTCAACATCTTGTAGGAATCCTTCGACGGTTTCAGATGGAATCGCAAAGCCAATTCCAATGTTGCCGCCATCCTGGGATGCATAGATAGCCGTATTGACACCAACCAGTTCCCCATCTGCATTAAACAGCGGGCCCCCAGAGTTTCCAGGGTTAATAGCCGCATCGGTTTGAATCAAGTCCTTTTCGGTATCGATACGACTAACAATACCGGCCGTCAAGGTGTTGCGAAATTCTTCAAACGGGGTGCCGATAGCATAGACCCGCTGCCCCACGGAGACGGACTCGGATAGCTCTGAAACATAGTCAAAGCTGTCGCCACTTAACTGCACAGCCGCTAGATCCAGCCCTTCTTCGCCGTAGGCAATGACTTCACCGGAAACGTAGACTTCGCCGCCAGTCTCGCTGTCGGGGAACGAAACCCGCACTTCAGTAAAGTCTTGGACGACATGAGCATTGGTCAACACCAAGCCATCTTCTGACATGATGACGCCACTTCCGGCACCGTTTTCGACCTCAATTTTGACGACAGCTGGGTTATATTCGCAGTACAGTCGCTCTTCAACTTCTCCGGTTTCGCAGGCATGACCACCGGATCGCAGGGCGGTAACCGCAAAAGGCACAGAAGCTAACGTTAAGCCCAAGAGCGAGAAGATCGCTAGCTTTGTTTTCGAGATGCTAAAACTGGAATGCTGCATTGCACTTGTCATGATTCGATTCTCCTTGTTACAGCAGTGGGTAAATGAAATAGTTACAGACGCAATCGTTACAGCGATAAACGTGTGAAACGTAAATGGTTTGTTCCGGTCTTGATAATCAGAATAGAAAAGTGCAAGGGGGTATTCACGCACCCTTTCTGCCAAGGGGGTAGATGGATTCAGACAACATGGGTGACGCGTTTGAGTAGATGCGATTGCCGAAAATGACACACCAGCCTGCCGAAATGTCTCGGAACAACAGGGCACAACTTTGTATCTTCGAGAGGGGTCGCCGTCTGGCACCTCTTGCGCTGTCACAAACGAGAGCCTTATGCTGGCAAACCTTTTCCTTTGGCTGAGTGCGATCGCCCTCCTGGGACTCAGCATGTCGATTGCTCCGTGGTACAGGCTATGGCCGTTTGAATTGATCGGCGGAGCCTATCTCTGGCTCGCAGCCCTGACCTTGCTGTTTTTTCTGGGTAGCCTATGGCTCCGCCCCAAACGCTCTCGTCGCGGGGTCATGGTTGTTTTGGCGATCGCCCTAGGCTTCTATGCCAGCGCAACCCTAAGTAGCTATATCCCGCGCCTGTGGAACGCTCAACCCGGTGGCATTCCTCTGACCGTCATGACCTACAACGTCAACTACCTGCTCTGGAATACGGAAGCGGTGACGGAACGGGTGAAAAATCAGTCCGCTGAAATCTTAGGATTGATTGAACCCTCTGACGAAGAAGCCGAAGCGCTGAGAGTCCGGGTTGAGGGGCTCTATCCTTACTACTATCGCGCCACTGACGGGAGACTTAGCCTATTCAGCCACCATCCGATTGTAGAAGCTGAAACCGAGGACTTCGGCGCATCCAACTTCGGCCTGACGGCGATCGTTGACGTCGATGGAAAGCCCATTCGGGTCGTCGTTGCGCATCCCCGTCCTCCCGTCTCCCCAGCACTCTTCACCCGCCGCAATCTCTTCATCCAGGCATTGGCCAACTATAGTGCCAGCCAGGAGACCCCAACCATCATCATGGGCGACTTTAACACCACATCCTGGTCGCCTTACTTTAGAGAGTTTGTATGGCAATCAGGCTTGCGGAGCGTTAATCGAGGGCATGGCTTGAATCCAACTTGGTTTTATAACGAAGCTGGGCGACCGCTCGCCACCATTGAACAGGTCTTGCAAGTCCTGAAGATTCCCATCGACCATATTTTTGTCAGTTCAAGGATCAGCGTCGATGCGGTGATGACACCTCCTGCCGGTGTATCCGATCACCGCCCAGTCGTGGCCAAACTCCGCATCAGATAATTTCATACCAAGAGAGCTAAGGTTGGAAGATTATTCATCCTCACCGTCTTCGTCTTCGTCTTCCATCTCTCCTTCCTCCATCATCTCTTGCTCTTCGACGACTCCATCATCAACCTCTTCCCCAGCAGGGGCACAAGCAGGAAGAATCAACGCAGCGAATGCCAGGAGGAGCGCTGCCATACCTTTTACAGACGCAAAGCGAGAAATGAAACAAAATGTATGTGTCATGGGAAAGTCTCCTAAAGTTAAAGTCCAAGTTGATCTGCGGCGATCGTAGCTGGGGGGAGCCGCACATCAGATTACCGAGTCTTTATTTAGAACTGGAACACCCATCACAATCCGACCGAGGTGATTAATAGCTTCGACATAAAAGTCAACTGCGATCGCTCTTGCTGAGCAGAGTTACAGATGAAAATGCCAAAGCTTTTTAAGACCATACACCTGACCATCGAAAATCGGCAATCTAAATTCTAAGTTTCATCTCATTTGTTTTCCGGAAGGCGTATACTGCACCCAACTAAGCGATTTGCATGATCCAGTCACTTGGATCCATTCCTCTTTGTCAGATGCGGCCATTCAGTCTAGTCAAGGGGTGTTGCATAATGACAAGATGTAGGCTTGTTTGTGCGATCGCCCTCGTTGCAACAGACATCTTTGCAATCGTTAGGCTTCACTCTCCTTTGTCAGCGCGTCTAGCTGTCTTGAACTCGCGTAAAAAGATCTAAACCCGACATGCCTGAAAACCAAACATCAAGGGCAACCTAGTGACACGGTATATCTTGTACACCCTCGCTGTGTTTCCCCATTCCGTTCCTCCCCCCTGGTATGCTCAACCTCCTTCTACTCACCGTGCTTGTTATTGGCGGTTCTGCCCTGTGTTCTGGCACCGAGACGGCTTTACTCTCCGTTCCCCAGACACGCGTCCGCCAACTGGCACAATCAGAACGGAAATCGGCACGGGCGCTTTTGAGGATCCGAGAGAAAATCAGCCGCCCGATCGCCACACTGGTCATTTTTAACAACCTGTTCAATATTTTGGGCAGCATCGCCATTGGGCGAACCGCATCCATTGTCCTGGGCGATGCCTTGTTAGGGGTTTTCTCCGGACTGCTCACATTTCTTATCATTATCTTTGCGGAGATCCTGCCGAAGACCTTCGGCGAGCGATATGCCGAGCAGGTGTCTCTGACTGTCGCCCCCGTCATCGTGGGGTTAACGATTCTGTTCACTCCCATCGTCGTCGTGCTGGAGCAAATCACCGCACCCTTTATCCGAGGCGAACGGCGACCCATCACCAACGAAACCGAAATTCAACTATTGGCACGGTTGGGACAACAGGAAGGCGTGATCGAGCGCGATGAGTTCGAGATGATTCAGCAGGTTTTCCGCCTGAACGACGTCACAGCTCGGGATTTGATGACCCCCCGAGTCGCCATCACCCACCTGCCAGGCGACATGACCCTCGCCGAAGCCAAGAATGATATCTTCGCCTCCCAACATTCGCGCATCATTGTTAGCGGAGAGTCCCTAGACGAGGTGGTGGGCATCGTCATGCGCAACGAGTTGCTAACTGCCCTAATTCAGGGAAAACAGCACAGCGCGATCGCCAGTCTCGCCCGTCCCGCCCACTTCATCCCCCAATCCCTCCGCGCCAACAAGCTGCTCAAAGACTTCCAGGCTGGACGCGAACACTTGGCGGTGGTGGTGGATGAATACGGCGTCCTCGCAGGTGTTGTTACCCTAGAAGACGTACTGGAAGTTTTGATTGGCGAGATTGTGGATGAAACCGACCGGGCGATCGACTTGCAGGAGCTGGCGCGGCGGCGGGGTATCCGGATTTTGAGTCGAGGGCAAACGGCTGAAAGGCAAAACAAGGGGAAAAAAGTACGGTAGAGCAGCTTTATTCTGCTTCGATGAAACCTTTTATCGTTGCCAACACTAATTTAAAGCCTGGGTGGGCGATCGCCTTTGGATACAAATAATCCATTGTATTTCACTGATGATTTTTTCTTTTCCCTGCTATGAAGTTCTATCTAGAAGACACGTAAGTAGGCTCCTCATAGGATTCAAATTAATAATGCAATCCTCATAGCTAGCAAGTTTCATTTCTATAAATTAAGCATACAGTCTTCTTCCTCAAGAGCAGCCCTATCCCAATCATCCTTCCACCGCAGAAAATATGATGGTTCGATTGAGTCCTTCACCAATTGCACAATCAAATCATCTATAATCAGAGCTTCATCTCCACTTGCGATGACATGATACATAGTGCCAGAACTAGGTTTAGCATCATAAGATACTTGCATCAATCTATTTATCATCTCATCGTAATATTCTTCAGCAGTTCTTCCCTCAAAAAACTCCCGGGTGTAAGCCGTTTCGGCAATGCCAATCAATATTTTTTTAAGCTCATTTGACAAAAATATATTACCATTGAGCATTTCAGATGTTATTCCCGTATTCCAAAATTCTCTAGCTTCCATATACGCATTACATTTTGCACGCGGTAGATTATTTAAATAAGTCTCTGGAATAAAATTTCTAAAGTTTCTAATGTCCCCCTTTCTATCAAAGATGACAGTACTATCACTAATCTGCATGTTCCCTGTACCGCCTACTTGTGTATTCCCCTCACTATTCACAGTTTGAATCGGTTGTTCTCCTGTAGTTGAAGGTGAAAAAGTTACTACTAAAGTTGCTATCCCACCTAGTGCTGCAATAACACCAATAGCTACGACAATGGGATGATCTCCCCAATTTCTCCAGGACATACGAAAGCACCTTTGATCTTAAGGATTGGAAAGATACTGGCTCACTGTATTATTGTTTATTATAAAACAATATAAAAAAATCACCTGTCTCTCAGAAACCATTATCTATCAAAGCTCAAAGATGAAAATCCATTGCTACCTGTTCCCTATTGAAGTAGAGAGCAATCATTATTAACAAAGCTTTTCAGTCGTGGTCAAGCTTCAAATGTATTGCTAAAAATGGAGTTGTGCAGCGATAAACATCTCTGATTTGGGTCAACAGTTTCTGTTTCGTTCGTACCAACGCAGGGTTAAGCAGCTCAGCTGGGACAACCCACTGTGGCTATCGCTGGATCACTTCACTAAGCGCTTCTTGCAGAATTTCATCACTCACACCATGGCGCTTTAAACTGGCGATCAATGCAGATACCGTATCTCCCTCCAAGCGCTCTAGATCAGCACGTAGACCTTGTCCGATATAGGTACGAGCCAATGGCTGATATCCCGAGAACCCAAGTAATGGTGCAATTCTTTTCAAGTCTTCAATCACATCTTCGGGCATCCGAATGGTAATTGTTGTCATTGGGCGATTTCTATCTAACCGTTTTTTTAATGCTTCAGCTTTCATAGTATTCACGTTCCTTTCGTGTTGCTTTACGGGCTGAAATGATGCGAATCATGTCGTCTTTGCGCTCAATGAAAACAACGTACAGAAAATTCCAACGCCTATCGAGACCGATAATGGCATCTCGTGCTTCATCATTTCGACTCGCATCTACTACCACTAGAAGTGGATCAAAGAAGGCTTCAGCAGCTTGCTGAAACGTAACACCATCATGTTTTTGAGGATTGCTTTGTGCCTTTTCATCATTCCAGACAAACGTAATGCCGTTGAGTACAAAATACACGTCCATATTTAGTAGTGTAGGCAAATTGTATTTACAACGTCAATATACTCTTGCAAAGCTGTAGGTCGTGCGAGGCGAAGGCAGTGCATCAGTGTTGCGTCTCAGCCCGCGACGCAAATGCTAGACTACAGGGCTGAAGGTTTGCTCTGGTTTTGACAACATGGCTGACTTGATTCGACTCCTGGCTCAGGAACTTTCGCTGCCCGCCCGTAACCTGGAAGCGGCGCTGGAACTCTTGCAAGAGGGGGCGACGGTGCCCTTTATTGCCCGCTACCGTAAAGAGCGGACGGGGGGAATGGATGAGGTGCAATTGCGATCGCTCCAGGAACGGCACCAATACCTCACCGAGTTGGAGGAGCGCAAGCAAACCATCCTCAAGTCCATTGCCGACCAGGGAAAGCTGACGGAGGAGTTGCAGCAGAAAATCGAGCGCTGTCTGCAAAAGACGGACTTGGAAGACCTGTATCTGCCCTACCGTCCCAAGCGCCGCACCCGTGCCACGATCGCCAAGGAGAAAGGATTAGAGCCGCTGGCAGAACAAATCGCCGCCCATAACCAACCAAAAGCTGCGGAGCTGAATTTGATGCAAGCCGCTGCGGCATTCGTGAATCCAGGGGCCGGGGTGGAGACAGCGGAGGATGCTTTGAAAGGGGCGGCAGATATTTTGGCAGAGGCGATCGCCGACCGGGCGGAGCTACGCGCCTGGGTACGAGAGTACCTGCTGAAATCTGGCTCATTCCGCTCCCGCATCGACCCTGAGATTCCTGAAGGCAGCACCAAGTTCGAGCTGTACCGCAACTACGAAATTTCCGTGCGGCAGGTGGCTCCCCACAATCTGCTGGCACTGCTGCGGGGGCAACGAGAGGAGGTCTTGTCCCTGGAACTCACGTTTGACCTAGATCAGGTATTGCAAAATCTGGAAGCCGAAGTAATACGCACCCGCCAGAAACCGCTGCGGGCGTTTTACCAGGACGTGATTCAGGATGCCTTTAACCGCCTGATGAAAACCTCGCTGATCAACACCGTGATCGCAGAGAAGAAAGCGTGGGCGGATGGAGAGTCGATCCAAACCTTCGAGGAGAACCTGCGGAATCTGTTGCTCGCGCCTCCGGCAGGGATGAAGCCGACGCTGGCGATCGACCCTGGATTTCGCACAGGCTGCAAGGTCGCAGTCATCGACGAAACGGGACAGTTTTTGCACTACGAAGCCATCTTTCCCCATCAAGCTAAGGCTCAACGCGAAAAGGCCACACAAACCCTAAAGCAGTTGCTCCAGAAACACAAGATTGCGCTGATTGCCATTGGCAATGGCACCGCCAGCCGGGAAACGGATGCCTTTGTTTCAGAGGTGTTGCAGGCCTTACCCCAAAAGCCCGTAAAGGTGATGGTGAACGAGGCGGGGGCATCGGTGTATTCGGCCAGTCCCGTGGCGATCGCCGAATTCCCTGAGCTTGACGTAACCGTGCGGGGAGCCATCAGCATCGGTCGCCGCCTGCAAGACCCCCTGGCCGAGCTAGTGAAGATCGACCCCAAATCTATCGGCGTGGGGCAATACCAACATGATGTGGATCAAAAGCGCCTGAAGCAAAAGCTGGAAGAAACCGTGGAAAGCTGTGTGAACTACGTGGGGGTCGATCTAAACACCGCGTCTTCCGCGCTGCTCACCTATGTGTCGGGCATTACTCCCACTGTCGCTAACAACATCGTGGCCTATCGTAATCAAAATGGTGCGTTTGGCGATCGCAAAACCCTGCTCAAAGTCCCCAAACTCGGCCCCAAAGCCTTCGAGCAAGCGGCAGGCTTTCTGCGCATCCGCAATGGCAAAAATCCCCTGGACAACACCGCCGTCCACCCCGAGCGCTACGGCGTGGTCGAAGCGATCTTGACGGATCTCGGCGTCAACGCCAAAAAGCTGGCAGCGGACGTCAAACAACTCCAGTCCCTCCCGCTCCAGCAAGTCAATCTAAAGCGTTATGTCACCGATGAGGTCGGCGAACCCACCCTGCGTGACATTCTCCAAGAACTCGAAAAGCCAGGACGAGATCCGCGATCGCAATTCGTCACCGCCACCTTCCGCGATGACATCCAAACCATTACCGACCTCAAACCCGGCATGACCCTAGAGGGCGTTGTCACCAATGTCGCCAACTTTGGAGCCTTCGTCGATCTCGGCGTCCACCAAGACGGCCTCGTCCACATCTCCCAACTCGCCGATCGCTTCGTTCGCGACCCCAAGGAAATCGTCAAAGTCGGTCAGGTGGTCGCCGTGCGGGTGCTGGAGGTCGATGAGAAGCGGAAGCGGATTAGTTTGTCGATGCGATCGGGTGGGGAGTAGGGGAATAGGGCGATCGGGGCTTCTGCGAGGAGATAGCTTTGCTTCCAAGCTCGTTCCTCAGCTGAGTGCTCAATTTTCAATGTGAACAGTTCAGTTGATGGCGCTACTCTCCCGTAATCACATTCTCAGCAATCGCATTTATTCTCGACAATGCTGTTAGAATCAGCCCCGGAGATAGGGTGGGGTGGGGCCAAAAATCCGTGACGATAAAGACCGCCAGGATTGCGATCGCAACCCGCTTAAACCTAATGCGTAATTTGTTCATGACACATGCTCGTCTAACTTACTTTTTAATCGAATACGTTCTTCGATGCTTGTTATAGGGACTCAAAACGCTGACCCGTCATCGATCACTTTTGATAAACTCGTCCTAATGACGTGGGCGTCCCCAAAGCTTTCAAAGTCGTCTTTCCCTGCATTTCGCATCCGCTCAATAACAAGCTCCAAGAGGCCATGATGAGAGTTTCCAAGAGAACTCTCTCGTCTGAGAGCTCAGACTTGATCCAGGGCTTGTCTTGCCTATTTGAGTAGCTCTAGAGAGGGAAACTCGCTTTAGCCATTCATTATGTCTGTTGGCCGTCTGAACCAAGCAATGGCCACAGAGATGCACAGCAAAACAAAGGCGGGAATGGGGCCACCTTCAATGAGAGCCAAATGGGCTAGGATTGCACCACCCATAAGGGCTGATAGCATCATGCTGCCAACAAAAGCTCGGTCGGGAAAGAGCAACAACATCGCACATACAATTTCAAAGCTCCCTATCAGGTATCGCAGTTCTGGGCTATCGCCAAAATGACTGAACACCTCGATTGCTTTTTCGGTGCCGATGATTTTCGAGTTGCCCGCTGTCAAGAAAATGATTGCAGCAGCAGCTTGTAAAATCCAGGAGGTAAATTGCTGCCAGCGAGACAAACGAGGATGTTTACGCGTGTAGGAGTGAGTTGTTTTCATTGAAATACCCCGTTGTTGCGTGGATACTGGAGGGTTTGAGAGGGGGTGTGACTACTCGTCATTGGGAAAGAATGTGACTCCAATTTGATGGGCAATGGCTATCAGTTAGCGGAGAGTGATCGGGCTAGTGATGATGGGTTCTAGCCCTTAGAAAGGGAATCAGCCACTCTGGCTGAGACTGTATTCTGTCCCGGCAATGCCCAGCGTAATAGTAGTGGAGCAATCAAAGTTGTAGCAACGACCATTAGGATGATCGCAGCTGTCAATTCGGTAGACAACATATCCACGGAAGAACTGATACCGACAAAGACGAGGCCGACTTCACCGCGCGGTACCATACCAATGCCGATCGCCAGTCGATTGAGTCCGTCTGTCCGAGGGAGGAGATAGCTAGCGGCCACTTTGCCCAATACGGCGATAACGATTAGGACAGCTGCCATCCACAACCCTGTGGCACTTCCGGGATGGGCTGGATTCAGGATGCTGATGTCGGTCTTTGCGCCTACAACGATAAAGAAGATGGGTGCCAGGATGCCTGCGATGGGTTCAAATCGTTCTAAAAGCTGCTGTCGCAGTTCGCTACCGCTGAGCATCACACCGGCGGCAAAGGCTCCTAGAATCGCTTCCAGGTGAATGGCATTGGCGATCGCCGCCATGAGTAGGGCAAACATAATACCCAGAACCAGGACACTATTCTCCGACCGCAGCCACTTGTTGAGAGCGGTGAATGCCCTGGCAATGGGCGATCGCAACAGCACGACGAAACCGACAAAGCCAGCGGTGCTGAGGAGTAACAGGCCCAATCCTGCAACATCGATCACGTCGTCCTTAACCAAACTGACGACAAGAGCCAGGATGAGAATTCCCATCAAATCATCTAACACAGCTGCGCCGATGATAATTTGCCCTTCGGTAGACTGGAGCTGCCCCAGCTCTTTCAGCACCTTAGCGGTAATACCAATGCTGGTAGCGGTTAGGGCCGCTCCGCCAAAAATGGCGGGCAACAATGGCAAATGGAACAGTGACATGAGTCCTGCTGTGCCGCCGACAAAGGGCAGCACAACGCCCGCCCCGGCAACGATGGCGGCTTGAGGGCCGACCTTGAGCAAGCGATCGAAGTCTGACTCTAGTCCGATCAGAAACAGCAAGGCGATAACACCCAAATTAGCTGCGCCTTCTGAGATTGCGATCAGCTGATGGGAATAGGCCGTTAAAGCGCCCGCAGCATCGACTTCAGTGGTCTGATGAATGAGATGAATCACGGCGGGGTTGATTGCCGTTTCGCCATCTGCAAAGACCAGAACTTTCAGCGCTGAAACCCCCAAAATAATGCCGCCGATGAGTTGACCAAGGACAGGCGGTAGCCGCAGCCAAGTACAGATTTCTTCCCAAACATGGCTCGTTAAGAAGATGATGGTGGTGGATACGAGCAGCGCCCCAAAAATCGCCGATTCGCTGATTTCTCCCACTTCGGCCAGGATAAAGGGCGGTGCTCCGATAGTAATACAATTCATGGTTAGTCTCCGCTTTGGCAGTTAATGTTCAGGGTG
The DNA here is from genome assembly GCA_039819245.1 of Cyanobacteria bacterium J06638_20. Classification (GTDB taxonomy): domain Bacteria; phylum Cyanobacteriota; class Cyanobacteriia; order Elainellales; family Elainellaceae; genus Vacuolonema. Next base: position 20,207 of record JBCBSJ010000067.1, read on the forward strand.
TTGATATGTGCGAGGGCGTCTTTCTACCGCCCAGCAACGCTCGACGAACCAGCGAGGATCTTCCTCTAACGCATTACGAGAACAGAAGTCTTTGTAGTGGATAACAAAACGCTGGTAGTTCACGCGCCAGCACGTCTCTAGGAACGCGTTGTTGAGGCAACGATTGAGGTACCGTATTTGATACCGTTGCCAGTACTGAGCAGGATTGAGAATGAGTGGATGTTTTTTATCCAAAAGTGGTTGATTGAGATAGTGCCAAAGTGGAAAGCGCATGACCCAAATTCCCTTTTGCTTATCGGTTTTCATCGGTTACAAAAAGATTGATTTAACCAAACGTTCGTTTGATTTGATGTGTGCAGGATTTGCACCGTGGTGACTTTTAGGGCACGGCATCAATTGATTACAGAAGCCTTGCAAGATAAGTGTTTACCTGCCCGCCTAGTAACATGAGCTAGGGGTCGTAAACGCTTCTGTGGAAGAACTTTGACACCTAATTGATGACAGCCCCTAGTGCTTTTGGGTGGTCAAGACTTCTTGTAGGGTCGCCACTCCAACTGGAGGCTTCCTGATTGCACCTTTTCCCAAATACATTGCCGAATGAGGGTCAGCTTTTGGGTAGTCAACTTGTGATTGGTATATAAATTGCTGAGAGCAGCTTCCAAGTCTTCGAAGAATAACGTTCCGTTTGAGACACAGCCCTCTAGACGATGCTGAAAGTGTTGCAAATCCTTGAGGTCATTTGTGTCTAAAGACTGCGGATTGGTGTGGACTATGTTCATGAAATTTTCCTCTGGTTCAATCACGTCACATCGTGAAATGTTCGACAGAGGGGGGCTCGGTCGATTGGTTAGGACGTTGATGGTTTGATGGCGATCGCCGTCGTTGCAGCAGCAGGTAAGCCGCAGGAGTGAAATAGAGGGCGAGGATAGGCGAACCCCCAATGCCGCCGGCGATCGCGATCGCCAGGGGTGCCCAAAAGGGATCGCCAGAGGCGAGCAGGGGGACAAAGCCCACCATAGTTGTGATAGTCGTCGTTAAAACATGGCGGGTTGCTTTAACCACAACATCTTGAACTGCTTTACGATCGCCGTATTTGGCTTGCGGATCTTGATTGAGCGCCGAGAGCACAATAATGGCCCCGTTGATAGCGATGCCCACCAGCCCCATGGTGCCGACAATGGCCATGAAACCGAGGAGTGAGCCAAATACTTTGAGCGAAAACAGCGCCATGCCGACAGAGCCAACCGCCACCGCTGCAATGATGCCCGTCTGCCGAAACGACCCCAGCGATAGCACAAGCGCCGTTAGCATAATCAGCAATAGCAGCGGCACATACAGCATGAGCTGACCAACTGCCGTGTTGCGCTCCGCATATTCGCCGCCAAACTCATAGCTATAGCCGGGGGGCAGCGCAAAGTTTTCTTCGGCCAGCCGAGCTTGCAACGCTTCCAGCACAGTGGCCGGCAAAACATCAGGAGTGGTAAACACTTGCAGCGTGTTGACGCGCTGTTCATGCCGGCGGGCAATGCTAGCCAGTTCCGACACGAGCTCAAACTCGCCTAGGGCAGAGGCCGGACGAAATGCGCGATCGCTTGCCTGGTCGGGGCGCAAATCCAATGAGGCAAGTGTCTCTAGGCTGGCGCGGTCGGTATTGGTGAGGCGCACCCGCACGGGCAGGTTTTCGGTTGATTCTAGAATTGCACCGCCCGTCACCCCTTCGGAGTAAGCCGAAAGCTGTTGGGCCAGGTCAGTATTGGTCAGGCCAGCCTGTTGTACCTGCTCGTTATCCACAAAGAGCCCTAGCTTAGGTCGGCCTTCTGTCAGGTCATCTCGCACATGGACGACATTCGGAATGGTTGTCGCAATCTCACGTACTTCCATGCCCATCTGCCGGAGTTGGTCGAGATCTGGGCCATAGATCCGCATTTCGACAGGCGCATTGAAAGGAGGGCCTTGTTGTAACTTTTGCACCAGCACCCGTGCCGAGGGCATTAACCGATCGAGTTCTGTTTGCAAATCCTGGATCAACGCATTGCCCCCTTGGGCAGACGTGAGCTGCACCATCGCTTGGGCATAATAGGGCTGGTTCTCACGATTGCTCGTCAGGTTGTAGTAAAACTTGGGGACGCTTTCTCCGACAAACCAGTGAACATCTTTGACATTGGGATGCTCTAGGATCACGTCACTGGCTTGCAGTACCGCTTCTCGAGTCTGGTCGATCGCCGTTTGGGAGGAAAACTCCACTTCAATGTGGAATTGGTCTCGATCCAACAACGGAAAGAACTGATTCTCTAAGGTTTGGGCGGAGATGAATCCAATCAGTGGAAGGGTCAGGGTCAAAGCTATTCCGAGACGGGGGCGAGCGGTGAGCCGCTCGATTGACCTGCGATAAAGCCGACCCAAACGCGGCAACGAGCACCCATCATTCCACCAAGATCCAGGTCGCATCAGCACCATGACGAATTTGTCCCCCAGGCCATGCCGAGGCTTGCGGATCACGGTTTCGTAACGCTGATGGCTATTCCCCAGCATGCGCCCCGTTAGTGCCGCAATGACAGTTAAGGAAATGGCAAGAGACGAAATCAGGGATAAAATCACACTCAGCGCGATCGAGCCCACGAACTCTCCAGCTGCCCCCGGCAG
>JBCBSJ010000068.1:0-22726 GCA_039819245.1 Cyanobacteria bacterium J06638_20
CGACCGGGCGTAGAGGGGTTCGGCCTCACCGTAGCGACCCATTGATCGATACAGCGCCGCCAGATTATTCAGACTCGTGGCGGTATCGGGATGTTCGGGGCCGAACCCCTCTTCGCCCGGTCGTTAGCAATCAGCGAAACGCAGCTCGGCCCCGAACATCCCGATACCGCCACGAGTCTGAATAATCTGGCGGCGCTGTATCGATCAATGGGTCGCTACGGTGAGGCCGAACCCCTCTACGCCCGGTCGTTAGAAATCCGCGAAGCGCAGCTCGGCCCCGATCATCCCGCTACCGCCCAGAGTCTGAATAATCTGGCGGGGCTGTATCACTCCATGGGTCGCTACGTTGAAGCCGAACCGCCCTGTGTGCGTGCCTTAGCAATCTGGGAAGCGCAGCTCGGCCCCGACCATCCCGCTACCGCCACGAGTTTGCATAATCTGGCCTATCTGTACGTATCCATGGGTCGCTACGTTGAAGCCGAACCCCTCTATGTGCGATCGCTGGAAATTGAACAGGAAATCTTGCCGCCCGAGCATCCGAGCCTGAAGCTAGGCGTGGATAACTTCAAGGATTTGCTGTGGCAGATGATCGCAACGAATCAAACCGATCAGCTCTCTGATCACCCCCTGACTCAATCGTTGCTCAAGGAATTGGAGTCTGAGCCCTGATGCCGAAGGCAGAATTTGCAGTTCGGAGTGGCGTTGTTGCATGAATATCTTAAAAGTCCTACGTAGCAAGGGTTTTGCAATTGCACGCCTTGTTGAGAAAGCCTTGTTTAGCAAGGCTTCCAGCCGATTTATGCAACAAAGCCGTTCGGAGTTCAGAATTCGCAGTTCCGTATTGAGTGTTGGGAGTCAGTAATCATCACGCTCCTAATTCCTACTCCTCCCTCTGATATTTACTACGTATACATAAGTCCTGTAACTCTTGCTGTACGGGCTTTCCCCTCATCCCCCAACCCCTTCTCCCAGAACGGGCGAAGGGGAGCCAGAAAGCTTTGTCTGGCCTCCCCCTCGCCCATTTTTGGGAGAGGGGGACTGAGGGTGAGAGGGCCGAGATGTGTGTACTTAGTAGCCCTCTGATATCCCAACTCCGCCAGCCGACGCTGCGATTGCCGCCACTTCGGTTCCAAGTGGTGCAGACCTCTACTATTCAGCGCTTGCACTTAGCAAACGCCGCACTAATCTCCCGGAATCGAGACCGTGACTGCCGCGATCGCCACATACATATCGTCGTTTTTATCATCCAGTTCGGGAATTGCGCGTCCAGCTACAACCATCCCACCCACTTCCAGGGTCAGCGTCTTTTGGCCAAAAGGCAGCACCGCTAACACTTCATCCTGCCGCACGAGTTCCGGAAACGGCACAGCTACCTGCACGGTCACTAACATTTCATTGGGATGAGACAGTCCAGCCACCTCCCAAACGCCCGGTAGCGCATTGTGGGCGATCGCATTCCGGACGGCCCGCGATGCAGCCACAGTGGGATCTTGCCCATGCTGATCCACCCCCATCCCCATTTCAATGACCAGTCGTTTTTGACTCATGGCTTCTTTGCGTAATCAGGACTGAGCTTGATACCCCTGAATATTTTCCGGCCTAAAGCGTCGAATAATCGGGGTTGCCGTCCGAATCTCCGCTTCCGAACCGCGCACCACCACCAGATACTTGCCTGCATTCAGACGATTCCGATAGGACAACGCATCCCCACTGCCAATCGCGGCTCCTACACCGCCACCGACAAAAAAGGCACCCATCGCCCCTGAACCGGCCCCCAAAATGCCGCCTAAAATGCGATTGCCCACCACACCTGCCCATGGGAACGTATCGAGGCCGGTGATGGCGTTGAACCCAAATCCCGCAATAAACCCAAAGGGCATTAACCACAGCATCATGCCTTTGACCTGTTTCCAGGCCGTATCCGCTGGGTCAATCAGGCCATACTCATCGGCACTCTTAAAGCCGCGCCCGAGGATCGCGACCTCCTCCATGGGAAATTTTGCCCCTTCCAGAGCGGAGTAGGCTTCTTCAGCTTTGATGCGATCGCTTAAAACAGCTACCAAGTAGTTCATAGCTCGGGATGATGACACACAAGCCCTATTATTACGCCGAAAGGGCAAGAGGGGCAGAGGAGTAGGGGTGGCAATTCCCGCAAACACTTAGGGCGAGTCATCAATTAAACTCGAAAGCCTTGCGGTATCAGCATTGCCGCGCCCGCTTGGTAAAACTAGCTAGGGGCTGAACCGCTTTCAGCATGAGGATTCAGGCTCTCAATGATGACAGCCCCTAGCGTTGACAGCGCACAAGCAAGGTATTGCGGGAACCTATCCTTCAACTAAGAAGCTTGAGAGCGTGGCCGAAAGAGATGGGTGTGCTCAGGGTTATAGAGGCGCGATCGCGCTGGACTCGCAGCCAGCGCCGGACTGATGATGTAGAGGGTGGTACGGATCAGATCTTCCTGCTGAGTGGTCGTGGCCATTGCGGTTAACGGCACCACGCAAATACGTTCATCCGGCCAGCCGACACGATAGCAAATCGCGACCGGCGTATCGGCTGGGTAGTGAGCAAGGAGCTTAGTTTCGGCTGCGGCCACATGGCGCGCACTCAGATATAAACAGAGACTGGTTTTATGGGCTGCCAGCGACGCTAATTCCTCCGTTTCGGGCACCTGGGTGCGGCCACTGATGCGCGTCAGAATAATGGACTGCACCAAGCCCGGAATGGTGAGTTCAGCATTGAGTTTGGCAGCGGCGGCTTGAAAGGCACTAATCCCCGGAATTACCTCAAAGGGAATGGTGGCCTCTGACAGTGCCTGGATTTGTTCTTGAATGGCGCTGTAAAGACTAGGATCCCCCGAATGAAGCCGGACAACGGATTTACCGGCCCGTACCCGCTCAATCATTAGGGGCAAGATAGTTTCTAACGTCATGCTGGCGGTGGCAATCTTTTCAGCTTCAGGGCGAGTCCAATCCAGCATTTGTGATGGCACGAGCGAGTTCGCGTAGACAATCACATCCGCCTGTTGCAGCAACCGCTGGCCTCGCACCGTAATCAGATCAGGATCACCTGGGCCAGCGCCAAGAATATAGACACCGGGCTTTATGGATATGGGTGATGTTGATGTCGATGGCACAGCAGCAAATGTCATAGTTCGTTGAGAGCAAAGGTTAGTCGAGGCTCTAAGCGTAACTGGGATAGCTTATTTGAAACACGTCACAAGGGTTGCCAAGTTTGTCATTTTCATTGATTTGGGAACTTGCATAGGGTTGAGGTAAATCCGATACACTAGACCAAGACGTAAAGTGTCCTTTCATTCGGTTCACACAACTGCGAGGGCAGTTTTTCTGCGATGGCCCAACTAAATGCAACCGCATCGCCAACGATAGCCCCGGAGAAGACGCGCCAAACCACGCGTCAGCCCTATCCCAACTACAAAATTATTGTGTTGAACGATGACTTCAACACGTTTCAACACGTCGCGGAATGTCTGATGAAATATATTCCCAATATGGTGAGCGATCGCGCCTGGGAATTGACCAATCAGATTCATCATGAAGGGCAAGCAACCGTCTGGGTCGGCCCCCTAGAGCAAGCAGAGCTTTACCATAGTCAGCTCAGTCGAGCCGGGTTAACCATGGCCCCTTTAGAGCGTGCCTAACCATCCTGCGTGGGCACACTACGCGCCAACTTCTCATTACAATCGGCAGCAATCAAGCAGAGGGCAAAGACAGTGGGGCAGTTAGATCGGGGACGTTTGGTGTGGAACCATTCAACCCATATTCCAGGGTTGATCATGCTGCTCGAAAAGTTACTCGCGCAGCAACCGCAGATCCGAACCGTTACCCCCGGACGATTATCCACCGTCCGTAGTCATTCCCCTCACTTCCGACTGAAAGTCTCTGTGCCCGTACGTGGCGGCTACAAACTCATTGCCCGGAAAGGCAAGTCAGCCCAAGAAGTCTTTATCGTCACAGAGTTGCAGCAGACTCAGTTGGAAGATGCTGTAACCCAAGCAGTGCTGTCCAGTCGGCGTTTGTAGATTTGGAATCAGGCTGGTACCAAGAAGGTAAAGCAAGGTTTTACGTTGAGCGAGCCTTTTACCGACCGAATAGTCAGGTGGGTCGGGATCTCGCGATCCTGGCGGCAGCTATCCATCGCGCCCGCCGTGGTGAACTGCGCATCTTAGACGCTATGACCGGGTGCGGTGTGCGTCCTTTACGCTATCAGTTGGAGGCAGAAGCCGATTGGGTGTGGGCTAATGAGGGAAATCCTGAACTCCGGGAGCTGTTGGCTAAGAATCTCAAAGCTGGGATGCGATCGCGCTCTTATCGCATTACCCATCAAGATGCGAATCAGATTTTCTTTACCTGTTATCAGCAGCGAGATTTCTATGACCTGGTGGATATCGATAGTTTCGGCAGTGGTGCCCCCTATCTATCCACCGGCTTGTGGGCCACTCGCATCGGCGGGCTACTTTACCTGACCAGTACCGACACCCGCACCACCGGAGGGCACAATCCCGACTACAGCGTGCAGGCCTATGGTGCCTATGCTCGGACCCATCCCGCTGTCCATGAACAGGGCTTACGCTTGCTGATAGGTAGCGTGCTACAGCAGGCTGCGATGCGGGGCATGTCGATAAAACCGATCTTTGCCTTGTTCAATGGGCATGTCCATCGTGTCATGGTGCAACTGAACATGGATAAACAGTGGCCTGCCGAAAACTATGGATTTGTGGGCTATTGTCACCATTGCGGCCACTATCAAGTTTTGTCCTGGCGTCAGTTAGGACGCGCCGAATGTCCCACAGGGTTAAAGGCTCCTTACAGCACCTCAATTCCGCTCTCGGTCAGCGGCCCCATGTGGTTAGGAGAACTCCACGATCGCACCATGTTGACTGAAATGATTGATCTGGCTGAAACCTGGGGCTGGCAGCGACGGGTCAAACTTATGACGATTATGCAGGCAGAAGCAACCCTGCCGCCCTACTATTTCACCCTGTCGGAAATTGGCCGCCATGGGCAAATGGATATTCCTAAACGGGAGCATCTCATGCAGGTGCTGCGCGATCGCGGCTTTCGCGTCAGCCGTACCCACTTAGAGGCACAGGCCATCAAAACAGACGCCACCATCGCCGACTGCATTGCGGCCGCCAAAAGTTGTCCACCGTAGCGATAGCCCCATCAGTGCCCGTCCTGGCTGTTATGGCGAAAGGCAGAAGGAAAAAGGCAGAAGGCAGAACCGGAAGTCCTGACCTATCAAAGCTTCAGCGATCTATCCCATGCGAACCTAACTGCGGCTTGCTATACCAAGACTCCAGAATCCCATAGCCAGAATCCACTGTTCTCCTGACTTCTGGCTCCTAACGCCTGCCCCAACAGCTTTCCAACCCAAGCCTGAACACCTATCACAGCAGCATGTAGCTAGAGGAAGGCGACGAAAAGGCAAAATTTGTCAGTTGCTGATAAATGGCTTCGACCTGCGAAACATTTTTAGTCAAGGTGTAGCGTTCCAGGACACGCTGACGTGCTTTCTGTCCCAGGAGGCGCGTCATTTCAGGCTGGTCGCGCAAAATGGGGAAAATTGTCTGGAGTTGGTGAGCGACGCGTTGGGTATCCAGCACAATGCCCGCTCCATTTTCTAAGACTTCCCCATCAGCCCCGGCATCCGTAGCAATGCAGGCAGTGCCGCAGGACATCGCCTCTAATAAAGAAAGGGACAACCCTTCCACCAGTGAGGGCAGGATAAAGGCATCCGCACCCCGGAGAATATCCACTCGCCGCAGCTCATCACCCACAAAACCCAGCCAGTGGATCGTGTCATCGTTGCCGTAAAAGAGCTTGAGGGAAGTTTCTAATGGGCCATTTCCCACGATCGCCAGCTTGCAATCTGGCCCCATCTGAGCTTGCCGCCAGGCTTTAAGTAACGCATCTACATTTTTCTCGGGTGAGATCCGTCCCTGATAGACAAATAGTTGGCGCGCCCGGAGGGTTGACTTGATCGCAGAAGGCCCCGGCGCATATTTGTTGACGTCTACACCGTTGGGAATCACAGCTACGGTGCTGTCTGCCACCCCCAACTTGAGTAACAAGTCCCGCTGCAGCTTTGAGAACACAATGACGCGATCGCACTTGGCCAGCATCGGCGCATAGATTTTGTAAGTCACATGCTGGGTGCCCGAGCTGAGGGTCCGCAGCTTGCGATCAAACGCCGGATGGAACGTAACCACCAATGGCAAATTGAGCGACTGACAAATTTCTGGTAAGCGAAAGTCCAGCGGCGACAGCGTCAGGGATGCATGCACAACATCAGGCTGGAGGTGGCGCAGCGCTTCCACCAATAACTTCCCGGAACGGGGAGCGGGAATCGTAATGATCTGCGATTTGAACAGGAAGGGAAGCGATACCTCCTGCCACTGAACTGTTGTTGAGCGAGTCGCAACGAGAGATTTAGAGAGAACTGTAGAGCTAGGTTGAGCGTGATCAAAATGCAGAAAAGTCACCTGATACCCGCGTTCAATTAACGCTTGGGTGATTTCTCGGCTGTAAGTAACATTTCCACAAAACGGCGATTTTTTGCCAAGCCATGCTACATGCATCTACCGCAAAGGAACCCTTATTATCCGCAGATTTTAAGCGAGCTGACGAATCCTGCCTACAACTTAGGCGCGATCGCACTAATCCTGAGGAAAAGATGCGATTTCTGCACCGTCATTGCCCGTACCGGCACTATACCAGGTCAGCAGACCCCCAGTAGCGACAATCGCGCCTAGGCCCATGAAAACCAGTGGCAAGCCCAAAAAACCTTCCGCCAAACTTGCTAAAGCCAGCGGCAAACTTAAAGCGATATTGACCAAATTATTTTGTAGGCCAAAAACTTTGCCGCGCATGGCAGCCGGAGTTTTTTCTTGAATCGTTGTCTGCATCGGAATGCCCACGGCGGCGGCAAACACGCCCATGAGGGCAATCAAGCCCAGTGTGGGCCACAACTGCCGCGTCACAAATGACATCGCCACCAGCACACCCGCCATCCCTAGCGAACCTAAGAGCGTCAAATAGCTGCGTTTGATTTGGGTGCCGAATTGACCGATGAGTGCTGCACCAATGGCCATACCGACTCCCCCCGCAGCCAAGAGGAAACCGAACTGCTCTGACTTGAGGGCCGGTATGACTTCAGCTAAACGGACAGCCAAAACGGCTAGGGCAGCAAAGACTGAAAACAGAACGACTAGCTGCACGATCGCATTCCGGACAGGGGGCTGATCTCGCAGGTAGCGCAGGCCATCTTTGATATCTTCCCAAGGGTGCGGGGATTCGTGGTCAGGATCGCGATCTTCACGTACACGAACCAAAAGCAGCAACAGTCCTGCAACTAAATAGCCACTGCCGACCAATATGGATTTCCCCCACCCCTGCCCACCATCAATGCTTTTGAGCAGGGAATCGGCGATCGCAAGCAGCGGTTCTCCCAGGGCAAAGCCCAGAATGACCGACGCCATCATGGTGGTGGTGTAAAGCGAGTTTGCCGACAATAGATACTTTGTTTCCATCATGAGGGGAATGATCGCCTGTTCCGCTGGCGCAAAGAATTGAGTCAGCGTTGAAACGGCAAAGGTGATTGCTAGCAGCAAGGCAAATCCCACAGGAACATGGAATACCGTTCCCCAGCTTTGAGACAGCCATAATGCGAGCGGTAGGGCTAACACCAGTCCCCCCCGGAGCACATTGGTTAACACCAAGACCCCTTGTTTACGGGTGCGATCCACATAAACGCCTGCTAGTGAACCAAACAACACCGCCGGAATGGTGAAGGCGACCATCACAGCTGACACCCAACCGCTAATCGATTGCTCCGGTGCGTCAAACTGGCTGCCAATAATGGCAATCATCAACACCAAGTAAATCTTGTCTGCTAGTTGCGAAAAAACTTGCCCGCTCCACAGCACGAGGAAGTTACGGTTTTTCAGTACCGGCCAAAAGCCCGTCACTTCAGCGTCCGCATTCGCGATCGATGACGAAGCATCAACCGTAAGCATTGACTCAGAAGCTTCACCAACTAATTCATCCGTAGGAAAATCCGGCTCAGACTCACGCAGCATTATTCTGAAGGCACCGCAATAGGAAAGCAGACATCCATTAATGTAGCGGAACGAATCGGTCGATCAAAGTGATGCTCAGCATACTGACGCAATAACCGTTCAATTCGCTGCCAGAGCAGCGTGGTTTTCTCTGAATCAGCGGTCAATCCGATCGCCGGTTGACTCGAAATCAGTTCTTGTTGTCCTAATTGCTGTAACAAAGTCAGCTCTAGCGCTGTAATCAGGGTCGCTTTAGGCGTCTGGGAGCGTCCGTATCTTGATGTATGGCCACCATCTCGAACCGTGTAGCGGTCTTTCTTCAAGGGTTTGTCTACCTTGGACGGAGAGGACTGATTCAGGCTCACAATCCCTCCCGATACCGGGTTGAATTCAATCCGCCAATCCGGCTGGGTAAAATCAGGCACAATTTTCACCTGACTGACGCTACAGCGTCGCACCTCAGGCGCGACGCCAGCTAACGCCAGTAGATGAAAAATGCCTTGGCTCAGACAAGCCAACACGGCAGAATTAGTAGCGGTTTCCAAACGTTGTAAGTGCTCTACGAGCAGCGCAAATAACTCAGCTTGCGGTTGCCCCATCAGCGCCTGGCAGAGCGCGAGTTCAGCCAAATATTGGCTCGCTGTCAATTTAGCCAAATCCGTCGCCAAAGCGGGAAACGATCGCACCGTTTCAGCCTGCACGAGTTTGTCTAGTTGCTTGCCCTGCACAATAAACAATTCGTTCACCACAAACTGGCTACTGCGTCCAGCCAAACGTGATTTGTGCTTACGGGCACCGGGCGCAATCACCCGAATCAGACCACGCTCAACGGTCAGAATCGTTAGCAAGCGATCCGTTTCACCCAATGGCATCCCTTTGAGGTTGATACCAGTAGCTTTATAGGAACGACTCATGTTTGGCGAATTTACCCATATCTACTCATCCACCCATTTACCCCTTACCCATCCACTGCAATCTCAAGAGTTGGCATAGTCTAACGTTTCCTGTTGCCTAATCAGATCCGGGCCACGGGAAGTACCCAGACGGGTCGCTCCGGCCTGGACGAGCTGTAGGGCTTGCTCAGCAGTGCGGATGCCGCCAGAGGCTTTGATGCCGACTTGCCCTCGGGTAATTGAATGGAGTTGGCGAATGACCTCTAAGGTAGCGCCCCCTTGCCACCCCGTACTGGTTTTCAGATACGCCGCCCCCGCATCCATGCAGATTTCAGCGGCTACCTGGATTTCCTCTGGCGTTAGCAAACTGGTTTCCAGGATGGTTTTAACCACTTGTCCGGTTGCTTCGCAGATTTCAGCAATTTCGCGGTGTAGGCGATCGCTTTGACCTGACTTGAGCCACCCCAAATTAATCACGACATCGAGCTCTGTGGCTCCATTCTCGACGGCTTCTTGGGCTTCGTAAAGCTTGCAGGCAGCAGTGGCGGCACCCGTCGGGAAGCCAATGACCGTGCAAACGATTGGACGCTTGTCTTGAAGTTGTTCTTTGGCTAGCGCGACATAAGTGGGTGAAACGCAAACGGAAGCAAACCCGAAGCGATCGGCCTCGTAACACCAATGCACCACCTGCTCCGGAACCGCTGCGGGTATTAGCAAGGAATGATCAATCAAAGGAGCGAGTTCAATTTGTGGTAGCTCTCGTAAATTTTGCAAGCTGTCCATATTGAAGGCTATCCCTATGCACGGTTATTGCTCGGCTACTACCGTAACTCAAACCCAGCACTACCGAAGCGATGAGGACACCCATGAAGAGAATCGGCTACATTCTGGGCATGCTCATTACAGACAGGCCCGTTGCCGGATAATGTAGTGACCCTGATGTCCTCTCCCCGCATTTCAGCCATTATTTGCACCCATAATCGGGATGAGTATCTTGGAGCAGCGATCGACAGCTTGCTAGCGCAAGATTTCACTGATTATGAAGTCATCGTAGTCGATAACGCTTCCACTGATTCGACGAAAGCCGTCGTCGAATCCCGACTCCCCCATCCTCAACTGCACTATGTGTATGAGGCCACGCTGGGATTATCTGTTGCCCGTAATGCTGGCGCACAAGCGGCGAAAGGCAATCTGCTGGCCTATCTGGATGATGATGCCGAAGCCAGCTCCGGTTGGCTCACAGCGCTTGCCCATATTTATGATGTCGATGCCAAAGTCGTCATTGCTGGGGGGCGCGTCACCCTGATTTGGCCACCAGGGCACACGGCTCCCAGTTGGTTATCCACCGGTATGTCCGGCAACCTGGGGGCCTACGATTTGGGGGAAGAGGTTGTTTACATTGAAAATCCAGGACTGACCCCACGGGGACTCAACTATTCCATCAAAGCCGATTTTCTAGCGGAAATTGGCGGTTTTGATCCGAACTTGGGACGCGTCGGCAAGAACTTACTGTCCAACGAAGAGCTTTATATGACGGAGAAAGCACTGGCAAAAGGCTTTAAAGTTGCCTATTTGCCCACTGCCTTAGTAGCCCATAATGTGGCTCCAGCACGCCTTTCCCCGACCTGGTTTATGAGCCGCAGCTGGTGGCAAGGCATTAGTGAATGTTACCGCGAGCAAATTGCCGGCAAAGCCGGTTGGCAACAGCTCCAGTGGGGTGGAGAACGGCTCATTCGGGGTGTCTATAAATCAGTGAAGTATTTACCCGATCCCGCTCAACGCTTTGAAAACTTCCTCTATGCTTATGGGCAAATTGGGTACCTTATCAGTGCTGTTCGAGGCTTACTTCGACCTGCATCGGGGTGATCTGAATCTGTGTCTTGAGGCTGCTACTAGCCGCACACATTCCATCCACTGACGATTCTTAAACTGCCGTTTCATTGCTGCGATTTAGCCCAACTTATTTGAAGAAGCCACTATGACTAACACCTCTGCCAAAATTCCAGTTTCCGTTCTCATTCCGGCTAAAAATGAGGAAGAAAACTTGCCAGCGTGCTTAGAGAGCGTCGCTCGGGCTGATGAGATTTTTGTGGTGGACTCCCAAAGCGAAGATCGCTCGATTGAGATTGTGGAACGTTACGGAGCCAATCTAGTCCAGTTTCACTTCAATGGTCGCTGGCCGAAGAAGAAAAATTGGTCACTGGACAACCTCCCCTTTAAGAACGACTGGGTACTGATTGTTGACTGTGATGAGCGTATCCCGGACGAATTGTGGGATGAAATTGAGCAGGTGATTCAGAAACCGGAATATAGCGGTTATTACTTGAATCGTCGCGTCTTTTTCTTAGGTAAATGGATTCGCTTTGGCGGTAAGTATCCCGACTGGAACCTACGACTTTTCCGTCATGCCGCAGGTCGTTACGAGAACCTCAATACGGAAGAAATTCGCAATACGGGCGACAACGAAGTTCACGAGCACGTCGTCATCGAGAAAGGTAAGGTGGGCTATCTGGAAAACGACATGCTCCACGAAGATTTTCGCGACTTGTATCATTGGTTGGCGCGACACAATCGTTACTCCAACTGGGAAGCCCGCGTTTACTACAATCTGTTGACCGGCATGGGCGAGGACGGTACGATTGGGGCCAATCTGTTTGGTGATTCGGTTCAGCGTAAGCGCTTCCTGAAAAAGATTTGGGTTCGTTTACCCTTCAAACCCATTTTGCGCTTTATTTTGTTCTACTTCATTCAGCTAGGATTCTTGGATGGTCGTCCCGGCTATATCTACGGTCGCCTCCTGAGCCAGTATGAATACCAAATTGGCGTCAAGCTCTACGAACTGCAAAAGTTCGGCGGTCAGCTCAATGTCAACAAAGCAGATGTGGCGTTGAAGCAAACGCCGGCAGAAGAAGCGCCCGCGATCGCACCTGCCGCTAACGTTCAAGGTTAAGGAGAAGCGCCTGCAATGTCAGGAATCGGCCCGCCATCCGTCGTCGATCTGCGGCAATACGATCAGTCTTGGTATCGCACGGGTCGTCCCAAATGGCTGGTGCTCCTATGGTGGTTAGTGCAGGCAGTTGTCTTCCCGCTAACGTTGCATGCTCACCATGCCCCTCGCTGCTTTCTCCTCCGATTGTTCGGAGCCAAAATCGGGAAGCGGGTGATCATCCGCCCTTCGGCCCGCTTCTACTACCCTTGGAAAATTGAAATTGGGGACTATAGCTGGATTGGCAGCGGTGTTGAGCTGTACAGTCTGGATCGCATTCAGATTGGGGCGCACTGTGTCGTATCGCAGAACAGCTATCTTTGCACCGGTTCCCACGACGTCACCGATCAGGCATTTGGCTTGAAAACAGCTCCCATCACCTTGGAAAACGGGGCCTGGGTCGCGACCGACTGCTTTGTTGGGCCAGGTGTAACCATTGGGGCCAATACCGTTGTTGGAGCTCGCAGCAGCGTGTTTGGCAACTTACCGGCTCAGCACATTTGCTTGGGGACCCCCTGTCGTCCTTTGAAACCAAGAGAAGTTAAGTCGGCTTAAGAATCCGCTGCAATGCTTTGCACTTTGGCTGCTAGTTTCCGCTTGGAAGCACTTAGACTTGTGATCTAGCTGCTTATCTTTTGTTGAAGCATTGGTGGTTGCGGTTTTATGCTCACGGTAGACGGGTATCAGGTTCTCGAAATACTCCATGATGGGTTTAACTCGCAGGTGTATCGAGCCTATCGCCAGACTGATGAGCAACAGGTCGTGCTAAAACTGCTGCGCAAGCAGTACCCGAGTCCCGAGGAAATTCTGCGTTTTCGCCTTGAGTATGACCTGACTCAACACCTTCAGATCCCAGAAGTGATTCAGGTCTATGGATTAGAGCCTCACCACAACACCTTTTTCTTAGTTTTAGAAGACTACGGCGGGCGATCGCTCCAGGAACTCCAGTCATCCACCTCGTTTTCTGTCGAGCAGGTGCTCCAGATTGGAATCCAAGTTGCGATGGCTCTGGGCGAAATTCACCGCAACGGCATTATCCATAAAGACATCAACCCTGCCAACATTCTGCTTAACCCCGAGACTGGTCAAGTTAAGGTGATTGACTTTGGCATTGCTTCCCAGCTCTCACGGGAAAATACCCAGCCTGGAAATCTGGAATCCTTACAAGGCACACCCGCGTATATTTCGCCTGAGCAAACAGGCCGCATGAACCGTGCCCTCGATTATCGAACCGACTTTTACTCCCTTGGAGCAACTCTCTACGAATTACTCAGCGGTCATCCCCTCTTCACCAGTGATGATTTAGTTGAACTTATCCACAGTCATATCGCCCGCCAACCGATTCCCCTCCATGAGGTCAATCCTGAAATACCCCTTCCCCTCTCGCAGCTGGTGATGCGTTTGATCGCTAAAGATGCTGAAAGCCGCTATCAGAGTGCATGGGGACTCCAATTAGATTTGCAACACTGTCTCGATTGTTGGCAAGCGACCGCTACGATTCCTCCCTTCCAGCTTGGTCAACAGGATGTCAGTGAACGGTTTCAAATTCCCCAAAAACTCTATGGACGAGATGCCGAAGTGCAAGCCTTATTGGCGGCCTTTGATCGCGTTTCTGGCCAAGATCCAGCGTCTCAAACCCATGCCGAACTGGTTCTCGTTTCAGGGTATTCTGGCATTGGCAAATCGGCCCTCGTGCAAGAAATCCATAAGCCCATCACTGCCAAACGCGGTTACTACATCAGCGGTAAATACGATCAGTTTCAGCGCAATTTACCCTACAGTGCCTTAATTCAAGCCTTTACAACACTGGTGCGTCAGTTGCTCACCAGTAGCGAAGCGGTGATTGCTCACTGGCGCAAACAGCTCCTCGCAGCGCTATCACCCAATGCGGCTGTCCTCATTGATGTTATCCCTGAGATCGAACTGGTGATTGGAGCACAGCCAGCGGTACCGCCCCTCGCGGCGAGTGCTGCTCAAGCTCGCTTCAACCTCGTCTTTGAAAACTTCATTCGGGTATTTAGCCAACCCCAGCATCCTTTAGTAATTTTTCTCGATGATTTGCAGTGGGCGGATGGGGCTTCGCTTCAGCTTATTCAAGTCCTCATGACCGCCAGCAGTCATCAATCCCTGCTGTTGTTAGGCGCGTACCGCGACAACGAAGTAGATGCGACCCATCCCCTCATAACCACCTTGAGTGATCTCAAGGCTGCAAAGGTGCCCTTTCAGGAACTCCATCTAGGACCGCTCAATCATGCCGATGTTCAAACCCTGCTGCGAGAGACTCTACCAAATGTTGCCGAGCCCCCCATTGCCGAACTCGCGACCTTACTCAAAGTCAAAACAAACGGCAATCCCTTTTTCATCGGCGAGTTTCTTAAGTCCCTCTACAGTGAGGGGTGGATTACCTTCGACTTGCAGCAGGGTTGGCAATGGGATCTGAGTCAGATTGAAGCTGCGCAAATGACCGACAACGTTGTCGAGCTGATGGCCGGGAAGTTGCAAAAGCTTTCCTCAGCAACCCAAACAGCTCTAAGGATTGGGGCCTGTATCGGTAGCCTCTTTGGGATTAGCCTCTTGGCCACTGTGCAAAATCAGTCCATCGCTACCATGGCTCAGGTTCTTTGGGAAGCTGCTCAACTGGGCCTGATTGTGCCTCAGGACGACAACTATAAGCTTCTACAGTCAGCGGACGCCAGCCAAGCGTCTACCGAGCTTCCTGCTGTGGAAGTCGTTTATCGCTTTTTGCACGACCGCGTCCAACAGGCTGCGTATTCCCTGATTCCGGAAGCCGCAAAGGCGGCGCTGCACCTCCAAGTGGGACAGGCCATGCAGCAACAGCTCACCGCCGAAGCACAGCAGGAGTACCTGTTCGACATTGTTAATCAGCTGAACTTTGGGCTAGTGCTCATGCCGACATCCGAGGAGCGGCAGGCGCTAGCGGCTTTGAACTTGCGGGCTGGACGTCGGGCGATCGCTGCTGCGGCTTATGCCCCTGCCTATACCTATCTCGTAACTGGCATTCAAGGACTCGAAGCTGACGGGTGGGACACCCAGTATGAACTGACCCTGGCGCTTCATCAAGCGGCAGCCGAGGCGGCTTTTTTGAAGGGTGATTTTGATGCGATGGATCACCTGATCACCACCGTGGTAAGTCAAGCACAAGACATGTTGGACTGCGTACCGATTTACACCGTCCAGATTCAATCATTCATGGCTCGCCACGAGTTGCTTGCCGCCTCGCAACAGGGGCTGAAAGTGTTGCGGCAGCTCAAGCTTCCTCTGCCACCCACACCGGGGCAACCGCAGATTGTTTGGGGATTGCTGCGCACGAAGGTGGCGCTGCTCGGGAAATCAACCGCCACCCTAGCTGTGCAGCCAGCAATGACGGATCCCCGTGCGTTAGCGGCGACGCGTGTCCTCGCGAGCATTGCTTCGGCAACCTACTTAGCAGCTCCGACCCTCTTTCCCCTAACGGTGTTTAAGCAGGTAGAGTTATCGGTTCGCTATGGCAACACAGCGTTGTCCGCCTTCTCCTATGCCACCTACGGTCTAATTCTGTGTGGCGTGGTCAACGACCTGAAAGGGGGATATAGCTTTGGTCAACTGGCCCTCCAGGTATTAGAACGCTTTGAATCCCAGTCGTTGCGGGCCAAGACGCTGTTTGTGGTGAATGCCTTTGTGCGCCACTGGCGCGATCCGCTACCGGATACGATCCCCGATTTTCAGCAAGGTTTTCAGGCGGGTTACGAAACTGGGGATACCGAATATGCCGCATTTTGTGGGCAGCTTTCCATCATGCATGGTTATTTTGGCGGTGAGGCGCTCCCGGCATTAGAGCAGCGTGCTCACACCATGTCAGAAAGCATCCTCAAGTTTAAGAAACAACCTATCTATGAGCTGATTCAGAACTACCGCCAGGCGATCGCTAATCTGCGGGGTGAAAACAGCAACCCTTGCCGCTTGGTCGGACAGCTCTACGATGCTGACACCCTGTTGCCGCAGCATATTGAGGGCAACTATCGGACCGCCGTTTTTTACACCTATGGCAATTATCTAAGTCTGAATTATTGGTTCGGCAACTATGGAGCGGCGATCGCGGCGGCGAACCAGGGGCGGCAATATCTCGATGCGGTGGTGGCCTTATTTGCCAAAAGCTGGTTCTACTTCTACGATGCCCTGGCACGTTTAGCGCTAGCGGCTACCGTAGCTGCTCCCCAACGGCGTCAACTCCTACAGTCCGCAGTTCAAACCTTGCAAAAATTGCGGACTTGGGCGGCATCTGCCCCCAGCAATTACTGCCATAAAGTGGCCCTGGTAGAGGCAGAACTCGATCAACTGCGGGGGCAACCCCAGGCCGCTGTCCATGGCTATGATCGCGCGATCGCCTCGGCACTAGAAAACGCCTGCACCCCCGAAGCGGCCTTAGCCAATGAACGGGCAGCGCTGTTTTACCTAGCCCAGCAGCGCCCTAAAGTCGCCGCTGTGTACTTTCAGGAAGCCCGTTTTCTGTATGGTCAGTGGGGGGCCACCGCAAAGGTCAACCACTTAGAATCCCGTTTTCCGGAATTCTTTCAAGCAACGCCGACTTTGGCCTATCGGTCGGCTTATTCCACTGTGGGAAATACGGTCACCAACATCACCAATCAAGGACAAACCAGCAGCGATCTGGATCTGGTCACCGTCATGAAAGCGGCCCAAACGCTGTCTGAGGAAATTCAGCTCGATAAGCTACTGACTACGCTGATGCGACTGCTTATTGAGAATGCTGGGGCACAGCGGGGCCTCTTGCTGCTGGAAACCGATGGTCGCTTTTTGATTGAAGCTCAAGGCTCTGTCAATCAGGCGGATGTCGAGGTGGCGAAGGCACTGGATATTGAGGTCAATCCAGTCCTATCGGTTGGCATCGTGAACTATGTGGCCCGCACCCGTCGCAGCGTGGTGCTCAATGATGCCAGTACGGAAGGCAACTTTGTTCAGGATGCCTATGTTCAAGCTCAACAGCCACGTTCCTTACTGTGTACCCCTCTCATTAATCAGGGCAAGTTAGCTGGCATCGTCTATCTCGAAAATAATCTGACGACGGGAGCCTTTACCCCGAAGCGATTAGAACTCCTCAACTTGATTTCAACGCAGGCGGCGATTTCACTGGAAAATGCACGTCTCTACACTGACCTGGCCACTCTGAACAAAGCCTACGAACGCTTTGTGCCCAGCCAATTTCTGCAACTGTTGGGCAAAGGCAGCATTACCGAAGTCACCCTAGGGGACAATGTGCGCCAGGAGATGTCCATTCTGTTTTCGGACATTCGCGACTTCACAACCCTATCGGAACAGCTTTCACCGGAAGAGAACTTTGCCCTGATTAATTCTTACCTCAGTCGCATGGACGGCGTGATTGCCGAGCATGATGGCTTTATTGACAAGTACATTGGCGACGCGATTATGGCCCTATTCAGTGGCTCGGCCGACGATGCCGTACAGGCCGGTGTCGCCATGCTAAAACAACTGCGCCTGTATAATCAGCAGCGCCAAACCGTGGGCTATCCACCCCTGAAGGTTGGCATTGGCATCAATACGGGTTCCCTAATGCTCGGTACTGTAGGGGGCCAAAACCGCATGGATGGCACGGTTATTAGTGATGCCGTCAATTTGGCGGCTCGGATTGAAGGGCTGACAAAGACGTACAATGTGCCTCTGATCATTGGGGAAGACACCTTCTTCAACTTGGATGGGTACGACCAATATGCGTTTCGGATCATTGGTCGGACAAAGGTCAAAGGTAAGTTACAGGCCGTCACCGTCTACGAAGTGTTTAATGCGGATGAGCCGACTCTGCGCGATGGCAAACTGAAAACCCGAGCCCGCTTTGAAGAGGGCATTCTGCTGCATAACAACCAAAAGTTTGGTGAAGCCTGCCGGTGTTTTCAAGAATGCTTGACCTACAATCCTGGTGATCTGGTTGCCCAGCGCTATGTTCAGCAATGTGTGTCGCGGTCCCAACCTGATCGCCCGTGATGGGCTGCGATCGCACCGCCTGTTTCCTGAAATCTTGATTGTTCCCGCTTAATAACGCCTGTCCATGCCGGTCAGTGTGGACGTGCGTCTTTGCGTCTAGGCAGACCGTTCAACCCTTATCTTTTCACCTCACATATGCCAGTAGTTCCTAGTTTTCCGAAGGCAGCCATGACGGCGAGCCGGGACGAACCCACTCAACTGCCATTGAACTGTATTGAAGGCACCGTACCAACCGACTGGTACGGCCATTCCTTCATTATTGCCCCGGTTGGGACCGTCGTTTCCGATGGCTTGCCCAACCCGAACGGCACCCACATCTTTAATAGCGATGGCATGGTGTATCGCCTCGATTTGCAACCGGGCCAGGTGGCTGCCACCAGTAAGCTGATGCGCACCCCCGGCTACTACGCCGATTACGCCACCTTTCATGATCCGAGTTTTCAGGTCTATCGCTTTCAGGACTATGGCCTGCTTCGTTTCTCACCAACGCTAGGACTGCGGGATGAAGTGGATATCGCCTTTTTGCCCTTCAAAGCCGCCGATGAGGCACAGGATCGGCTACTGGTCACCTATGAGGCCGGACGCCCCTATGAAATTGATACGGTTAGCCTGGACGTGATAACGCCTGTCGGGCCACAGCAGGAATGGCAAGCCTTTCTGCCCTTCGCCTATCCCTTTGCCCCGTTGATGACCACCTCGCACCCTGCCTTTGATGGCTATACCCACGATGTCTTCTTAGTAAACTATGGGCGATCGCTCAACAACTTCTTGGAAAGTGCTCGCTTCATGTACGAGCTGGAGGGCATTCCGGCCGAAGTGGAGCAGGTACTCCGCAGCATCAGCGAGATTCTGAATGCTCCCTTGTTGAAAGGGCCTTTAGCGAATCTTTTAAACCTGACGGAAGGCGTTGGCAAAACCCTGTTGGCATGGCTGGATCGCTGGCTAGGGGAAGCGCTGCCCAACTTTGTGTATCTCGTGGGTTGGGATGGCAAAGGTGAGATGCAACGCTGGCAGCTCATGTTGCCGGACGGCACCCCGGTGCGCATTGAGCAGAGTATGCATCAGTTGGGCGTCACCCGCGATTACATCGTGGTTATGGACACCTCCCTCAAAATTGGCCCAGAGCAGATTCTCAACAATCCCATTCCGGACAGCCCCGATACTGAGCGACTGCTGCGCAAGGTGCTGGATCGGCCACAACAGCCTAATTCGCCCACCTACATCGTGAAGCGCTCCGATCTGCAAGCGGCGCAGGCCCAGACTACCGCTGGCGAAATCCCTAAGGTGACAGCGCAGTTCACCCTGATTCCAATGGAAATTGTCCACTTTCTGGTGGATTACGATAATCCTGACGACACGGTGACCATCCATGCGGCCCACCTCTCAGCCACGGATTTGGGAGAATGGATGCACAGCTTCGATGTGTTTAAGTTTGACCCGCCCCACAATCCTCCCGCGTGGCTGCGGGGCATGATTGCCAACGGCCAGATGGACATTGGTCGGGTAGCGCGCTATCGCATTGAGGGCAACACGGGTCAGCTTCTAGAGTCCAAAATTACCTATGACAGTCGCCGCCACTGGGGGATTGGTTTCTATGCTTACCAGGAGCGCACAGCCACCGGTACCCCGCCGTTGCAAATCAAAAAGCTGTACTGGCAATCCCTGGGCTTTTGGCCTGAGTTGCTGACGGAGTTTGTCTATGACCTGTACGCGGATTATCCCTACCGGGCGATCGCGCTTGAGGAACTGCTGAATGAGAAGGAAGCCTATGGCAATCGTCCTTCTTGTTTGTTCCAGGTGGATACCGCCACGCTGGATATCAGCTCGGCCTATGATGCGCCCCCCGGCTTTTTCCTCAGTTCGCCTCAGTTTGTGCCCCGGCAAAACGGCAATGATAGCGGGGAAGATGGCTACATCATCTGTACGGCCTTTGGGACAGCGATCGCGAATGGGACTGTAGCGGCGTCAGCGGCAAGTGAAGAACGGAAAGAAATTTGGGTGTTCCGGGCGGATGACATTGGGGCTGGGCCGGTGTGCAAGCTGAGTCATCCTGACTTTAAGTTTGGTTTTACGATGCACACGGAATGGCTCCCGGCGATCGCGCCTCGGACGTCTACTTACACGGTTCCGATTCGAGAGGACTATGAGGCGTTGCTGACGCAACCGGCGATGAAGCGTCTGTTTGAGGAGGCGATTTATCCGCATTTTGAGTGATAGGTGAGCGGGGGGTGGCGGTGAGCGATCGCTGGGTTGGTGTGAGGACTTTAGTTACGGCCCGGAGTTGGGGGCAGGCCCCCAAACCTCCTGGATGTGGGGAACTCACTTCCCCACGCCCCTCGCAAAATCAGTGGCGGTGGGGTCGTGAATGGGGCCGGGTTGAGTTTGCGGATCGTCGGATTGTGGGAACGGTTGCGAGGTATCTGTTTGGCAATCCAGCGACATAAACAATCTATTTAGCAATGTAGGTAAGTTCATCTTTGAAGAGGGGAGTGGGTAATCCTATGGTGTCTAAGGGCGATCGCATTTGTATTGTGGGAGCTGGAGCGGCGGGGCTCTCGACGGGATATTTCCTGAGGAAGAGGGGCTACCAGAATGTTGTGGTGCTGGAAAAGCAGGGTCGCGTGGGGGGCTTGTGCCGCTCGGTCACCCATGAGGGGCGCTCCTTTGACTTGGGAGCCAACTACCTCACCCCGGCCTACAAGGAAGTCCTGGCCCTGGCTAAGGAGGTGGGTGCCGAGTTGTACAGTGAGGGGCCGGGGCAGGTGTACAATCCCTTCCAATCCACACCGGGCAAACCAGCGTACCAGTCCATCCTGAGTGCCGTGACGGCTGGCACCGATCCGGTGACTTATGCGGCGGCTGTTACACGCTATGCTTGGGAACGGCTGCAATTGGAGCCCATTGTGTCGGTACCGGGTTTCAAGGGCATTAGTCAGCGCCCGGATTTGACCCAGTCTTTTGCCGATTGGTTGGCCGAAAAAGGCTTGAGTTGTCTAGGGGCACTGTTTGAAATTCCCATTACCGCCATGGGCTACGGCTACCTGGACGAAATTCCGGCGATCTACGCCCTCAAGTACATTACCCTCGATACCTTCGGTACGCTGGTGACCTATGGTGCTGGGCTCGAACTAGGCTGGCCCAAACGCTTTGTACAGGGCTTTCAGCGCTTATGGGAGCGGATTTCTTGGGATCTGGATGTGCGACTGAATGTGGATATTCACTCGATTCAGCGGGGCGCTGGCATTGAGGTGCACTTTTCCCAGCGCGAACAGATTATCGATCGCTTCGGTGAGTCCACCCATCACGCAACTTTTGATTGGCTAGTGCTGGCCTGTCCGCTCACGTTGGATGTCCTAGCTGAAGGGGATAACTCCCTGCATCTGGATATTTCAGCCACGGAGCGATCGCTGTTTGAACAAATTGTCCTGAATCCCTATGCCCTGACCACCTACGCCATCCCTGACCTGACGATGCCTACCCGCGTCACGAATGTGGTGCCCTTGGACGACATGGGCAATCCCTGGTTTATTGCCCAGCAGTTTAAGGAAAACGACCTGATTGCGTTCTACAGCCGCATTCCCAGTGAAGATTGGCACGAACTCCAAAAAGTCGAAAACACGCCCGAGGGCATTGAGGAAGTTGAAGCGTTTAAAAAGCGTGTCTTGGCTGGAATCGCGACAGCGGTGGAAAATCTGGGCGGACAACTTCCTGAAGACTATTTCACCTATGACATTTGGCCCTATTTTCCCCACGTCACCTCCGAAGCCATGGCTTCGGGATTTTATGATCACTTGGAAGCGATTCAAGGCCAGCGCAATACCTTCTATGTGGGCGGCCTCATGAATTTTGAACTGGTTGAAACCATTGTGGAGTATACCAAAGCCCTAGTCCGTAGAAAGTTCTAAACGACCTGCGGATACACCACCTGGAAGCGTTCACACACCAGCGGCATATCCAGCGTGGGTTGTTTGTCAATTTTGGGTAAAACGCGCGCAAAATATTGCCAGTGTCCTTCCCGCCAGGATTCCAAGGTGCGATCGCCCTCTCCCTCGGCATAGGCAAAGTCCGCCGTTACTTCGTTGAAGGGACAAAGGCTCACGGCAGTCGTCTCAATGATGCACAGGGGCGTATGGGCACTGTCTAACACAATGGTTTTCAATCCAGCGGTGGGAAGGGGACTCTGCTCTGCTTCCCACTCCCACAGGGCGGAGCAGGTGGCGGTTTTGCGGCCATTGAGGATTAGGTGGCCCAGCTCGTCCGCGAGTTCAGGAGTGTCGCCGAACTGTTCGGAAACGTAGGTTTGGTTGGCGGTAGCATCGGCTGGTAGGGTCTTGCGATAGGCTTGCCAGTAGGCTTCGATATGTGGTTTATCCATAACCGTTCTTTTGAAGGGTGCTTCAAGCTTTACAGCAGCGACTCCGCATGTTTCTTTCCTGTGCTTGAGAAAAAGCCTCTAAGAGTAAGCACTATTCCCCTGATACCCAAAATCATGATGGTCATGACTCATAGCAGGCTTGATGCATTAGGCGACCTAGAAACCGGGGTTCTTCTCGGCTTCAATCAAGCTCGGCTTCAATCAAGCTCTGGTTCATCAACTCCAGAAACCCGGTTTCTAAATATCCAACACCTTACCCCGCAGCCCCTTCGGCGCTTCCAGCCCATAGCGATGCAGCATCGTCGGCAAAATGTCATACAGCTGTGCGTCGGCAATCACCTGACCTTGCTTGGGCGATCGCGGGTCGTGAAAAACCATCA
>JBCBSJ010000069.1:0-22300 GCA_039819245.1 Cyanobacteria bacterium J06638_20
AACGGGACTTACGCAATTTGATGATTTTTGGGGCGCAGAGCGCCCCAAAAATCATCAAACTGCGTTGGGTTTTCGTGCCAAATGCGTAAGTCCTAAAGAGGTTTCGAGCGCATCGGTCAGGCCAGATCTCTCCAGAACCGCCACTATTCACGGTAGGCTAGAGGGCGACCTGCTTGAAGATAGGCTCTGGATTCTGCCCATGACAATGGATTGGTTGACCCCCAGTCATTGGATTATTCTGGCTCTGCTATTGGGATTTGCGATCGCCCATAGTGGTTTGGCCGCCCTCCGCCCCTACGGCGAAAAACTGATTGGAGCACGGCTCTACCGGGTTGGGTTTGCTTTGGTCAGCATTCCCTTTGCCACGGTATTGATTATTTATTTTTTCAATCACCGCTATGATGGCGCTCGGTTATGGAATCTGCAGGGTGTTCCAGGCATTGCCTCAACCGTCTGGATTTTATCGGCTATCTCCTTTTTGTTTCTCTACCCAGCCACCTTCAACCTGTTAGAAATTGCGGCGGTACAAAAGCCCCAAGTCCACTTGTATGAAGCTGGGATTATTCGCGTTACACGCCATCCGCAAATGGTTGGGCAAATTATTTGGTGTATTGCCCATGCCCTGTGGCTAGGAACGAGCTTTATGCTGGTGACCTCCGCTGGTTTGATTCTGCACCATCTGTTTGGGGTATGGCATGGGGATCGTCGCTTGGCGAAGCGCTATGGCCCGGCCTTTGAAGCGGCAAAAGCCCGAACTTCCGTGATCCCTTTTCTGGCGATCGCCCAAGGGCGCCAAACTTTTGAGTGGAAAGAATTTCTGCGTCCGGCGTATATAGGGGTGGCAATTTTCGTGGGTCTATTGTGGTGGGCACATCCACTGCTTGTGCGTGCAACCCGTCACGTTGCCTGGTAGAGTGTATATAAATATAAACTGCTTTAAAGCCCATTATTCAATGATCCCAACCATTGATGAAACGAATTTCTCACAGGAAGTCGAGTGCGCTTCTGTGCCTGTTCTGGTAAATTTCTGGGCGCCCTGGTGCGGGCTGTGTCGAATCGTTAATCCGCTTCTCAATCGATTTCAGGGGGAGCACGGCAATTTGTGCAAGATCGTCAGCATCAATGCTGATGAGAACCTCAAGATTGCCAATGCGGTTCGCCTCAAAAGCTTGCCGACCTTGCTACTTTTCCAGAATGGTGAAGTACTCCATCGGATCGATCATTTCACCT
The DNA here is from genome assembly GCA_039819245.1 of Cyanobacteria bacterium J06638_20. Taxonomy (GTDB): domain Bacteria; phylum Cyanobacteriota; class Cyanobacteriia; order Elainellales; family Elainellaceae; genus Vacuolonema. The sequence goes on from JBCBSJ010000069.1 coordinate 1,231, forward strand.
CCCATGATGAGTTGCGTGACGCCTTCTCACGGTTGAGTGACGTTCTAGAAGCGGTCGTTAGTCAATATAGCTATACGGCCTGAGTTTATTTATAGAGCCTGATTCTTGCTCATCTGGCGATCGCCCTCCGTTGTCATTTCATTTGAGGGCAGCTCGTTTGGGCTGTTGAGTATCGCTTAGAAAGTTTCTGCGCGTCAGTCTCATGTCTCATGATTCGAGGGATATTCGATTATCCTGGCAGGATAATGCGCCAAAGGAGCAGTGCGATCGCTCCACTTGCCAGATGTTGTGGTATCAAGCAGCGCAAAGGTTGCCGAGCAATTTTCTGGGTTAGCACAATAGTCAATAGCAAGCCGATCAGTAGCGTCGTGCCTTGGAGAAAGGCAATCACGGCTGGATGTGCTGTCCAGACGAGCGTCTTGCCGCCGCTCAGTCCAAAGGTGGCAAGGCTGACCGGAACCACACGACCCATTTCAGTCAAGCTCAGGTGTAGATAATGAGCCAGGTTGCCGGCCAGAACTAGCGGTAGATATCCGTAAGTGAGTTCGATGAACGGCTTGGGGCGGGGATTGTGGTTGAGCAGGCGCATGATTTGGTAGGCGAGGAGGGCGATCGCTCCCGGTACCAGCAGCGCAATTCCAGACACACCAAAGTGCTCCCACACGTTGCCCAGTACAACGGCTGGTTGCGGTACCTGCAACATCTGTAACTCCTCTGGGAGGCGATGCAGGAATACTGCGCCAAACAGCAGGAATAGTAGGCAAACTTCGTGCGCTGTCGGTTTGTGGCTTGTCCATAGCTCGATCCCAGGAGGACGGAGGTTGAACTCAACGGAGCGGTGGGGACAAGCTTTGAGGCAGGTCATGCACAGCACACAATCGCGATTTTCCTGCAACTGCGCTGGGTGGGAGTAGATGGGGCAGCCTCCCGTTTCTTGGCCTTCGCCTTTTTCAGGGCCACCCCGGTAGCACTGGTAAGTGGTGCAGGTGGCCGAGCAGATGCCTTGCTGTGCGCGCAACTCCGTCATCGACAGCTTGGCAAACAGACCGTTCATGCCCCCAATCGGGCAGAGGTAGCGGCACCAGAAGCGGCGCTCAAAGAGAACGGAGAAGACAACGGCTCCGGCTGTAATCAATAACAGCAGGCAAGCGGAGAGGTAGGCGGTATTTTCCAGATTCCACACCTCTTCCCAGAGCAAAATTAGGGTGAACATTCCGAACAAAAACCACCCGCCCCACCGTTCGGCCTCGGGGCGCGACCAGGAACGCAGGGACCCAGGAAACCACCGCTGGCGGACTGCCTGTGCCACTTCGCCGTAGATCATGAACGGGCAGACGGAACACCAAATCCGCCCCAGGAAGGGAAAGATCAGCAGAATCAGAGGCCACCACCAAGCCCAGAATAGGTTGAGGGCAATGTTGCGATCGCGACTCTGGGGACCCAGCCACAGGATGAGCACCACCGCTGCGAAGATGGGCAGAACCAGGCCGTAGTTAAGGCGATCGGGCCACCAAGGACTGCGTAGCCATTGCCGCAAACCGGGGTTGGCGTTGAGCAAATTGAATCGAAAGCGACGGGTACGACTGCGTTCCGGCCAAAACACTTCCTCGGTTAACACAGGAGCGCAGTTGGATTGGATGATGGCGCGCTCGACCAGGCTTTCTAGCTCTGAAATGTTGCCGGGGAAGTCGTATCCCTGCAGGCGACGTAGGGCCTCGGGGGCGATCCTGGGACGGTCCAGTCCTTTTGCTCGGCAGTAGAGGCTGATGTAATAGCTGATTTGGGCGGCGAGGTCAGCGCGACGTACCCGTAGTGGAGGCACTTTGATCAGGTGGGGGATATGCGCCTTTCGTTCCAGCTCAGGCAGGGCAAGCTCGGAGGTGAAGATGAGGCGGGCGGTGCTTTGGTGGGGAGGCGGTGGGATATCGCCCTCGCGCACCACGGGGGTGTAGCTGCCCGTTTTGATTAACTGGAGGATCGACGGCCAGAGGGACGTTGGCAATTCCTGAATATTGTTAAGGAGCAGCGTGCCGTTGCCCAGCCAGTCGAGCAGTCCCAGCTTGCCGCCGAGCCGCCCGAAGAGTTCGGCTCCGTTGGCTTGGAGGGTATCGCAGTCGATGCGGATCATGGGCTCTTTGCGATCGCGCCCCCCAAAATGAACCAGCGCGGCGGCGTTGTCCTTCAGCAGCCCCGGTTCCCCAAAGATCAACACAGGCTCGCGATCCTTCGAGGCTTTAGTGATGGCCGATCGCAGCCGCACAGCATAGCGACTGGAGCCGATAACCCCCCGCCGCACTTTGGGGACAAGGTAAGGCCGCAGCGCCGTCTGACGCTCTTGCTCAAAATTGAGTTGCGCGGTCATTTGGGCCAGCTGCTCGGCAAGTTGTTCGGAGAGGACACGGCTGATCTCAGGATACTGCTCGGCTAGGGCGCGGAAGCGATCGCCCTCCACCCGCCACAGTTTGCATTCACAGAGGGTCATCACCGCTTGAACGGTGGGCTGCTCCAGTAACACTTCTCTTAAAAACAACACCGCACCGGGCAGACGGCTCAAACCCAACAACGGCTGTCCCCGCTTGCGCTGTTCCATGCGTCCCTGCCGCAGGATGTAGAGAGCGGATGGGATGGTCGCCTCAGCAATCAGCTCTGTGCGAGCGGGAACCGTTTCCACCTGGATGGATTGGGCGATCGCCTCCAGCACCTCTGCCGATAATGCGCCCAAGAATGTCCGCTGTTGCAGCCACTCGACGATGTTGCCGCTGTGCCCATTCATAGCGTTCCCTCAGAGCCGACTCAATACCTTCAGCCTATCCAGGTTCCGAAGGGGTAGGAATTAAGAAGCGTAAAGGGGATCCCGATTTTCTCCGGCACTGCACCACCTCCGGGTTTTCGGCATCCTGAGCTACAGTTGAGAAGTTGCCTCAACGCTATCTCCGTATTTCGACCTAGTTGTTCAGCCAGCATTATGTCATCTGCCAGTTATCTCGAAGACGAGCGCCAACCGCGATCGCAGCGCCCCACCGATTGGCGTTTGATCTCGATGCTTCTGCCCTACGCCCTGCAGCACAAGCGAACATTAATCCTGGCGCTAATCTTGCTTGTCCCCGTTTCCCTGGGCGAAGCGCTCCAGCCCATCCTGGTGGGACAAACCATCTCCTTCATCCGCAATGAGCCCGTCCTCGGCTTCCTGCAAGGAATGCCCTTAGGACAGGGGTTGAACATCTTGGCTCTGCTCCTTTTTCTCACCATTGCTGTGCGGATTTCCTTGGATGGTGTCCAGAACTTTATGGTGCAAAAGGTCGGCCAACAGATTACCGCCGACATTCGCAATGACTTGTTCGAGCATGTAACCTCATTGGCCGTGCGGTTTTTCGATCGCACGCCCATCGGGAAGTTGATTACTCGACTTACCAGCGATGTGGATGCCCTGGGAGATGTGTTTTCGACAGGGGCGATCGGCATCATTGGCAACCTGTTTTCCATCCTGGTGGTGATTGTCACGATGTTCACCCTCCAGTGGCAGCTCGCGGCCATGTTGGTGGCCATCCTCATTCCCGTTACTGTACTAATTGTTTATTTTCAGCGGCAATATCGCAAAGCCAACTATCGCGCCCGCGAGGAGCTTTCGGCGCTAAATGCCAACCTGCAAGAAAACATTGTCGGGGTGAATGTTGTCCAACTGTTTCGACGGGAAGCGTTTAATTCGGAACTGTTTTACAAGATTAACCAGCGTTACGTTCACGAGGTTGATCGCACGATCCTGTTCGACTCCTCGGTGTCGGCAACGCTGGAATGGATTTCGCTAGTGGCGATCGCTGCGGTGCTCTGGCTGGGCGGCACGTTAGTGCTGCAAGACGTCATGAATATTGGCCTTCTGGCCTCCTTCATCCTCTATGCCCAGCGCTTGTTTGATCCGTTACGAGAATTTGCCGACCAATTCACGGCTATCCAGGCTGGACTCACTTCCCTCGAACGCGTCAGCGATATCCTGAGCGAACCGATTGAAATTCGGGATCCAAACGAACCCCAAGCCCTTCCCGCTACAGCCCACGCGGGTCAGCCCATTGCCCCTGGTGAAATCCGGTTTGACCATGTGACCTTTGGATACAAAGCCGATGAAATGGTGTTGCGGGATCTCGATTTCACCATTCGTCCTGGCGAGAAGGTGGCGCTGGTGGGGCCAACGGGAGCCGGAAAAAGCTCCATCATTCGTCTCCTGTGTCGGCTCTACGATGTCACACAAGGGAGCATCCAAATCGATGGCGTTGACATTCGTGAAGTGCCCCAAGCCGAGTTGCGGCGGCGCATGTCAGTGATTTTGCAAGATGGCTTTCTGTTTGCCGGGGATGTGACGAGCAACATCACCCTAGGTGAAACCTACTCTATGGAAGAGGTGCGCCGCGCCGCTGAACAGACGAATGTGGCTAGCTTTATTGAGCGCTTGCCCCAGGGCTATGACACGGAACTGCGCCAACGGGGCACTAACCTGTCTGGGGGCGAGAAGCAACTCCTAGCCTTTGCCCGCGCGGCCATCCGCAATCCCGGTATTCTGGTTTTGGATGAAGCAACTGCGAACCTGGATGTAGGCACGGAATCCATCATCCAAGAGGCTCTAGAGAGCTTGCTGGTGGGACGAACAGCGATTATTATTGCCCACCGCCTTTCAACGATTCGACGGGTCGATCGCATTCTGGTTCTAAAGCAAGGCCATTTGGTGGAGTCGGGAAATCATCAGGAGTTGCTGGATCAGAACGGACTCTACGCCAGTTTGTATCGGTTGCAAATGCTGGAAGTTTAGGGCTGCAAGGCTCAAATCCGTTGGAGAAGATTCAGCCCATGAGTATCAGTGCCGCAGGTGTGTAACAAGCCATAGCATTCACCTAGGGAAAAGACTTCGCGGGTTTGTCGAGGGCTAGGGCACCAGGGATTGGGATTGTTGTAAGCGTAGTAGGTTTCAACCCCGTCGATACCCAGCTCTGCTGCTGTTGGGATTAACTCTGCCGCTGTCGAGCGGTAGCGGTCGGGGTGTGCCAGCACGGCCAACCCCCCGGCTTGGTGAACGATGTCAATCACCACATCTGCATGGGCGCGATCGCCCTGCACGGAATCGCCCTGGAGATAAATCTGGAGGTCGGCGTATTCCGGGTCGAAGGCATAGGCCAGGATATGCACATCATTGTTGAGCAACCGTGAAGTAATCTCAACCCCACTCCAAAGATGGGGTGCATCCTCAGGCTGGTGAGCGCTGAGCCATTGCTGTGCCCGCCGAAATCCACCCACCGAGTGGTGGTCGGTAATAGCCAATCCGCGTAACCCGATGGAGAGTGCTTGCTGAATCAATGCCTCAGGCGTCAGCCTGCCATCGGAGCAGATGGTGTGCATGTGGAAGTTGTAGGACAGCGGGCAACTGGCTGGGGTGACGGATTCAAAGACCTTTTGGAGCGCTGCATTGTCCTGTGCCGCAGGGACAGAACCCGTTGCCTGGGTGGATGGGATAGCCATGGATAGCCTATTAAGTAAGTGGTTGCAATGGCAGATATCAGCAGATATAGAAAGTTTTTACAATTTCGTTACATAACTGCATTCTAGCGAGTAGGCGATGAAAGCGGTTTCCCCGATTTGGGGGGTGTTCTGCAGCGTCGAGGACTTACCGGAGGTGCCAGCAGTCTCGCACAATCATCCAGTCTTCCTGGGTATGGATGGCGAGGGCACGGACAGTCGATGCATCGGTGGCAATGTCAATATCCTCAGGCGATCGCACATTTTTCTCAGGGTCAATCTGCAAGTCCAAAAACTCCAGCCCCTCACAGGCCGCCGCGCGAATGTCTGGCGCATTCTCCCCAATCCCCGCCGTGAAAACAATTGCGTCTAAGCCACCCAGCCCCGGCAATAGGGATCCGATATGCGATCGCAGCCGATGCAGGTAGACCTCCAGTGCTAGCTTGGCCTGGTCGTTGCCCTGGGCGATCGCCTCCATCACACTCCGCAAATCGCTCGATACCCCCGACACTCCCAGTAACCCCGACTCCTTGTTCAGCATTCGATCGAGGCAATCGGCATCAAACTGTTCCTGGCGCATCAGGTGAATCAAAATGCCGGGGTCGATGGAACCGGAGCGGCTTCCCATCATCAACCCCTCCAACGGCGTAAAGCCCATCGTCGTGTTGATGCAAACGCCGTCCCGTACCGCTGATAGAGACGCCCCATTCCCCAAATGGCAAACAATCAATCTGAGGGGCGATGGATGACCCAGCATTTCCGCTGCCCGTTGCGCACAATAGCGGTGGCTGGTGCCATGGAAGCCGTAGCGCCGAATGCCAGCCTCGTACCAGTGGTAAGGAATTGGGTAAACGGTCGCAGCAGGGGGAAGGGTCGCGTGGAAGGCCGTATCGAAGACCGCCACTTGAGGAATATCGCCCAGAATCCCCTCAATTGCCGTAATTCCCTCTAAGTTAGCCGGGTTATGCAGCGGCGCAAATCGTGCATAGTCAGCGATCGCCGCTTTCACGTCAGAGGTTACCCGCATGCTTTCCTGGTACTGCCCGCCGCCATGCACCACCCGATGTCCCACCATGCCGATGTCGGTGGCCTGCTCAATGACCTGGGTGTCGCCACTCCAGATGGATTCCAGCAAGCAGTTCATCACCGCTTTGCGATCGCCGCTGGGCATTGTCTTTTTAACTGTTTTCCCATCCTGGGTGGTGAATTTCAGCTCCGCCACTTCCGCTTGATGTGCCCAGTCGATCGCCCCTTCCCACAAGGGCTCTAGCGGTTTTGCTGGAAACGCATCGGTGGGCAAGGTATACAGCGCACTTTTCTGGCTGCTCGATCCCGCATTCATCACCAGAATTTTTAAGCCACGGGTTTTAGCAGATGGCATACAACAATCTCCGTTGTCGTGGTTTTGGGATATCGCATGGAAATGAGCCGGAGTGCGATCGCTTTCAGTTTGCCCGAAATCCACCGGAGTGAAAACGTGCATAGGTTACAAAATCGCGAGTTGCGATCGCTATTCATCCAAAACGACAAAAGCTCGAAAGTATCAAGGACACCTCATATCACTGGTTTTACCTTTATGTCTTTGTACCTTTGTGGTGATTTACACCCGCTGGCATCAAGATTCAAACCCCATTTGTAAGCACAAATGCTAGCCTGGAAATTGGTCATTTTTTGTGATTTTTCAAGTCAATTGCCAGGGATACTGCGCTTCCACGAGAGATATGAACAAGGTCGTTGTTGGACTTTCGGGCGGGGTTGATAGCTCCGTTGCTGCTGCCACCCTCCATCGTCATGGCTATGACGTGGTGGGGCTAACGTTGTGGCTGATGAAAGGCAAGGGGCAATGCTGCTCCGAAGGTATGGTGGATGCGGCGCAGTTGTGCGAAGAATTGGAGATTCCTCATCACATCGTCGATAGCCGCGATCTGTTTGAGAAAAGCATTGTGGATTATCTGGTGGGGGGCTACAGCCAAGGCATTACGCCGCTGCCCTGCTCCCAGTGCAATCGGGCGGTGAAGTTTGGGCCGATGTTGGCCTATGCCCGCAAGGAATTGGGGTGCGATCGCATTGCCACAGGACACTATGCCCGCGTCTCCCATAGTTCTGACACCGGACGCTACGAGCTGCATCGGGCGATCGATCGCAACAAAGACCAATCCTATTTCCTCTATGACCTGAGCCAAGAGGTGCTGGCACAGGTCGTCTTCCCGCTGGGCAACCAAACGAAGCAAGAAACCCGCACTATGGCGGCAGAGTTTGGCCTGCATACGGCAGAGAAGCCCGAAAGCCAGGACTTGTGCTTGGTAGAAGCTCATGGCTCAATGCAAACCTTCCTCGACCAGTTCCTTGCACCCAAGGAAGGTGACATTGTGGATCAATCCGGTCGGGTGCTGGGACGCCACACTGGCATTCACCACTACACCATCGGCCAGCGTAAAGGGCTGGGCATTGCCGCGCCCCATCCACTCTATGTGGTGAGCATTGATGTGGGGCGGAATCAGGTCGTTGTGGGCGATCGCAGCGCGGTTCATTTCCCCGAATGCACCGTGCAACGCCTCAACTGGGTCTCTATCCCAGCACCCAGTACACCCATTTCCATTGAGGTTCAGGTTCGCTATCGCACAAAGCCCTCACCCGCAACACTGATTCCCCTAGAAAACAACCGCGCCCGCATCGTCTTCGAGGAGCCATTGTTCGGCGTCACTCCGGGACAAGCGGCTGTGTGGTATGAGGGCGATCGCCTCCTCGGTGGCGGCATCATCGAGCGCATGCCAGAAACAGCCTAGACTTCACCCATGCTGACTTTTTATAGGGGCATAGGCTAGGTTGGAGGTGACCAGGATTTCTCCGTCATCCAGTTCGATAGACTAGACGTAACCTGTAATCACCTACGAGTTCCATGAGCAAAACTCTAACTATTACTCTGCCCGATGCCCTTGAGCAAGCTCTGGTTAGGACAGCGGCTCAAGCGAATCGATCTACGGAAGAAGTAGTTGTGCAATTACTGGCTCAGACTCTAATGCGCCTAGAGGCGTCTGCATCAGTTCCGGATCTTGCCTCCGATCCTCTACTACAACTTGCAGGTTGTATTGAATCCGATATTCCTGATTTAGCGGATAACCACGATTACTACATTGGTCGGGCACTCCATAACGAAATGCATGGAGACGATGAGTGACCTTTTTATCGATACATCTGGTTGGGCTAATTTTTTCATCGCTACACAACCAAACCATACCGAAGCTGTTCAAATTCTGACTAGAGTTGTTCAAGAAAAGCAGACTCTTACAACCAGCAACTACATCATTGCGGAGCTAGTTGCCTTACTACAGAGCCCAATACGAGTCCCACGATCGCGTATCTTTAACGTTATCGACACCGTTAAAGCGACGCCTTATATCGACATCATCCACATTGATGCGGAAACTGACATGGTAGCCTGGAGCCTTTGCAAATCTCGCCCTGATAAGAATTGGTCGCTGGTGGATTGCACATCCTTTGCCCTGATGCAAAAACACAACATTCAAACAGCACTCACTACCGATCGTCACTTTGAACAGGCAGGTTTCGTCCGTTTGCTGAATCCATCTAACTCTTGAATTAGTGGCTAACCCATTCAAAGTGCAAACCATTCTTCTCTGTCTTTCAGCAAGGAGAAGATGCGATCGCCAAATGGGATAACCTGACGGCATGGCAAACATGTGCCATCAGGAACGGCAAGAGAAGGAACGCTATTTGATGGAAACAATTACTTTCGCGGATTTTGAGCAAGTGGAGATTCGCGTGGGGCAGGTGGTTCAGGCGGAGGAATTTCCCAAGGCTCGGAAACCTGCTTATAAGTTGTGGATTGACTTTGGGGAATTGGGCATCAAAAAATCTAGCGCCCAGATTACCCACTTCTACACGCCTGAAACGTTAGTTGGGCGGCAGGTGTTGGCGGTGACAAACTTTCCCCCGCGCCAGGTGGCGGACTTTATGTCTGAGGTTTTGGTGCTGGGTGTGGTGCTGGAGGATGGAGCCGTGGCACTGATTCAACCCGATCGCCCTGTTCCGTTAGGTTTGCGCGTGCTCTGATTTGAGCCTTCAGAGAATGAACCACAGAGGCACAGAGGGCACGGAGGGGTTTCTTTGTGCCCTCTGTGTCTCTGTGGTTGGTTTTTCAAAGAATCCATTCGGAGGCGCGATCGCCCAGTTCTATCGGAATACTGACCGCTTTGCCCAGGCGTGGACGTGCATTGGTTTGCTCAATATGCTGTTGCACCTTAATGGCACTGCCCCACGCATTGAGATATTGAGCAATCTCATTCAGGTTCTCAATATATTGTGTTTCTGAGAGAGGAAACGAGGCTTGTTCTAGATACTTCCACATCACCTGGAAGAAGACCTTGCCCTGCACTTTCCGCAGTTGCACGTCAAAGGAACAGCCCCATTTCGTCAGAATGATTTGATGCAAGTCATCCCCAGTCATGCCTCATCCTTGTCACAGATCTTTACAATAGCGAAGCTTTCAACCATCTGCATTCTAAGAGATGCAATAATAATACGGACTGTAAACGAAATGCCGCTCTGGGCTGGTGGGTCAAATGATTTGGCTTCATGGGTTCAGCTTTATCCAAGGGTTTGGCAGTCCCTCAGTTTTCATGACGTAATTTCATAACGTAGCTTATCCGATCCATATCATGACTCAAGTTTCTGGAAGCGCGGATGTGCCAGATTTGGGACGCCGCCAATTTATGAACCTCCTCACCTTTGGAGCGGTGACTGGGACAGCACTGGGTGCTTTGTATCCGGTCGTTAAATATTTCATTCCTCCCTCTAGTGGTGGCGCTGGTGGCGGTGTAACAGCCAAGGATGCATTGGGCAATGATGTGGTTGCCAGCGAGTTTCTTGCGACTCACAATGAGGGCGATCGCACCTTGGCCCAGGGGCTGAAGGGCGACCCAACCTATATCGTGGTCGAAGACAGTGCGATTTCGAGCTATGGCTTGAACGCCGTCTGCACCCACCTGGGTTGCGTTGTTCCCTGGAATGCGAGCGAGAACAAATTTATCTGTCCTTGCCACGGATCGCAGTACGACAATACGGGCAAAGTGGTGCGGGGACCTGCTCCTCTCTCTCTGGCACTGGTACACGCCAATGTCACAGAGGATGGGAAAGTTTCCCTCTCCCAATGGACCGAAGAGGATTTCCGCACAGGCGACAAGCCTTGGTGGACATAGGTTTATTTAACGTCTAGAAACCTGACCGACAAGCTTTTTGTTTGCTTACATTCAGTCACTATTTCCTTGGTTGAGAACAAACTTCCGATGAGATCAAAATTTTCGTCCATTGCGTCCGCGCCATTGCGCTTGGCGCTAAAAGCAACCGTTACTGTGCTGGCGGCGATCGCCCTTCTGCTGGGGAGCGATGCCCTGCTGCCCCAAACCGCACAGGCCTATCCCTTCTGGGCACAGCAAAACTACGAAAGTCCCCGCGAAGCAACCGGACGTATCGTATGTGCCAACTGCCACCTAGCGGCTAAGCCTGTTGAAATTGAAGTCCCTCAGTCCGTTCTGCCGGATAGCGTCTTCAAAGCCGTTGTCAAGATTCCCTACGACACGAGCATCCAGCAAGTGACGGCCACGGGTGATCCTGGCCCGCTGAATGTGGGTGCGGTGCTGATGCTACCCGAAGGTTTCAAAATTGCGCCGGAAGACCGCATTCCTGAAGAAATGAAGGAAGAAGTTGCACCCAACTATGTCTTCATGTCCTACGCCGAAGGCCAAGACAATACGGTGCTGGTGGGGCCATTGCCAGGTGACCAGTATCAAGAAATTGTTTTCCCCGTGCTGTCTCCCGATCCGGCAACCGATAGCAGCATCAACTTTGGTAAGTATTCCGTCCACCTCGGCGGTAACCGGGGTCGTGGACAGGTTTACCCCACTGGTGAAAACAGCAACAACACTGACGTTAAAACGCCCGTATCTGGTACGATTGCAGCCATCACTCCGGTTGATAGCGGCATGGAAGTCACAATCCAGCCCGCAGACGGTGATGAAACGGTTGTGACCGTTCCCGTCGGACCTCAAGTGATCGTAGCCGTTGGCGACGAAGTGACCGCTGGTAAGCCCATCACCACCAACCCCAACGTGGGTGGCTTTGGTCAGAAAGACACCGAAATCGTGCTGCAAAGCCCGAACCGCATCAAAGGTCTGCTAGCCTTCACTGCCGCTGTTATGCTTTCGCAAATCATGCTGGTGCTGAAGAAGAAGCAGGTCGAGCGGGTTCAAGAAGCCGAAATGTCCTTCTAAAACCGCTTGTGCCAAATCTGACGCTTAGCGCGTTGTGAGAAAGCATCGAACAAAGCTAACTATTGCATCTGCGCAATGCAGATCTCCCCAGAGGCGTTTTCTATGAAAGCGCCTCTTTGCTTTTGGGTGACGGCATTACTCGGTGGCTTCTGCGATCGCTAGACGGAAACCCAGTGCGACAAGAGCCGCACCCGTCAAGCGCTCAAGCCAATGCGAGAAGGATAGGATGCGATTTCTTAAGGCTTGCTGTGAAATGACTACAGCGACTATGGAGAACCAGGTTAGGGCAAGGACAACAACGGTCATGCCATACGCAGCTTGGATCAGGATTGGCGTTGAAGGGCGCACGATCTGGGTAAACAGCGCCAGGAAAAACAAGGTGGCTTTGGGGTTGAGCAAATTACCCAGAAGACCGATACGAAAAGCGATCCAAGGATTAATCTGCCGTTTTGGCTCAGCCATTTTTGCTGATGCGACGACCCGTTTGGTGGTCAATGACTTGATACCGATGTAAATCAGATAAGCGGCTCCTATCCATTTCAGGGCGTTGAAAAGTAGGATTGACTTAGAAATGACGGCACCAATGCCAATGAGGCAGTATGTAGCATGAATCATATTGCCAGCACCCACCCCGATCGCCGTGTAGATTCCGGCTTGTCGGGAGTAGACCAGGCTACTCCGTAGGGTCAGCATAAAGTCTGGGCCAGGGGTGATGACGGCGATCAGACTGACAGCGAAGATCGTGAGCCAAGCAGAGAACATTTCCATACGCTTTCCATCCCTTGTGCATAAGGTTTGTGGGAAGGCTAGCATGGCTAACCCGCGCCCTTAATATCTATGATGACAACCTTAACGAATGGGCTATTGGGCTAGACCTAAGCCCAGGACAAAAAATCGAACCCCTGCTAGAACCCTTGATTTTGTGTAGCGCGGGCACTGCCCACGCTACACAAAATCAAGGGGTTTCTGGGTTTTGTTCGGTACTCAGAGGCTAGATGTAGGGACATTTTTCTAGAGAAAGTTCATCTTTGCGCTATAGATGAGTGTTACATTTAGCGGCAAATTCGCTACGCTATGAAGTCAGTTGTGGAGCGTTGTTGTGGGATGAAGGATTCACAGGTGGTCTCGAGATTGTCGCAAATTCGATCAGGGAAGGTTGCGCGAGTTCGGTCTGGAAACGGGCGATCGCCCCTCTCACAGCACCGTCGAAGCCCCTTGCGCTGGTCGTTGGGACTTCTGGCCGCACTGATGCCGCTGGCGATCGCCGCTCCGGGGATGACCCAACAGGTAATTGATGGTTTACCCCCCGCCCCCTTACCCCCAGCACAACCTCAGGCAGCTCCTAGCGCGGTGCCAGCGGTGACAGTCCCTCCGCCAAGCGTGCAGCAAGCGCCTGCTCCTTCGTCCTACGTGGTGGTGGTCGATGGAAATAGTCCCCTCTTGCTCTCCCAGGTACAGCAGATTGAACCAGGAGCCAGCCTAGTTCCCGTTGATAATCAAGAGTTGATTCAGGCAGGCGCTTTCTCTACTGAGGCTGAGGCTGTCGAACAGGTGCGGCAGTTGGCTGGGCGTGGCATTGGGGCTCGCATCGTCGCGACTACTCCTGTTGCCCAACCGCAAGCCGTGGCGGCAGAGCCTGTGGGGCAAGTGGAGCAAGTGGATGGCTTCCCCTTGCCGGATCTACCTCCAGCTCCGATTCCTCGCGAAATTCAGTTTGAGTCGGATCCACCTGAATTTGATGAGCTGGAGCCTTCACCCTCGCTTCTGGATGAAGATGTTGATGATGGCTTTGGTGATGACCCTGAGCGAGCCTACTATCTTGTGGTTCCGGCTGATGATAGCGAATTGCCCGATATCAGCGAGCAGATCATTCGACTTTCCTATGGCTTCCGTATGAGCCGTCTGGTGACGGAGCGCGACTCCCGTCTAGGTTCCCATGTGCTGGTTGGGCCCTTCAGCGGACGCGGTGCAGCGGAGCGCTGGAACGATTATTTCCGCGATTTTGGCATCAATTCTCGCGTTTACTTCGAACGATAGACAACATCCCCCCGAAAGCCAAGCCTACAGCTAATATTCTGGCAATCCAAAATCCAAAACCCAAAATCCAAACTTGATTCTATGGCGATCGCCTTCTCAGAACGCAGCGCACAACTGGAGCGGTTTGTGGTAACCGCTGAGCAGATGCGGGCGATCGAATCACGGGTGTTTAAGGCGGGGATGCCTGTGGCGGCACTGATGGAGAAGGTTGCTGGGCTCATTACCCAACGCCTGCTTGAGCAGTTCCCCGATCGCACGACCCGCTTTGGTATTGTTGTTGGGCCGGGGCACAACGGTGGCGATGCCCTGGTGGTGGCACGGGAACTGCATTTCCGGGGCTATGCCGTGAAACTATTGTGTCCTCTGCGCAGCAAGCTGAAGGAATTGACCGATTGCCATGCCCGCTATGCCGCCTCGCTCGGTATCCCCTTCGTCGCTGCTACGGACGAGCTTTCGGATTGTGATGTGCTGGTGGATGGCTTGTTTGGCTTTGGGTTGACGCGATCGCTCACCGATGATCTCGCGGCCCTTGTCAACACCATCAACCAATGGTCGATACCTGTTATCAGCATTGATATTGCTTCGGGTTTGCATACGGATACTGGCGAAATATTAGGTACTGCCATTCGAGCCAGCCGGACCCTTTGCTTGGGGTTGTGGAAACGCGCCTTTTTACAAGAGACGGCACTGGATTGGCTGGGTGAAGCAGAACTGGTGGATTTTGACCTGCCCTTAGCAGATATTCAGGTTGTTATGGGTGAGCCACAGGAGGTTCGCATGACCGATCAGGCGATGATCGCCGCTCTGCCCTTGCCCCGTGAGGCTAACACCCACAAGTACAAGCAGGGACATTTGCTGGTGATCGCCGGGTCGCAGCAATACCCCGGAGCCGCCATCATGACAGCGCTAGCAGCTCGTGCCAGTGGCGTTGGCATGTTGACGGTGGCGGTGCCTGCCACGCTGCAACCCCTGGTCAGTACCCAATTGCCCGATGCCTTGGTGCTGTGTCTTCCCGAAAACGATGCGGGAGTAATGACTCATCTACCCGAAGCCCTGGATTGGTCTCGCTACAACGCGATCGCCTTTGGCCCTGGTATCACGCCTCATGCTGTGGATGTCGCAAGCCGAGTCATGGAGAGCGATCGCCCCCTGGTCATTGACGCAGATGGGTTGAACATTTTGGCACGTGATCTGGGATTGGACGGGTTGGCGCATCGAACAACTCCCGCCATCTTGACGCCCCATCTGGGCGAGTTTCGGCGGCTGTTTCCCGATCTGGAGGGGGGCGATCGCATCGAACAAGTGCGCACTGCCGCGAAACGCTGTGGTGCCATTGTGTTGCTGAAGGGGGCGCGGGTGGCGATCGCCGATCCGCAGTCAGAGCGTGTATGGCTGAACCCGAGTAGCACCGCAGCTTTGGCGCGGGGCGGCAGTGGCGATATTTTGACGGGATTGTTGGGGGGATTACTGGCGCAGGGGAGCCTGAGGGAAACTCCGCCCACGGCCATCACCCAAAGTGCGGTGTGGTGGCACGCGCAGGCTGGACGATATGCCGCTCGCGATCGCACAGTGCTGGGGGTTGATGCTATAACCCTAGCTAACACTCTTATCCCGGCGCTGCAATGGAAACTGGCTTCACCCTAGATTTTGATCGAAGTAGAACTGCTCGCATCATCCAACCTCAGACCGAAGCCGATTTACCTGCTGCCTTTACGTTTCTTGAGTTGCCGTACCCCTCTCCGGTAATGGTGCTGATTGGCGGGGCCAGCCGACTTTCGCCATCGGATCAACAATTGGTGCGATCGCTCTTTAGTCAGGTGCTAACACCGCTAGCTCAAACCCTGCGGGCGATCGTCATCGACGGTGGCACCGATGTTGGCATTATGCAAATGATGGGACGGGCCCGCCACACGCAGCAGGCCACCTTTCCTTTGTTGGGGATTGCCCCGGTTGGCTGCGTTGCCCTTCCGAACCAGCCACTCCTCAATGACGACATGGCCTATCTGGAACCCCACCACACCCAGGTTCTCCTCATCCCTGGCGACAAGTGGGGTGCTGAGGCATCCTGGATCGCCCGAGTGGCTAGCCTGCTTGCCCAGGAGCAACCATCTGTTACCGTTTTGATTAATGGTGGCGAAGTCAGTTGGCTCGATGCCCAGGAAAATGTAGATGAAGGCCGTCCGTTGATTACGATCGCGGGCAGTGGGCGTACCGCCGATGCCCTCGCCAAGGCCTTGGATGGCAACGTTACTGACGCCCGCGCCCAGCGCATCATTGATTCTGGGTTGGTTCAAGCTATTGAATTGGAACAGGGCGATCGCCTGACCCAGGTCGTTCACCAAATCCTTTCCACACCCACTTACTCAACGTGAATTCAGGATCAGCGAATCGGGTGGTTGCAACCGCAATTCGCTAGTCGAAATCCACGGTCATGGGTCTACTCTCAATGCTTGAGACTATACCTTTTCACGAATCGTTTCTAATTGTTGTGTAGCCTATACTGCTCACATTCCTGGGTAAATTTCTTTATACTCTCCAAATAATTTTCAGGTGGCATGCGATGGAAACCCCCTTCAAGCATCTCAAAGATCAGTTCTCCGTGATGGGTGCCAATCCAGCGCCCGATACCCTTGAGCAGGCAAAGGTAACGCTCAAAGAATGGCTGCGCGACAACTACGCAACCCTGGTTGGGAAAAAAGTGGGTGCGGAATTCAATGGCACCCTGATGCAGGGGTTTCATTGGTATGTTCCAGCGGACGGAACACATTGGAATCGGCTGAAAGATGAAGCCCAGGCGCTGGCCAAAGCGGGTATCACTGCTATGTGGTTTCCCCCGGCCTACAAGGGCATTGGCGGGAAGGATGATGTGGGCTACGGCATCTACGACCTGTTTGACCTCGGGGAATTCAATCAAAAAGGATCGACCCCGACGAAATATGGCACCAAGGATGAATATGTGGCGGCGGTTCAGGCCTGTCGTGACGCTGGCATCAATGTGTATGCCGATGTCGTGTTCAACCATAAAATGGCGGCAGATTTTGAGGAAGAATTTGAAGCGACGCCGCTCGATCCCAACAACCGCTTGCGGCCATTGGGTGAGCCACGCAGGATCAAATCCTGGACGGGGTATAACTTTCCGGCGCGGGGCGATCGGTATTCCAGCATGAAGTGGCATTGGTATCACTTCGATGCGGTGGATTACAACAGCTCGGATCCAGACTTTAAGGCGGTCTGGCGAATACAGGGCAAGAAATTTGACGACAAGGTTGCCTTAGAGCGGGGCAATTTCGACTACCTGATGGGAGCCGATCTGGATATGGAAAACCCAGAGGTACGTGGAGAGTTGAAATATTGGGGGACATGGCTACTCGACACGGTGGGCGTCGATGGTTTCCGATTGGATGCGATTAAGCATATTAATGGCGATTTCTTTAATGACTGGCTTGATCATCTGGAGCACCATGCCAAGCGCGACCTCTTTTGTGTTGGGGAATATTGGAGCTACGACTTTGGAGCGCTGAGCTGGTACATCGGCAATGCCGGCGGGCGGATGGATCTATTTGATGCTCCACTGCACCACAACTTCCATATCGCCAGCAAATCCGGCGGCCATTATGATATGCGCCGCATTCTCGATGGCACCTTAATGAAAGAGCTGCCCTTGTTTGCGGTGACGCTGGTGGAGAACCATGACACCCAACCTCTACAAGCGCTGGAAGCAGTGGTGGAATCCTGGTTCAAGCCCCTGGCCTATGCCATTATTCTGCTGCGGGCAGAAGGCTATCCCTGCATCTTTTATGCTGACTATTACGGAGCGCATTATCGCGATAAGGGACGGGATGGCAATGAGTATGAAATCTGGATGGATTCGCACAAATGGATCATCGATCGCCTCCTGTTCGCCCGTCAGCATTTTGCCTATGGCCCCCAATACGACTACCTCGACCACTTCAACACCATTGGTTGGACGCGCTTAGGAACCGAAGAGCATCCCGGCGCTATGGCCGTCATTCTCAGTGATGGATCAGAAGGGCATAAGTGGATGGAGGTGGGTAAGCCCAACACCCAGTTCTATGACATCACCGGACATATCAAACAGCCCATCAAGACGAATGAGTGGGGCTGGGGCGAGTTTCGGTGCAATGGGGGGTCGGTTTCCGTTTGGGTAGAAGAAGACCCCATTGTGAAGACGATGCTTCTGTAGCCAGATGCCCTACCTTTCTGAAAAAGCGTATGAACTGGAACGAAATTCCAGCTCATACGCCTTCAAAACAGTATTGGCTTAACCTGCGCCCGACTATTCGGCCAGATATCGCTGAGCCTCTCCGGCAACCGCCTCGCTCGTGTCGGTGGTCAAGGTTTGGAGGGTTGCTTGGGCACCTGGTTGGGTGCGGAGACGCCCGAGGGCTTGAACCACGCGATAGCGCAACTGCCAATCGTCGCTTTCGGCAAAGGGTTCGAGGAGGGCAACGGCGCGTGGATCCTGGAGTTCGCCCAAGGCTCCGACAGCGGCGGTTCGCACCAGTTCATTATCGGACTGGATGGCCTCCTGGAGCAGGTCGAAGCCACGGGGGTCACCCATCTCGCCTAGGGCCGCAACAATGCTGAATTGGAGCAGCCATTCCTCGGTTTGGTGGTACAGGCTGGCCAAATCCTCAAAGGCTTCGGTGAGTTTGAGGGCAGAGAGCGCATCCGCCGCCGCCGCCTTGACATCGGTTTCTGGGTCATTGAGGAGGCGATCGCGCAATAGCTCCAATGATACTTGTGGGTCTTGCATGCCCAGGGACGCGATTTGACTGACCGCCGCGTAGCGCACCCGCACATGGCTATCGTTGACCAGGGGTTGAATCATCCCAAAGGCGATCGCCGGATCCAGTTGTCTTAGATAATTCACCCCTCTCAGCCGTTCCCCAAAATCCTCGCTTTCCAGCAAGGCCTGAACGGATTCTGGCGTCACACTCATGATTCAATCCCTCCTGCGCGTCAGTCGACACAAATCAGTACATGTTCTGTTCAATTGACCGAAAACAAGCCAAACACCTACCCACCTGTGGCAGGTCGATTCTATGGGGAGTTCGTCGTTCTTGATTGTCTAGCTCAATGGTTTTATTAACGGTGGTGGTATCAGCGATCCGTTGATGGGATTAGGGAAAGCATTCCATTGCTGATGGGTAGAGATTGGGCGATCGCCCGCTGTGCCCAAGTCTTTGCCCGTTCCCTTGCCTGTACCTTCCTGCCCTACATCCTTGGCCTACATCGTGGCGGCCATATGGCGGATGATGTCGCCCCGCGTGAGCATACCAACTAGGCGATCGTCATCCAGCACCAGTACCCGATGGACTCCCCGCTCATGCATCAACTGAGCGGCTTCCTTGAGGGTGCTCGTCGGCTTCACCGTGATTAAATCTTTTTGGCGAGCGGCGCGGGTCATCACCTCTCCCACCGTTTGCCCTAATGCCTTGTGCAGTTCCCGCTCATAGCGCTGCGGATTCTCAAGATAAATCACACTATCCAGCACCATGATGTAAGCCGGTGGCGTTACCCCCGACTCCTGCCACATCAAATCCCCTTCCGAGATCACGCCGACCAGCTTGCCGCTGTCATCCTGCACGGGCAAGCCACTGATATGTTTATCTGCCAAAATCTTGATGGCGTCTCTCAAAGGAGTTTCCGGAGTCACCACAATCGGATCGCGGCTCATGACTTCGGCAACTGTTGTTGTCATAGGTTTTTACGTTTTGAGTGTTACTGAAATATCGATGTGTTAAACCGTATACGCCTTATTGTAAAGAATCCAGTCGTTCAGATGAAAGGCGTTTACAGCTTGTTACACGGGTCCTGCACCCAGAGGAGGACATGCACAGGAATTGTGCCGATAGAGATTTTTTGTCTGAGATGAATTTTGTCTGAGATGAATTCGTCGATTGTTATGACCCGGAGAGGGTATCTATCCACAATGGATGGTCTGATCAGGTGACGTTACACCGTCAACAACACAAGACAAAAAATTAAACTCCTGTTAAATCCCTGATTTTATGTGGCGCGGGCGGTGCCCGCGCCACATAAAATCAGGGATTCTTTGGTCTTTTCCTGTACTGAGTGAAAAAATCCTCAGTCCTAACTATTTAGGAAAAATGCTTCATTGGAGTATTGCAAATAGTTGCACTCTATCCATTTCTCAAGCCGAGAATGCACCTCCCTCAGTATGCTTATAGAAGGAGACCTCCTTTGGTGAGTTGAAGCGTTAATCTTTGAGACCTGACAATCCATTGTTGATTAGTCATCTTGGGTAAGAAAACATTGCTCTTTTCTGGGTTCTAAGAATAGTTTTTTGGTCGTTCAATATAGGCTATTCTTCTCCAGAAATTGCTCCCAAACTGTTTCAAAAGATGAGGTCTTGATTTCAGGGATGCATCCAGATTGGGATATCTGATTAAGGTTCCACGTTACCACCAGCCATGGGCACATGAGCGCGATTTCCTCTACCCGTTGGGCTGGGTTCAAGCAATGTTACCCAACTCCCCAAATCCTAATTGACTACTTTTGAGGAAAAGTACCGGATGCGTCTTGCTTCCAGGTGTTGAGAGGTGATGGGGTGCCGATATACAGAGTAGTGATGAGAACCGATGAGAAAAGCACTTTATCTTTTAGCTGCTATCAATGATCGAGACTTTGAGTGGTTGCTCAAAATTGGCAAGCGAACCCCTGTTGCAGTGGGTGACGCATTAATTACCGAGGGCCAACGGATTGACGCCCTTTACATTGTTTTGCAGGGTACGTTCTCAATCTTGACGGAGGCAACGGGTGATAAGGAAATTGCCCGCATTTCAACCGGGGAAGTGTTAGGAGAAATCTCCTTTGTTGATGCGCGGCCGCCGTCTGCTACGGTGAAGGCAGTCGAGGAATCCCTGGTTTGGGCGATTCCCCGGACTTTGCTTCTTCAAAAGCTGTCTCAGGATGCCATTTTTGCCTCTCACTTCTATCAAGCGATCGCCACCTTCCTGTCCGAGCGCCTTCGCACCACCGTTGCTCGGTTGGGACAACCCACCCTTGAGCTTGAGGATGAGGCGTTAGAGTCCGATCTCAGTCCGCAACTTCTCAGTAAGCTTGATCTGGCCAAAGTTCGTCTTGAGTGGCTGTGCAGCCATAACATCAGTAACGTAGCCCCATGAAATCAGAGATTCGGCAACACTTCGCTGCAGAAGTGCGCCAACCCGAAGCGTGCATCAACCTAGCTAGAGCAG
>JBCBSJ010000070.1:0-22192 GCA_039819245.1 Cyanobacteria bacterium J06638_20
CGCAAGTTGTTAATTCTTCAAACAAAATCTTGCTCCTGTGCTCACTCTCCGGCATCCTAGCTTGTCGTATGCACTTATTTCATTCGTAGGATACTTAGCGATTCGACGATAGCAGTGAGGCTAGGTCACGGATCGTTCCCATTGGAATCGAACTGGGGCATTCTACCTGGCATTTTAGTTGGGTGCAATCCTCCTGTCTATTGACGAGCGCTTTCAACTGCCGAATTCGTCAATCACTTTAAACGAAGGAAGGAGAAAACCATTGATTCAATCTGCTAATGCCTTGCTGGCTGTGGCCACTACTGCGCCCTGGTCTATCAATACGGCCATCGTTATGATTGCGGCGAACTTGTTCACCATTGCTATTGGCTACTACGCCATTCAGCAAAAGGGACAGGGGCCTGATCTCCCTGTCGGACTCCCTGCCATGTTCACTGGGTTAGGTGTCCCCGACTTGCTAGCAACGGCAAGCCTCGGCCATGTCCTCGGTGCAGGCTTAATCTTGGGGCTGTCTAATTCAGGCGTGCTCTAGACATCGCTGAGTTGGCCATCATCCGGATGATGGCTATCATCCGGATGATGTAACGATATATCGAGAATCAAGGGGGTGATGTGCGATCGCATGTCCCCCCTTTCACTATGCGCAATGCGAGAATTTGTAGAAACCCTGTCCAACATACCAACGCAAAGAATGGGGTTTCCTTGGAAACATACTGACGGTTTTCTCGCATCGGTTTACGCTCCACCGCCACCAAAAAGGAACTAAGATCAGACGTGGATTGCGTGCATCTATTCAGGTCTGGTGTTTAACGCGCAGTCTCTAGATCACGAACCGATCATTCCGGTTTCATTTATTTCTTCCCCTCCATCCTAAAAAATTGGCTATGAGATCAGGTTGGCAAGTCGGTAAAATTTTCGGCATCCCATTGATGCTAGACACTTCCTGGTTTCTGATCCTGGCGCTGATGACCCTGGTGAATGCGGAATACTTTCAGAATGCTGGGTTACCGAGCGTTGCCGCTTGGCTTACCGGACTCGTTCTATCGCTATCGCTGTTTGGGTCCGTGCTGTTGCATGAGTTGGGCCATAGCTTGATGGCACTCTCCCAGGGCATTAAGGTCAACTCCATCACTCTCTTTGTCTTCGGCGGCGTTGCCTCCATTGAGCAAGAATCCAAAACCCCCTGGCAGGCTTTTCAGGTGGCGATCGCCGGGCCAGCGGTGAGTCTGGCATTGTTTCTGCTCCTCGGTGGCATAGCACTGCTGGTTCCAATTCCGGATCCCTACAACACGGTGGTGCTCCAACTCGCATCTATCAATGGCGTTCTAGCCATTTTCAACATGCTCCCCGGCTTACCGCTCGATGGCGGGCAGGTGCTCAAAGCGCTAGTGTGGAAGATAACCGGAAGTCGGCTCAAGGGCTTACGCTGGGCAGCTATTGCGGGAAAAACGCTGGGTTGGGCCATTATTGCCTTTGGAATTTTTCTGTTTCTGCAGGCCGGAGCCGGGGGCGCGTTGTGGAGTGTCCTCATTGGTTGGTTCATTCTCAACAATGCCAACAGCTACAGCCGAGTAGCCGACCTTCAAGAAGCCGTGTCTAATCTATCAGCCGCAGAAGCTATGACCCGCGACTTTCGAGTCGTCGAGGCGGGGTTAACGCTTCAACGCTTTACTGATGACTATTTGCTGCGGGAAGAAGGGCGCTACCCGACCTTTTTTGCAGCATCGGATGGACGCTACCGGGGGCAGATTTTACCCGACGACCTCCAGCAGATCGAGCGCAGCGAGTGGAATCGCCAAATTCTCCAATCGATCGCCCATCCCCTCTCCGATATTCCAACGGTGAATGAGGCGACGGCGTTAACGGAAGCGATCGACAAGCTAGAACGACTAGACCTCTCTCGCATTACCGTCCTCACCCCAGCCGGAGCGGTGGCTGGCGTCATCGACCGGGGCGATATCATTCGAGCGCTGGCACAGAAGCTCGGCGTCTCAGTTCCCGAAGCAATGATTCAACAAATCAAAGAAGAGGGCAAATTTCCCCCGAGCTTACCGTTGCAGGCGATCGCCAAATCCATGCTCGACGAACCCAAAGATGCCCACTCGTAATCGGTCTGGATATCCGGGCAGGCGGGGTTTCTGTGGGTTCCAGTAAACTGGTATCCTAAAAAGCTGAATGCCTTATTTTTCAAGCATTTGATGATTTTTTCAATCACCATTTTTAACCCGTTTATTGCTGTATGACTGCGATCGCCCCCTCCATCCCGATCAGCTTTCCCCTCACCGCCGTTGTGGGGCAAGACGCCATCAAGCTGGCGTTGCTCCTGGCTGCGGTCGATCCAGCATTGGGCGGTGTGGTGATTGCAGGACGGCGGGGAACCGCAAAATCGGTGATGGCACGCGCCATCCATGCATTGTTGCCCCCCATCGAAGTCATTCAAGAATCTTGCTGCAACTGCGACCCCACGCGGCCAGGGGAATGGGATGACGAAACCCGCACCCGTTTGTCGGATGCTGTTGATGCCGCTGATGCAGGGGCGATCGATGGCATTCCCACCCAGGTGATTCCGGCTCCGTTTATCCAAATTCCCCTGGGGGTAACCGAGGACCGACTGTTGGGGTCGGTAGATGTGGCACAGTCGATCAAAACGGGTGAGGCGGTGTTTCAACCCGGTTTGCTCGCGGAAGCCCACCGGGGTGTGATGTATGTGGATGAGGTGAATCTGCTGGATGATCAGATTTCCAATCTGCTGCTAACCACGCTAACGGATGGGGTGAACCGGATTGAGCGGGAAGGCATTAGCTTTCAACATCCCTGTAAGCCGTTGTTGATTGCGACCTACAATCCCGAAGAGGGAGATTTGCGATCGCACCTGCTGGATCGAATTGCGATCGCCCTTTCTGCTGATGCGGTACTGGGGCTGGATCAGCGGGTCGAAGCGGTAGAGCGCGCCACAGGCTATGCCGAGTCGCCCAAGCAATTTCTGGAACTCTATGCCGAAGACCTAGACAACCTGAAAACCCAGATCATCCTGGCACGGGAATGGCTCAAGGATGTGCAGATCAGTACGGAGCAAGTGGCCTATCTGGTGAATGAGGCGCTCCGGGGCGGGGTGCAGGGGCATCGGGCAGAGCTATTTGCCGTGCGGGTCGCCAAAGCCCATGCCGCGCTGGAGGGACGCGCCGAGGTGAATGCGGAAGATCTGCGCTGTGCCGTGGAGTTGGTAATTGTCCCCCGATCCAGCATTCAACCGCCGCCGCCTGACGACGAGCAGCCCCCCCCACCGCCGCCCCCCCCACCGCAGGATCAGCAACCTGAGGACGATGCGGAAGAACCGGAGGAGGATGAGCCAGAACAGGACGAACCCGACGAACCCGATGAACCGCCCAGTGTCCCCGAAGAGTTTGTGTTTGACCCAGAAGGGGTCATTCTCGATCCTTCAGTGTTGTACTTTGCCCAGATGGCACAAAAGCAGGGCAAAAGCGGATCTCAGGGGTTGATTTTCTCAGAAGATCGGGGACGCTACATTAAGCCCATTCTGCCTCGGGGTGCGGTGCGCCGCATTGCGGTGGATGCCACCCTGCGGACAGCAGCGCCCTACCAGCGATCGCGCCGCCTCCGCCACGAAGCCAGCACCACCAAAGCCACAGACAGTCGCCGCCGCGTCTTTGTCGAAGAGTCGGATATTCGCGCCAAACGCCTGGCTCGCAAATCCGGTTCCCTGATCATTTTTGTGGTAGATGCATCGGGGTCGATGGCGCTGAACCGGATGCAGTCCGCAAAAGGTGCCGTGCTGCGATTGCTGACCGAAGCCTACCAAAATCGCGATCAGGTATCGCTCATTCCATTCCGGGGCGAGCAGGCAGAGGTATTGTTGCCGCCAACGCGCTCCATTGCCGCTGCCCGTCGGCGCTTGGAACGGATGCCCTGCGGGGGCGGCTCGCCCCTAGCCCATGGGTTGACCCAGGCTGCCCGAGTCGGTGTGAATGCCCGTCAATCTGGCGATGTGGGGCAGGTGGTAATTGTGGCCATTACCGATGGGCGTGGCAACATTCCCCTCTCGCGATCGCTCGGTGAACCGCCACTCGACGATAAAAAGCCCAACATCAAAGAAGAATTGCTGGAGATTGCAGGCAAGATTCGGGCACAGGATATGCAAATGCTGGTGATCGACACTGAGAGTAAGTTTGTTTCCACTGGATTTGCCAAAGAGCTTGCGAAGCAGGCTGGAGGCAATTACTACCACCTACCCAAAGCCACGGATCAGGCGATCGCCGCAGCCACCATGGGAGCCCTGAGCGACGTCAAAGGCCGCTAGCTCAAACACCCCCCTACACATCACTTTGAGAATGGAATCTCAAGCAAGCAAGGGTTCCACTTTCAATCTGGGTCTTATCCAAGCGGACACTGCGCGTGATCAAGGGAGCCAAGGATATTGCCGGAAATCGGGAGGTCGTTTCTCCAAAAATGCCTTTTTCCCTTCCGCACCTTCTTCCGTCATGTAGAACAGCAAGGTCGCATTGCCCGCCAACTCCTGCAAGCCTGCCTGCCCATCGCAGTCGGCATTGAAGGCCGATTTCAGACAGCGGATGGCGATCGGGCTTTTCTGCAAGATCTCCTGTGCCCAGCGAATGCCCTCAGGTTCTAGTTCGTCCACGGGCACGACGCAATTGACCAATCCCATATCCAGGGCTTGCTGGGCATCATACTGGCGGCACAGAAACCAAATCTCCCGCGCCTTCTTTTGCCCGACACTGCGAGCTAAATAGCTAGAACCAAACCCGCCATCGAAGCTGCCAACTTTTGGTCCTGTTTGCCCAAAAATTGCATTTTCAGCGGCGATCGTCAGGTCGCAGACCACATGCAACACATGCCCACCACCGATCGCATAGCCCGCCACTAGGGCAATCACCACCTTGGGCATTGAGCGAATCAACCGCTGCAAATCCAGCACATTCAGCCGAGGCACGCCATCCTCATCAACATAGCCCGCCTCGCCGCGCACACTTTGGTCTCCCCCCGCACAGAAGGCGTATTTGCCATCGGTATGCGGCCCTGCGCCCGTCAGCAACACGACCCCAATGCGGGTATCTTCGCGGGCATTGCTGAAGGCAGCGTAGAGTTCGGTAACGGTCTCGGGGCGAAATGCGTTCCGTTTGTGGGGGCGGTTGATGGTGATTTTGGCGATGCCGTCTGCTTTGTGATAAAGAATATCTTCAAAGGTTCCGACGGGTTGCCATTCGACAGTCATAAGCAGAATGCAGAGGCGCTGAAACCACGGCTGAGCGCCACAGAACAACCCCCTCACTATCCCATAAACGGGACATTGATCCGAGCATTTCTGGGGATGAATTTATCTCACGGCGAGGGGATGCCTCTCAACTGATGGTGGAGTGCTGGCAAACGGGGCTGACAGGGATCGGCTTCGGCATCGATTTAGGCATTGGCCAGTGTGGCGAGGCGTTCCATACTGGGGTGAATCCGATGGGCAAGCAACTGGAGAAGATTCGACTCGGGTTGGAAGGAGGTGGGATGCGTCAAGTCGGCGATATCCGGTAGCGCGTCGAGATGGGCAATATCTTGTTGAGTAAAACTCGATTCGAGGCAAGCTTGGTAGGCTGGCGG
The DNA here is from genome assembly GCA_039819245.1 of Cyanobacteria bacterium J06638_20. Lineage (GTDB taxonomy): Bacteria > Cyanobacteriota > Cyanobacteriia > Elainellales > Elainellaceae > Vacuolonema. The sequence continues at coordinate 5,626 of JBCBSJ010000070.1, forward strand.
AATGCGAAGGCGCTGGGCGATCGCCTGTAGGTACATCTGTGTCTGTAGCCCAAAATGCGTGCCAGCCGTGGCCATGTCATAGCCTAGTCCCAGCAGGAGCAACCGCTCAGACTCGCTTAAGGTCGAGGTCATTAGCAGGAACAGCCGGGGGTTGAGATATAGCTGATGAGAGTCGATTCCCTCAGTCAGGGCTTGGACGAGATGGGGCGACAGTTTCCCATTCTGCAGCGCTGCATCAAGCACACTCTGCAAATAGGATTGGTTATGCGGATCGGGGCTTCTATTGATAGCCATCACACCCAGCAGCAGGGTCAGGGAGGCCGCCAGGAAAATTAAGCTAGAGTCCAGCTCGGTTTCATCAATAGCTTGGCCAGAAATCTCGGCTAGAAGGGATTTTGGGCTGGAGGCTTGGGCGATTAAGTAGCCGTTCTTAGGGTCTGAATGATTCGTTGAATGTGTAGGTTGTTCTGTAACTCCGGACGGTTGATAAGAAGTGCACGATGTCATAACAATCACTATGTGCCAATTTTCAAAAATAGATGAGACCCTGCTAAATAATATGAAGACCTATAGCGGCATGAGAGCTAATTCGACAAATGCAAAAAGCTCTACATCTGTGCGCGAATATCCTCCTTGAAAACGTTGAAAGCCGCTGTAGAAATAGCATTGAAACTTAGGGCAGTCTGTCTGCCGATATAGAAATCTGTCAATGTGGAATTCCGCAAGTTTATAGAGACTTTAACTTGCATAACAAACCATAACGAAAAATGAGGTAAATCACTGATTGGCGCGATCTGTGGCGATCGCCCCAAACCGCGCGTTGAGCCATTGGGCATTGGCCTTGCGATCGCACCGGACTTCCAACACGCGCACCCCCGTCGAGGGCAGAGCCTGCAAGCCATCAGACAACTCCTCCCAAGACATCATCACTCGATGCTCAATGTTGTAGGTGGCGGCAAGGCGAGCAAAGTCAACGACTTGGGGCGTGGCGAAGAAATCCTCAAAGGGAGGCTCAAACTGCGCAATCGGCAGGGTTTCAAAGATGCCGCCCCCGGTGTTATTGATCAGCACAATCGTGAGATGTCCGTGGAATTTGGGTAGCAGCAAAAGACCGTTGGTGTCGTGCAGCAGTGCCAGATCCCCCGTCAGTAGAACGCTGGGAGCTTGGCGGTGAGCAATGCCCAGTGCCGTAGAAAGGGTTCCATCAATGCCGTTGGCACCGCGATTGACATACGGCATCACCCTAGAATTTCCCGGCTTCCAGAACCACTCGATGGTTCGCACGGACATACTGTTGGCAATAAAAAAAGGAGTTTCTACGGGTAAACACTGAGAAAGCATCCAGGCGACTTTGCCCTCGATCCAGGCAGTCGTCTTAGTGAAGGTTTTATCAATGGAAGGGCGAAATTGACTTTCCGCGTGAGACCAGCGGTGGGAATAGGCGCTGGGAGTCGTTGGGGTTTCCTGTTGCAGACGCGCCACAAGCTGTTCAACGGAGCAGCGGAGATATGTGGTGCGGAGATGGAGGGGGTCGAGGTTGCGATCGCCCGCATCCACAATCCATTGCAGCGGTTGGGTCTCTTGCAGCCATTGCCGCAACACCTTGCTGGTCGGCGTTTCACCAATCCGAATCACGACATCCGGAGCCAACTCCTTGGCCAAGTTCGGCTGTCGCAGCATCAGGTCATAGGTGGAGATCAAGCTCGGGAAGGTATCCAGGTAATTGCGGACTGGGGATAATCCTTCAGCCAAAACGGGAAATCCAGTGAGCTTGGAAAGGTGAGCGATCGCCTCACAATACCGTTGGGGATCTCGAGGTTGCGCTACACCAGCAACAATGATGCCGCGATCGCTCTGGGGCAATTGCAGGCGATGGAATGACGCTGTCGATTCCGAGATTGGAGCTGCAGCCAGTTGAAGGGTTGCAAAAAATGCGTCGGCATCAAAGTCCTTCTCCAGGGCGATCGCTTCGGGTTGGGCGATCGGAGCCAGAGGATCTCGAAACGGACAGTTGAGATGTACCACGCCCGCAACCGGATGTTGGGTTTGCTCCCACGCCTGCCGCACTGTCTGCCGCACATAGTCCAACATCAATGGCTCCAGCGAAGGCAGTGCCAACTCAACGAAAGTATTGGGATAGCTGCCATAGAGCTTTTGCTGGTCGATGGTTTGCCCCGCATTGCAGTGACGCAGTTCCGGGGGGCGATCGCCCGTCAATACCAGCAAGGGCACCCGACTTTCCCGCGCCTCAATGATGGCGGGGAAGAAATTGGCCCCTGCCGTGCCGGAGGAGCAGATTAGCGCCGTGGCGTTTCCCGATCGCTTCGCCAAACCGAGGGCAAAGAAGGCGGCAGAACGCTCATCCAGTAACGGAATCGCTTCAATGGTGGGATGCTGGGCAAAGGCGATCGCTAAGGGCGCCGACCGCGACCCCGGACACACGACAGCGGTTTCCAACCCCAAACGCCCGAGCGTTTCCACCATCACAGATGTCCATACCAGATTTATACTTCGAAAATCAAAACGATTGTTCAAGGCCAACTTCACAAAAGCAAACGTCTAAATTCCTAATCCGGTATTGCTGATTCCCAGGATGAAAGAGGCTCTGTATGCTCGAAACTTTGTTTCGATTCATACTCCTTTTCAGCAACACCTTTAACTTCATTATTGACACAAATTCTAATCTCTTAAATCTAATCCTGAAGCAACCTCCTAATATAAAGGCATGGAAGGAACTTTAGATCTAAGTATTTATGTTTATTGCCAAGTATTGACAAATATGGATGCATTCCTTTCAACCCTATTTTTCATCAGTCTTTTAAATCATAAGTCCGCAGGGACAATTAAACCTAGAACCCTAAAATCCTGCGCTGCCTTCTGCATGAGCGGTGCAAGGTTTTAGGGTTTGTTTTTTAACGATACCGAGGTACTTGGCTCCTCAAATATTCACCTTGATTAAGCAAAATTCAAGATACATACCAACCTCAGCACAAAACAAAAATCAGAGAACTCTTGAATTTATGTGACACGGGAACCACCTGCGTCACATAAATTCAAGAGTTTTAGCAAGAATCTAATTTTTTCTCGTGCTGAGAACCCCGCTAGAGAAGATAGATTCTTCTTAAAGAAAATATAGGCAAAAGCAATTTACCTGCTCAGGAAGACCTGCTATAACCTGGAATGGATGACTTGTGAACAGGGTATTCCTGATGATCCAGGTAAGGTCTTTTGCTGGTTTATAGAACCTACTGATTTATAGAGCCTAACTTTTTAAGAGGTGATTGATGATGACTTTGAATGAGTCTTCGGATCTAGTCTTAAACAATTTATTGCAAGGAGCATTAGAAGAAGCTCAAAAGATTTTGTTGGTCTTTGGGGAGCGCTCAGACTACATACAACAATTGGAAATTGTATTCGGCAATAATAATAATATTGAAAACGATTTAGCGATTGGCGATATTATCCATGATTTTGTAGACCAGCTTATATCATTTAGAAATATAGAAATCCGTTCTGGAGAAGAGCTAAACGGAGCCTATGCGGCTTTCTCCTGGGAAACAAACACGATATATATCTCCAGTGATTTCCTGCTTGCTAGCAGAGATAATGTTCAACAAATTACCAGCGTTGTTCTTGAGGAAATAGGCCACTATATCGACTCACAAATTAACATTGTTGATCGACCGGGTGACGAAGGGGCTGCCTTTAGCGCGGTTGTTCAAAATGTTGATCTAGATCAAGCCGCTCTCTACACACTCTCTGCTGAAGATGACAGCGCTGTTATAGAGCTGGATGGTCAGCAGATCGAGGTCGAACAAGCCACGGCAGGCATCAATCCAGCCTTCGATTTAATTGGCTTGACCCGGATGCGCAACGATCCTCGTTTTGCAGGAATTGATGGAAGTGGATTCAGTGTTGCGGTCATTGATACGGGGTTAGATGCTAGCCATCCTCTCATTCAGCCGAATTTCACAACCTTTGTTGATTTCGTTGGTGGGAGAACCACTCCGTTTGATGCCGGGACTCACGGAACGCATGTGGCTGGAACCGTTGGAGCCCGGGACGAAAATATTGGGGTCGCGCCAGATGTGGATCTAATTGGTCTTCAAGTTTTCCAATCATTTCCTGGAGGTCTTGGAGCAACTGTCGCAGATCAGGTTGAAGCTTTAGACTGGGTGCTGCAGAACTACCAACGATACAACATCGTTGCTGTCAACATGTCATTGGGGAGTGGGTTTTATACATCGGCAGCGGAGTTGAACGCCGATCCTCGCATCCAGATCATCAATCAACTTGAGCAGGTAGGCGTCACCGTTGTTTCTGCGGCTGGTAATGATTATGAATTCAAAGATCGACCCATAAATTCAGTACCAAACCAAGAGCAGAATGTTGGGGCTCCGGCCATATTCAGTACCCTCTTCGTTGGAGCCGTTTGGCAAGATGGTGAATCCCTTGGTGCTTTTGCAGGGCGACAGGTTGCGGGTGCCGATCGCTTGACAGTCTTTAGCCAGCGCTTAAACGCACCCAATATGCTTTTTGCCCCGGGTGCCATGATTAATAGCACGGTGCCGCGAGGGCGCTTCGAATTCAAGGCTGGCACCAGTATGGCATCTCCCCATGTGGCAGGGGTCGTTGCATTGATGCAGGAGGCGGCCTTTCAGTTTGGGGGGCGTCTACTTGACCCAAGCGAAATTGTTTCGATCTTACGCACAACCGCAAATTCGGTATTTGATGGCGACGATGAAGCCGATATTGTTCGCAATACCAATATTTCCTATCCCCGCATCAATGTCTTTCGTGCTGTTGAAGAAATCTATAATCGCTTCCAGCAAATTGGTGGCGACTCAGGTGATCCCAATGGAACAATCCAGGGTGCTTTTTTAGGCCCAACATTGACCGGAGCCCCTGTTACACCCGTCTTTGGTTCGATTGGCACAGATGGCGGCACTGTTCAGGTTGGAAATACAGATGTTGATATTATTCGGTTTGAAGTTCTTTCCCCTGGAACCGTTACCCTTGAAGTTGCCTCGAATTCGAATAATCGACAGGATTTTGATTCGATCCTGCGTTTATTCAATCAAAATGGGACGCAACTTGCCTTTTCAGATGATGACGGGGTCGGAACCTTTTCAAAGATCGATATTTTCTTAAATCCTGGCGTTTACTATGCCGGTGTGAGTGGGTTTAGCAATGATGCTTATAACCCAAATGTTGCTGGAAGTGGTGTTTCCGGGGCAACGGGGAACTATGAACTCCAATTCAGCTTAAATAATGCAGATCCCAATGGCCTGATTAGCGGGGCTGTCGATGTGCGACTGGGTTCTAGCCGTGATCCACTGGTGTTTAATGGCTCGATTGGGGCAGATTATGGTGCGCCTGTTGGTGTGGCAGATGTTGATCTATTCAGGATTGTTGTGCCAGACAATGGCACCTTGTTGATCGATATCGACACACCTTTCGATATTGACTTTGTAGATTCGTTTCTGCGCCTATTTGATGAGAACGGGAATGAATTATTCTTCCCTGGTGGTGACCCCTTCGAAAGTGATGATGATCTCTCGTTTGATCGGGTTGGAAATCCAACTGAGTTTACAGATGCTAGATTTCCAGGTTTAACATTTGAAGATCCAATTGATAGACAGTTTTTCCAAGGGCATACAACCGATAGCTTCTTAGGAGCCTTGGTAGAACGAGGAGAAGTTTATTATATTGGCGTATCCGATTTCTTTAACCAGGATTACAACCCAACGAATTTGAATGGTCGCCTTGATTCAGGAGCAGGAGGTTCTTATCAGCTTATCGTTGAGTTTGTCAATAATGACTTGAATGGCAGTATCGATCAAGCAATTTCTACAACGACCCTTCCGATTACCAACCAACCTGGTTTTATTGGATTTGATGGTGATCCTGTAACGGGGAATCTATTGGAAGTTGGGGATAAAGATGTAGATTTCGTCAAAATTCGTTCTGCAACGGCTGGCATTTTAGAAATTGATATCGATTCCTTTGCCAATCCGTCGCTGCTACCTTCTGGAACGTCTGTAGATACAGTTGTCTTAGTGTTTGATAGCGATGGCAATCTATTGGCAGAAAATGATGATGCCGACTCATTAGATCCCCTTTTACGGCTTCCAATTGTGGCAAATACTGATTATTTTGTCGCTGTAACGGGATTTGGCAACGATAATTTCGATCCGTTTGCGCTGGGTAGTGGCTCCAGCGGAGATACCGGAGAATATATTTTTAATAGTCGCCTGTTACCAACATCAAGTTCAGCTCTATTTACAGATAATGCTATTCAGAATCCACGTAACATCATTGATGTTACGCTCAACTCCGAGGTATTTGGCAATATTGGACTCGATGGTAATTTTGTTGTGGGGGCGACAGATATTGATTTGTATCGCTTCACAGCGACAACAAGTGAGCGTGTAGCTGTTCGTGCAGCAGCCAGTTTAGCGGTGTCTCCTGAAGAGAACAGTGCAGATACGTTTCTCCGCATTTTTGATGCTAATGGCAATGAAATTGCGTTCAATAATGATGAATCGTCGTCCACGCTGGGGAGTTTTGTTGAATTTTCGGCGACCGTTGGTCAGGAATATTACATCGGGGTCAATGGCTTTAGTGGCCAAGCCCGTAACTATAATCCCCTGACAGGGGATGGGGCAGCGCCAGGTAGCCAAGGAACCTATGTGTTGACTATTTCACCTGGTTCCAATGCAGGAAATGATCGATTGATTGGCGGCCCAGGGCGCGATCGCCTGGTGGGGGGGCCGGGGAACGATCGCCTTTCTGGGCGGGGCGGCAATGATCGGCTCGTGGGGGGGCCGGGGAACGATCGCTTGGTAGGGGGGCCGGGGAACGATCGCCTGTTGGGTGGCAGCGGACGCGATCGCTTGGTCGGAAATGCGGGAAATGATCGATTGGTTGGCAGTGCAGGCAATGACACTCTGTTGGGCGGCACAGGCAATGATACGCTTGCGGGAGGTGGAGGAAATGATCGTGCCCTCGGCGCGGGCGGACGCGATCGCCTCCTAGGAGGACTGGGCAACGACACCCTTAATGGTGGCGGGGATCGGGATCGCCTCCTCGGCGCGACTGGGCGCGATCGCCTGAATGGGCAGCGGGGGAACGATGTTCTTCGCGGGGGCGGCGATCGCGATGTGCTCAATGGCGGCAGCGGAAATGACCGATTGTCTGGGGATCTCGGCAACGATGTGATCATTACCGGCGCAGGCAACGATCGCATCATCATCCGCCAAGGCCAGGGTGTAGACCGAGTGCGGGACTTTACCGATAATCAAGACAAAATCGTGTTGGTAGGCATCAACTTTGGTCAACTCACGATTCAGCAGCAGCAAAATGACGTTCGTGTTTCCCTGGGCAGTGAAACCCTGCTAGTGCTACAAAACGTGGCGCGATCGCAAATTACACAAGCAGATTTTGTCTAATGGTCTGCTTCCTAGGCCGAGGAAGCAGAAGCAGTGCTAAGCGCTCGCGTCATTCATCAATTTACTCGAGTCATTTTCAAAGAAGCACGAATGTGCCAGTTATTCTCCGCCAACCGTCGCTGAAGGGGGGCATCGCAGGTAAAAGAAGAAATAAGAAATATAGAGCGGTGTGCAACCACATTCAGTACAGGACTGTCGTTCCCTAACGCGCATAGCGCTACAGATGCAGGAGCAATCACGGGTGAGCTGGTGGCGCGTGTTCATTCAGCCTCAGTTTTGGCTACCTGAAAATCGATTTCCCAAGGCTATTGAAGTCGTTAAAGCACTGCTTTTGCAACACCATCCAGCTTGAGTCCAGAAGCCCTCCAGCGACGGGGCAGTTGACGCGACGAGCGCTAAAGAGAATTCCGGAAAAGACTGTACCCTCTAATACCAATTCTACGAAATCCAAAACCAGATCATTTGTTGAAAGCGGCGCGCCGCGCCGCTTTCAACAAATGATCTGTAGTGGGTTCTTAGCGAATTGGTATAAGCCTGTGTCTTTCGACTACGCTCAGGACACCAAACACCTAGCTGGCTGAGCGAAGTCGAAGCCAGCGGGCATATCCTTTGTAAGAAAATGCCTAATGACCATAGGGCAAGCTGAAGAGCCGAGATTGCATGTTCTTGGCGTCAGCCCTAGACAGCAGAGTAGGGTTTGCGTTAATTTAGAACGAGCGCTCGAAATAAAGTGTTCATTTCTCTCAGGTTTAGTCACCTGCTTGGTTTGTCTGTCGGTCATCATCAGCAATATGCTTAGATTGCCTGTCAGCAGCCTGTATGGATTGCCGGACGTTTGGATGACCTAAGTTGATGCCGAAGATCGTTGACTCCGATGAATACCGCAAAAAACTGCTGCACAAGGCCTTTGACTTGCTGGCGGAGAAGGGCTATTCGAAAGTCACAACCCGTCAACTATCAAAGGAATTGGGCATCTCTACCGGAGCCATGTACCACTACTTCCCCAGTAAACAAGCGCTGTTTGAGAACTTGGTGGAAGAACTATGTCAGCAGGATGTCATTGCGCTACAGGCGCAAGTCGCGACAGGTGATACCCTGGCCGATCGCCTCAAGCGATTGGGACAGGTTCTCATCAATCATGAAACCTATCTTGTTAAGCAAATTGCAGTTTGGGTGGACTTCTGCACCACTGTGGAAGCCGATGAAATCCTGAACAACGCGGTGTTTGACCAGGTAGAGGAGCGATACTGGGAGGCGATCGCCCAAGCCCTCAAACTCCATGACCAAACGCTTGTGCAGTTTATCTGGACACTGATCAGCGGTCTTTTGATGGAGCAGGTGGGTGGCTTGAGTCGAGTCCATTTCGCTGAGCAGGTAAATCTCTTAGTCGATATGCTGACGGTCTACCTGGAAGCCCGCCTTCCAGCCGAGCCTTTTAACAAAAAGGGATGAGAGAGATGTAGTTTTTTTATGTTGGTTTTAGAACGAGCGCTCGGTTTATTGGAGACTATTGTTTATGCCTCAAGCCGAAAACACAAGCCCAAAACAACTTGGAGGATACCCTTATGAACTGGACAGCTTGTTTTTCCCCTCGTAAAGACGGCAAGGGCGATCGCCCACCCGCAGCTTCGCACTTGTCTGCCTCTGCTCGGTCTGTTATGCGCGAACTGCAAGAGATGCCTGCCATTCAGGTATTTTTGGCATTGATGGCCGACAACTACAGCCTGGAATCCATCGAAGAAATGGTGACGATTTTGCTAGAAACACCCTCTTCTGAGCGTGCAGTTACCTATCTAAAACAAGATCCTGCCGCTGCCACAATGATCGCGGAGCGCTACATGGCTCCGCCCCATGACCTGGATGTGTTGCTGGATGGGCCTCCAGACTCACTCGGTTATCTTTATGCGCAGCAGATGAAGGCAAGAGGTCTAAAAGCGGAGGATTTATACGTTCAAATCCCGATTATGTCTGACGCCAGCTATGTGGAGGCAAGGCTGAGCCAAACCCACGACATCTGGCATGTAGTGACCGGCTTTGATATCAGTGATAGGGGCGAAATTGGCTTACAAGCCTTTCATCTGCCCCAGTTTCCCTATCCGCTAGCGGTGACCTTGCTATCGAGTAGTTTGCTGGCTACACTACTGTTTCAGTCTTACGAATTACCCCAGTTATTGGAAATCATTCGCCAGGGCTGGGAGATGGGGCATGTAGCCAAGCCACTGTTTGCCCAGCGATGGGAAGAGGGATGGGATAAACCCCTCACAACATGGCGTGAGGAGTTGAACATCCAACCAATATCTACGGCGATCGCCTCTTGAGTGGCCGACGAACCCATATCCCAAAACATATCGCTGAGGAAGTTTTTGCATTCGGGGAGGCCAGGTCGAGGCTGATCCTAAAACTGGCCTCCCGTTCAAAACATGCGAAACTTCAGCCTTTGAATCTATGTCTGCGTACTCAGTGCAGGACAAGACCCAAAGAAGCCCTGATTTTATGTGGTGCGGGCACCGCCCGCGCCACATAAAATCAAGGGTTTTAGTATGGGCTTAATTTTTTGTCCTGTACTGAGGTCTGCGTATTAGTCCTGCTGCTCTGGCAGAGGACTGCGATCCTAGAATCGTTGACCTGTGAGTGGTTGAATTTTGCCGCTTTGATTGCAGGGATGATTGAATTATCCCAACCCGAATTTTGGGTGTAACCATCGCTGGTTTGATCTCGAATTCGAATAACAAACCTCCCCGATAACATTCTGTAGAAAGCTTTTAGCATACGCATCCCACAGGAAATACAACAGAACTTGCGCAGTTTGACGATTTTTGGGGCGCGGAGCGCCCCAAAAATCGTCAAATTTCTTTGGTTTTTCGTAGCAACTGCGTAAGTCCGATACAAATGGTTTTTCTCAGTTTGATTTTGGATCAAGCAGGTTTTGAAAAAATTAGGATGTGCTGTTGGGGCAACATTTCCAGAGTTTCCTGCCATTCCAGACCAACGTTTTCCATTTCACGCTTGACCTGGGCTTCCGTCATCTTATGGAGGCGTTTGATTGGCAGAAACCAATTTTCGCCGCGATACTCGACCAAGACGACCCGACCCTTGGGTTTGAGCGATCGCACAATGCCCTGCATCATCTCGTAGGGATACTCGAATTCGTGATAAGCATCCACCATCAACACCAGATTCACCTGCTCGTCTGGCAGGTTGGGATTGTCGGGTTCTCCGAGAACAGGCTCAACATTTTCAATCTGGTTGATGTCCTGGAAAAACGACAGCATATCCAGCATTTCAGGCTGGATATCGACGGCCAGAACCTTTCCCTCGGGGACTTCTGCTGCAAGGCGAAAACTCATGTAGCCGGTACCGGCTCCAATATCGGCTACCACATCGGTGGGTTCAAGGTCGAGTGCTTCGATCAGGTGCTGGGGCTGTTCTTGCACTTCGCGGTCTGGCCGTTCTAGCCACGCCGCTCCCCGATGCCCCATGTAGTGGGCAATCTCGCGCCCTAGGTAAACTTTGCCCGTGCCATCTGGATCATGCACCGTGCGGTATTTGTACATGTCCGCAGCGGTATCGGGCTCGGTAGGGGCGAGTAGCGGTTTGAGCAATGGCTCGGCGATCGCACCTCCCATGCCCCCCAGCCAACTTGTCGCCGCAATCAGCACAGCCAATCCAAACGTAAGACAGTGGGCGAGCCAGGGTTTCTTTAAAATTCCACGTAGGCCGATGCAGTGATTTGAGATACGCGGGTCAGTGCGATCGGGGTGGGGCCGAGCTGTGTGGGGGGAACCGCTCATGGGAAAAAAACTCCGTTATGTCTGGCTGCCAGCGATACGCCTTTAGATCTATTGAACCATTGGGGCGAAACGGTATGCCTTCGGCCTCAAGTAATACGCGCTGTAAGTCGTCACTGCCATAGCGCACTGGAGATTCGGACACACGCCCTTGGGCATTGATCACGCGATGCCAGGGAACGTCGTCATCCTCCACAACCCGATACAGAGCATACCCAACGAGTCGGGCACGTCCTGGCAAGTGTGAGAGATCAGCAATTTGCCCATAGGTCGCGACTCTACCGTAGGGAATTTTGCGAACCGTTTCGTAGATGACCCCGTAGGTTCTTTTGGCCATAGCTTGGATTCATTGAGGGGAGGCGTTGGATCTTTGGCCGCGAGACGACCCAAAAATTATCAACAAAGCATGTAACTCTATCCTAGGACGATAAATCGAGCCAATTGCGGCTAAATGGGCGATCGCGCAGGGCGATTGCAACAAAACTCCGTGACAAAACCCGTATGACACTTGGAAAAAAGTGTCACGCACTACTCGACAAATTTACATAGAATTTGTAGTTTAAGTAGTGAAAGTGTGAGGAGTGCGAAAAGTCTCTGGGGTCGAAACAAGGCAAGACTCCCAGAGACTTTTTTTATTTCCCTCTGCTAAGAGGCCTGTACCAAAAGCCTTCTGCTAAGGATCGAACAAGATCCAAGAATTCTTAATTGCGATTGGAGCGAGCAGTGCTCGCTCCAATCGCAATTAAGGGCTTCAGCAAGGTTCTGAGGATTTTCTGTACAGAGTCACAGCTCAATTCTTGCCGTTAGAAAATTGGCAACCACACTTCGAAGGCTGTGCCTCTCGCTGGCGAAACGGGCGTTTCTGTTGAGGCAGGTATGGTGGGCGATCGCAGCGTGAGAGAGCCCCCATGCTTAGCCGTCACAATCTGGTAGCTTAATGCCAGGCTGGTTTCCTGGGTTGTCCGCTGTTGCACTGAAAACGAGTGACGGATTTGTGCGTATTCTTCTGGCGAGAGGGCCAATCCATCATCTTCAATCGTGACAACAACCCATCGTTGGGTCAACGACTCATTTGCCAAGGCACTGCCCGAATTTAATCGCGTGCTAACGGTAATGCAAGGTTGCGTCTCTAGATTCGCCGATTCGACTGGCTCCCATTGAGCTTGTAAGGCGGGGTTGAGGAGTGTCTCTGCCGAACGGGTTAGCAAGTTAATAAACACCTGGCTGAGCTGACCAACAAAGCAAGAAACTGGAGGAATGGGCTGATACTGACGCAAAATGCAGATGCGTCCAGCAAGATGGTGTTCGAACAAAAGTAGTAGACTATCCAGGCAGCTATGGAGGTCAGCGGGTTTGGGGTAAACCTCGTCGATATGGCAGAAGTTTTGTAGGCTAACGGCGAGGGTTTTGAGGCGATTAGCTCCCGATTGAACGCTTTGTAGGATATGCGGAATATCCTGAGTCAGATAGTCGAGTTCCAGGCTTCTTTCCAGTTGGACAATCTCTTCTGGCTTCTCGTCCCAGTGAGCCTGGTAGGCCGCTAGCAATTCTATAACTTGATCGTAATACTTGGACAGATGCACCACATTCCCCCAAATGAACCCGACGGGGTCAAGGATTTCGTGGGTGACCCCATCCACCAACCCTCCCAGGGCCGCCATTTTTTCATTTTGGATCATTTGCAGTTGCATCCGCTCATAGCGAACTTGGGTTTGGATGCCGCGAATCTGCCAGTCGGCGAGATAGAGTTCATGGATGTCGAGCAGGCAGAGTGTACCATCTCCCTGTTCCACCAGAATGGGTTCCTGGCGTTGGTCGGCTGAGCGTCGCAATGCCTGCATCGCTGCCCTCAGGATTGAGGTTGATGCGGGCAAACGCAGGGCTGAGCAGCGAGCATAGGTGTGTAACATCCAGAGGGACTGCGTCAGGAACAAGTCTGTTCCCTGGGGATGCAAGAGAAACTCCAAAAATCGCTGCCGCGAAATAATACCAATGGTGTCACTCCCATCTTGCAGGATCACCCCTGGCAAATCGGAATAACGCTGGAAGACTTGCTCGAGTTCATACCCCAAGCGCGTAGGGGCGATCGCCAATCGGTGTAGCGGCAAATCCGACAGAACAGATTCCGGATCCAGCCCATTGGGAGATGCCTCAAACCGTTCAGGCTGGGGCAATGTTGCATGAGAAGAATACATTGTGCGTCTATGTATTTTGCGGAAAGGGAGAATTAGCTGTGTGAAGCAAACCCTCTAGACTGGGTGGCGCTTGCCTCGAAGAGCATCAGACCAACTTCAACGACAAGTTGCCCCAAAGCTCTATACCAAGGCGAGAGCCAAACTGGCAATTTTCGCTTCTAAGGTTAGTTTGCCCACTTGTGCCCTCATTCCTTTGGTTCAGCACAAAAGTTGTCCCAGATCTACCGCTATAGTCTTCAGCGTTGAGATTGGGGCATCCTACCTTTGAACACCCACGCAGTACAGGGCATACAAAAGGTAATGAGGAAAGGATTGTGCATTCCGTTCCTTGCTAAATCTTTTAAGTCGGCAGGCGCAATTAAACCTAAAGCTCTAAAAGCCTATGCCGCCCGCTCTGCGGGCGGCATAGGCTTTTAGAGTCTGGTTTTTCATCGTACCGAGCGATTTAGCTCCGAAGATTCGCCTGGAATTTTTCCTGCAGAACATCTCGGACTTGCTGATGCACTGGTTCTACTTCCTCATCAGTGAGGGTGCGATCGCCCGCCCGATAAATCAAGCGGAATGCGAGGCTGCGCTGACCTTCAGGCACATTCTCTCCCCGATACTCATCAAATAGACTGACCGATTCCAGTAAGCTGCCAGCAGTTTGATGGACGGTTCGCTGAATATCTGCGACCGAAAACCTTGTCGGAGAAAAGAAAGCAATGTCTCGATCCATCGCAGGGAAAGTGGAATAGGGCTGGAAAATGGGGGTCAGTTGGTCTTCCTGGTCCATCTTATGCAACAGCAGATCGAGTTCCAGTTCAAAGATATAGACTTCATCGGGTAGGCCGCGTCGCTGCCGTTCTTGGGGGTGTAACTGTCCAAAAACACCCAGATGTTCGCCGCCAATCCAAAGGGAGGCCGTACGACCGGGATGCAGGAGGGAATTGCGGCGATCGGGCTGATACTCCACATCGACCCCTAGGCGCTGGAAGACACTCTGCAACACGCCCTTGGCTTCAAACCAGGATATGGGTTGTTCCCGACCACTGGTGACCCAGCGCCCCTGGGACGGATCACCGCCGAGGATACCAGCGACGCGATCGCTCTCCATCAAGCCATCTTCTTCTTTCCAGAAAATACGTCCAATTTCATACGCCTGGAGTGCGCCGTTCCCCTTTTCTTGGTTGAACTGAAAGGCATCAATCAGAGCAGGCAACAGGTCCGTTCGTAGGGCAGCAAACTCAGCAAACAGAGGATTAGCCAGCTCAATCTGGCGCTCTTCGTCTGGCTTGCCCACCGAGTAGTGCATCACCTCGGTCAGCCCCACCGCACGAAAGGCTTGGTGGATTTCCCGCAGCAGCATCTGATCGATGGGTAAATAGCCTGCCTCCCCTTCTTTAGGTAAGGTATCAATGAACTTATTGAAGCCGTAGAGCCGCGCAACTTCTTCAATCAGATCGATCTCACGCTCCAGGTCGCGGTAGCGATAGGGCGGTACCGTTACGCTCCATAGGGTGCGATCCGGGTTTGTGGCTTCCACCTTGCACCCCAACGCCGTCAAGATGCGTTCTACATCGTCCGACTGCAATTCGCCAATGACCGATTCATCGTCATCTGAGTCGCTTAGATCCACTGGCCCTAAGACCGCATTCACCCGATCGAGCCGTAGATCGATCGTCGGAATTGTGGTCGTTTGAGCCGCCTGGGCTTGGGCGATCGCCTGGGCTTCTACCGTCCCGCCGGCAAGTTCCTCCAGTAATTGCAGCGCACGACGACAGGCGATGGGTAGCTCAGCGGCGTTGATACCTCGCTCGTAGCGAGCTGAAGCTTCTGTGCGCAGCCCCATGGATCGCGCCGATCGCCGGATGGCCACCGAGTCGAACAAAGCAGCCTCTAGCATTAAGTTGACGCTGCCGTCGTAGACTTCGCTGTCCTCACCCCCCATCACACCGGCCAGCGCCACCGGGCGATCATTCGCGGTAATCAGCAAGGTTGGCTCCTGCAATTTGCGCTCTTGGCTATCCAGGGTTGTGAGGGTTTCACCGCTATTGGCAAAGCGAACACCAACCGTGAGGCGATCGCCCCCTGCGATCTGTTTTAGGCGATCGGCATCGAAGGCGTGGAGCGGTTGCCCCCACTCCAGCAGCACATAGTTTGTCACATCCACCACGTTATTAATAGGACGTGTGCCAGACGCCAGGAGGCGGCGCTGCAACCATTCCGGCGATGGAGCAATTTTTACCCCTGAAACCATCGTCCCAATATAAATTGGGCAGGCTTTGGACTCAGAAATATGCAGCGCCAGTGCTTTTTCATCAGATGTCGTGGAGCGTTCGGGACTATCTGGCAGATTGAGTGTCGCTCCGGTAATGGCAGACAGTTCGCGCGCGATCCCTACTAGACTCAATGCATCGGCACGATTCGCCGTTGAGGTCAGGTCGAGAATGACATCATTCAGACCCAGTAGGGGCCGCACATCCTCTCCAACATTCAAGGTCTCTTGGGGGAAGATGTGAATCCCCTCCGAATCCTTCGCCAAACCCAGCTCGGCCAAAGAGCAGATCATGCCTTCTGAGACAACACCGCGTTTTTTCTGCGGACGAATCTTGAGATCAACAACGGGCAAATAGGTTCCAACCGTGGCCACGGGCACATAGGTCTCGGCTCGCACGTTGGCAGCACCACAAACAATTGTGGAGGGTTCCCCAGCTCCAATATCGACCTGGCAGACGCTCAACCGATCGGCATCGGGGTGGGCTTTGCGTTCCAGCACACGGCCAATCACTACCCCATCTGCCCAGGTTCGTCGATCCTCAATATCTTCGACCTCAAACCCTGCCATTGTGAGGGTCTCCCCAATCTCTTCAGGGTTCATCGACACATCGACCAGTTCTCGCAACCAGTTTAATGAAATACGCATAGGAAACCACTTCAAGCGTCGTCAATAGCAACACGGCAGAAACTAAACCGCAGAGGGGAGCGATCGCACGCATCCACCACTAACAGGTTCTACGTTTCTCAACCGTCTGATTCTATCGTCTTGTTGGTTGCGATTCCCAGGGATTCGGGGCTGGATTGGGCGATCGCCCTACCCACGACTGCATCGTTTACGAAACGGGATTGGAGATTGGAGCAATGCATCCCTACC
>JBCBSJ010000071.1:0-22026 GCA_039819245.1 Cyanobacteria bacterium J06638_20
GGGTGCCTTCAAGGCACCCGACCCCTAGCCCCCTCAAGGCACCCGACCCCTAGCCCCTTAAAAGCGCCCAACTCCTCAAGCCTTCTCAATCGAACATGAGGTGTTGAATTGGTAGAGATGGCACTGTTTCCAATTCCACAAACTGGCGATAGGCTGCAGCCGTGCCAACCTGGCGTAGCACCACATCTCGCTGCGGCAAGGTGCCCTGGCGTAACTCCACATAGTCCAAATAGCTGGAAAATTCCCACTCCTCAGGACATTGCACCAACCTTGCTTTGACCGGATTTAGATGAATGTAGCGGGTCAGATACAGCACATATTCATCGCTATCCACCAATAACGTTTGAAACCGTCCCTGAAATAAAGCACCACATCGCTGATACCGACGGTTGATGGCATTGGTGTAAGACATCGTGAACCGCTGCATGGCAGACGACAGATCCTCTTCCTGCACATCAATCAAGAAATGGTAATGATTGGGCATCAAGCAGTAGGCCATCACTTTTACCGTCTGGGCTGCCACAAACTGGCGAAACTGTCTCAGAAAGTAAAGGTAATTTTCTCGCTCGAAGAAGATGCGTTGGCGATTAGTCCCCCGGTTGTAGAGATGGTAGTAGTTACCGGGAATCAGCACCCGCTGACGTCTTGGCATGGACTCGCCCGCTAAATTTTTCAGTCCTAGGATGCCCATCGAACCCAATGCTTTCACGTTTCCCGAGATTCTCCCTGCTCGTCTAGCGTGTAGGACTTATACCAATTCTACGAAATCCAAAACCAGATCATTTTTTGAAAGCGGCGCGCCGCGCCGCTTTCAAAAAATGATCTGTAGTGGGTTCTTAGCGAATTGGTACTACGCATTGGACAGGAAAACCAAAGCAGTTTGATGATTTTTGGGGCGCACTGCGCCCCAAAAATCATCAAACTGCGTAAGTCCTGTTGCTCTCTCAGTGCTGTTGGTGTTATTTGCAGCGTATATTGAGTGAGCTTTTCTACATTCCAGGAACCTTTGCAAACAGGATCAAGTATCGCCGTCCTATCTAATTTTGAGTTTCGGATTGCTCACTATTACGCGGCTGAATTTGCGCGTAAAAAACGCCTACAAAAATGGCAAATGCATAAATGACAGATCCGATCGCAAAGGTTGCATTGCCAATCGCATCGTCGTACTGCAACTGCCGAAGCATCATTAAAATCATGTGCCAGTCATGCAACACCCCTTCTCCCCCTAGCAGGGGTAAGGCCTTTTCCTGTGCATCTTTGATGTAGATGGAAACGTCCCAAAAGTTCTCACCCACCCAACACAGGGCAACGGCTGCCGCAAAGGGCTGGCGTGTAAAGGCAAAATAGCCACAGATCACTGCAGGCACAGCTATTTGCATTCCAGACCCTGCCAATAACTTAATGAACAGCCCAAACATACTGAAAATCGTATGTCCTGCTTCATGGAAGATGAGATTGACATTGTGGATAAACATCATCAGTGGGTTGGTGCCATTGATGAAATCGCTAAAGTTATAATGCTGAGCCCCAAATAAACCGTATGCCAGCAGAAAGCCAATGAGCACAAGCTTCGGTGTTTCGAACTTGAAAGTCCAAACAGCAGGGGCAGGCTTGCTCGATATCGATTTTCGTTGGGAGCGGGAGCCTGCGGGGACAGCAGCCGGGGTTGCTAGTTTAGGATTTAGCGTTTCAACCCATTGGGGTTCCTCTGCCCCAGCGGTGTAGCCCTGCACCTCAATGGTCTGGAACAACTGGGTATTCCACGATGCCATTTCCCGCTTCAGCAGCGTGAGCAGGGTAAAGGTGTCGGGCAATGGATCCGCCATTAGCTGCAGCGTAAGGTGGTCGTCGTTATGCTGTGCCTGAACCGTGACATGCTTATGCGTCAGAGCCTGGGTTAGGAGATGGGCGATCGCCCTATCATCCCCATATTCTGCGAGTCCCTTCAGAACACCTCGCCGATTTCCTGGAATCTCGGCTGTCCAAATTGCCGCTTCGCCTTCTGCCTCCTGCACAACAACGGAAACGGTGCGAATATTGGCCAGACGCAGTTTTAGCAAGCCATGATACAGCAGGGGGAGCAGGGTTGACTGCGATGGAGCAGGTTTACCCTGGACAATGAGGGCGAGGTTGCCATCCCGAACGGTAGCGGTGGTCTGCAAATGATGCGGATGCAAAACCCTATTGAAGAGATGGGCGATCGCCGCCTCATCCCCACCTTGTGCTCGTTCCACCCATTCAGTCGCCATACCTCTCTCTCCCGGTGAAACCGTCTATACATTCAACCTTCCCGAATACCCTGAAAATCTTTCGATCGCAGGCATTTGAGAGAATGGATAGCAGAGCGTGCCAGATGCTTGAAAATTTACCCGATTGATAAAAATCTATAGTTCCGATTTCTCAAGTCGAAAGGGTTTCGGGGGTGGCTAAGCTTTCGGGTAGCACAGTAGCGTAAGTTTTTGGATTCACAACTTTGAAGTTCCAGAACTTGCTAAGCCGCTCCGTTTGGATATCTTCCAGGTCCAGGATGACGAGAAAGGCATGGTCTGGCTTAATTGATAGCCGATTGCGATGGGATTCAAAGCGTTTGAGATGCTGATTGAAATCGCCGCCCGTTTTGCATTCAATCAGAATTGGCTCACCCTTTACCAAGAAAAATAGATCTAATTCAAAGGTATCTCTGTTGTCATATTGAATGACGGGGTTCATCAGGTAGAAGTATTCAATGTTCAGGGAACGCAGGATGGTTTCTGTCTTGTGGCAAATAAACCGCTCGAACCATTCCCCATTGAAAAAATGTCGAACATCGGTGCGATCTTGAATCGCGCCATGAATGATTTTTGTTGTCTTGTTATAGAAATAGGAGGCTAGCAGAGAGTCGCGCAGTAGGTGATTACAAAACTGGGTTTGGGTTGTAATTTGTTGCTGTGTAGCTCCCCTGAGATGATGCTGAAGCCCTCGATTTTTGGCGATCGCCCATTTCATTTGCTTCAGCAACGGTGCCAGGAGCGGGCGGTCTTCGTCATCTTTATAGCGATCGCCCAGGGTTTTGGCGTGGCGGTTAAAGATTTCATCGGTGTCGATATCTCCTTGGCGATAGGTCTCAACCCCAATACCGCGATCGGCAAACCACTGAATGACGGGAGTCGCGCGATCGATCACAACGGGTGGTGGCGGTGCGCTGCCATTCACCTCTGGATTCGGACGCACTTCTAAGTTGGGCGAAGGGGCAACTTCAGGGGACGTACCGAGTAAGAGCTTTTCCTTTTGCTCATCCGCAAGTTGATCTTCTAGTCCCAGAATCTCATCGTTCTTGCGCCGAAGCATCAAGGCGGAACTGGCGACAGCGCCAACGGTGCTACCTGCGATCGCCGAAGACCTGGGTGCATTAGGCACAAACAGGGAGACGCCAACCCCGGCGGTTACCGAAACGATCCCGACGAGGAGGCTATCTGTGAGCCATCTTTGCATGAATCACCTCGAAGTACGAGTGAACTCTAAGCCACGCATCTGAGATGCTAAACACCACCACTGAACACTAATGACAAAAATTTAACGTGATGTTCCTGAGTATTTCTCATATCGCTAACACAGCATTCGAGTCCTGTCAATTTTTCGTAACAAGAAATCTAAAATATAGGTGGTGACTTTGAGATAGGGATTTTTGAATGAAACCTATTTAATACCGTTATGTTAATGCTAAAGCAACACTAAGACTCCGCTTCAATTAAATATAAAGAGCAAAGTAAGCATCAGCATCAAAAAATAGTGCTTTAATGGAGAAGCAAGTATAGATTCTTACTAAGCCACGAGTTTTCAATAGATTCATATTGAATTACGAATATTAATTAACGAAGAATAGTATCGTGCATCTTCTACTCTTGTCCGAGCAGTTCATGCTTTGGATATATTTTTATTTTTTGCCTTAAAGCAGGTGAAGATCAAGTTGAGACTAAAGGTTATGCGAAAACAGTGAACTATTTATTATGTCTCTTGCTACTCAAAACCTATGAAAGTTGACAAACGATCGTTCTACTTATGAATCATCTTAGTAAAAGAAAATAGGTATTAGATGAGGAAAAAACGCCTAAATAGATACAAGGACTGGTATTTGAGTAGAGGTGTAACGGATGACGCCATCAAATAGATGGTTTGGCAAAAACCTCCTAGAAAGGGAGTACTTCTTGCAATCATTAGAAATGACGTGAAGCATCCTCTAGCTCTTTTTCTGTGGACGTCTGGGATATCTTTAGTTTTGGGAAGTCTGTATAGACTCATTTGGCTGGGAGGTGATCCACAGCGTTATATTCCATTGCTATTACTTGGAGCCTTCATACTTCGTGTAATGATACCTGCATTCGCTAGCCTGCTCAATATGTTGAAATATGGCATCATTCACTCTTTCGTGATTGATAACAAGGCTATAGAGAATAGTGAGAAATTGCATGGAGATCGACTTTATATTATTCCATCTGAATCAGATATGCAAGGTTTTGCGACTCAGAAAATAATGGTAGAAGCTAATATTATTAGGGAGCTGAAATACACATATCAATATGCAAGAATAGAGTTATTGGTGGGTGTATGCTTGAAGCATGGTGCGATAGTTGATCATTGGGTATTTGCTTATCGTGGCATTGAATGATAGCAATTAAGAATAATGATGCATAAGACTTTAGCGATCGTTTTGAGTTCTATCCCACTCGATATCAATTGTGGGGAATAGAGGCTTTCGAGTTTCGATCAATCAGCAAAAATGATTTATTAGCTAGGCCATTTTGGAGCGATCGCCTAACTCTTATTCTCTAACGTTCCGTCTTGTGGTTTGGTTCCACTTGTTTTTTCTAAAGATAATTGACCAAACTGTCGATCTTTCATGGATGGATAGATCCAGTCGCAAAAGAAAAGCGTACCTGCCGTAACGCAAACGGGAATGGCAATCAGGTTGATGAAGGGAATGCTCACGAAAACCAGGCAAACAATGCCGAAGCTGGCGGTAGCGGGTAGGGTTTTGAAATAGATTCCTAGCTTTTCGCGGAACCGGAGGCGACGGCGTTCGAGTGCGCCATCAATGAAGTCCAGGCAGACAAGGATGGACGTGATAGCAATGCTGATGGGAGCCGCGATCGCCGCCACTAACGGAACGAAGCTGAGCAGTAGAAGCGGTAATCCCAGCCCCAAGCTCAACACCAGTTTCTTGAGTTCGTAGGCGATCGCCCGCCAAATATCTTTCGCGACACCGACCTCGACCAGGGTCATCTGTCCCGTCTGGCGGCGTTCTAGCTCTTCCGATAGCTTGCCGTACCAGGGAGCCCCCAAAAGCACCCCAAATTGCAGCAAAATCCATCCGGTGAGAACGAGCAGGATGATCGTGAGTATTAACCGTAAAACCCATAGGAGAGCGATCGCCAGCCAATTGGGAATGGATGCGAACCAATCGGGCAGCGTTGGTCGCCATTCGGGGAAGGAAAAGTTGGGGAGGGAGAATGAGAGGTTCTTCAACCAACCGGGCATATGGAGCCACGCCGGACGATGCAACCAACCGGGAAAGTGGAGCCAGTCTGGACGGTGCAGCCAGTTGGGCATAGTGAATTGCCAGTCGGGCAGCGTCAGGTTCCAATGGGGAAGGTGGGTCACCCAGGATGGTAGGGTGAACTGCCAGTTTGGAAGGTGAGCCGCCCAGGTAGGAATTTCTGACGTCCAGTTGGGAACATCTTGGGCGATCGCATCGATCAGCCGTAAACCTGTGGTGAGCAATCCGGCGTAGAGCGTAATACCCAACACAAAATTGATGGCGATGGGAATTAGCACATACTTGCGTAGGGGCGGATTGCGCAGCAGCGTCCACAATGCCCGCAGGGGATAAACAAACCCGGCAACCAGCCCTGCCGGAAGGCGCAACAGTGAATTCATGCGGGTGTTTGCGTTGGGTGAGGGATATCGATCGTTTGTTGAATCCAAGTGAGGATTTCGTGATTTACCCGTTCGGCTTGCTCATCGTAGAGGAAGTGTCCAGCATCGGGAATTTCGACCATTGTCAGGTGGGGGTTGAACTCCGGTAACTGCCGCCCCCACTGGATGGGAATGATGTTGTCGTTGTGCCCCCAGAGCACCAGGGTGGAAATATCTAGTGCCTGGAGAAGTAATCGCGTATCGTCGCTAAAGTCTGTTGCGGTTCGTGCCCTTACCAGCTTTAAGAGAGTGCGATCGGCTCCGCGATGATGAGCGGGTTCTACAAAGCTGGCAACCATATCCTCGTTGACATACTGGGTGTCGATGTAAATCTTTCGCAGGGCAGATCGAATGAACGATGGACGACGGGCAAATCGCAAAATCAACGTAATTAAAAAGGAATTGGCAAAGAGGTTTTCAACAGAATGCACAACCGACTGTAAGGGGCCAGGCAGTAACTCTTGGCGAGTGGCTGGTAGCGTTACCAAGATTAAGCCTTTGGCTAGCTCAGGATAGCGAGTCACAGCAGTGAGTGCCACCAATGCACCCAACGAATGGCCGACCAGCACAATTGGCTGACCGATGAACTGCTGACAAAACTCACGCACTTGGTCGGCCCAGAGCGAGACCCGAAATTCGGTGGAGGCTTTTTCTGATCCTCCAAAACCCAATAGGTCAAGAGCATAGATAGTGTGATGTTGACTCAGGGGTTGCAGGTTGCTGCGCCACTGCAACAGGGAGGCACCAAAGCCATGCAGGAACACGATCGGCAGGCCATCGTTTCGAGGCGATCGCAGAAAGCTATAACGAATGGACCAGCCCCGCCAAACCCAATCTCGCTGGTTGCCCAGGTGATCGCGCTGAGCTAGAGGCGATCGCCATGCATCGGCACTCGCCCCGGCTTTAGAAAATTGCTGTTCCATCCCCTCTCCCAAATTTGTTGCGCCCAACCCGTTGTCCAATCCCGCTATCCAAGTAGCGTCTCTACATCTCCTAATCATGCTATCGCATGGAACCTGGGCACTTGTGTAGCCGCGATGCGCCTCCTGTAAAAGCAAGGATTCCCTGGGTTTTGCCCTGTACTCAGAACATGGATCTAGTTATGGCACCCCGGACTATCTTGATACAGCACCCAACTCCATAGAGCGTGCCATTTTGGCGTGATGCCAATCACAGGAATACGGGACATTTGTAACGGTTAGTAAGTACCTCGGTATCGTTAAAAACCAAATCCTAAAACCCTGTGCCGCCCGCTGCACGGACGACACAGGGTTTTAGGATTTGAGTTTTAATTGCACCTACCAACTTACATGGGTGAAAAGAGTATGCTTAAAGGGCTGGATGCTCCAGGGATGTGCACTGCCATGAGCCTTTGTATTAATCCAAACTGTACGCAGCCTGATCATCCGGGCAACGACGGAAACCGCTTTTGCCAAAGTTGTGGATCATCTCTGGTGCTGCAAGAGCGCTTCCGAGTCATGCGCCTGCTTAGCAAACGGAGTGGCTTTGGCAGCGTATACGAAGCCTATGAGCGCAACATCCCAAAGGTTCTAAAAATTCTTAAACCCGCCCATAATCACAACGCCAAAGCGGTGCAACTGTTCCAGCAAGAAGCGCGGGTTTTGAGCGAACTCAAGCATTCTAGCGTTCCCGCCGTGGATGCCGAGGGTTACTTCCAGTACGAACCCGCAGATGGGGGGGAACCATTACACTGCCTGGTCATGGAAAAGATTGATGGCCCCAATTTGCGACAGTGGATGCGCCAGCAGGGAAACCATCCCATTAGCGAGGTTCAAGCTCGGAAGTGGCTCTTCCAAATTGCTCAGGTGCTCGACCTCGTGCATCAAAAGAACTACTTCCACCGCGATATCAAACCCGAGAACATCATGCTCCGTTCCAATGGGCAGTTGGTGCTGGTGGATTTTGGGGCGGCGCGGGCGGTTACCGAAACCTACATGGCACAATTGGGTGCCACGGAAGGAATGACCCGCATTAGCTCCGCAGGTTATACCCCGCCCGAGCAAGAGAAAGGGCAGGCTGTACCGCAGTCCGACTTTTACGCATTGGGCTGGACCTTTATTTATCTGCTCACGGCCAAGCAGCCTCTGGATCAGGAAATGTATGATGCGATGCGGGATTCGGCAGAATGGCGACGGTTTGCCCCCCAGGTGTCACCCGCCTTTGCGGATTTGATTGATCACTTGATTGCCCCCCAGGCCGTGAACCGTCCCAAGGACACAAAGGAATTGTTGCGGGCGATCGCCAACCTCTCCGACCTAGACGCTCCGACAACGGGCATTCCCGCCACTCAGGCTGAGCCGCGAACCGAACAGACAGAACCCTTGTCCAATAACAATGTGACATTGCCCCTGTCTCCTCTGCCCGAAAAAACGATCTTCCCGGAAGCATTCGCCAATAGTCCTGAGATGGAAGTATTGCCATCTTTGCCATTTCCCATCCAATCGGCTGAGACCGAACCGCTGATTGACTCGAAGCCATCAGCAGGGATACAGAGACAGCAGGCCTTCGCTTTGCTCGCGAAATCGCCAACATCCGAGCGATCGCCCCAACGCTGGAAACTGGGTTTGGGCATCGCGGTCAGCGTTTTGGTGCTGGCGGGGGCGGGGCTATGGGTAACGGCGACCGTCGCAGGCGGCGATTCGCTCCTAGGGCGACTGCTTCCCGCTCTATTCGCTCGCACACCTCAGCAAAGATTGGCTCCTGAGCAAACACTGGCCGGACACACCAGCTTTGTGAATGCGCTACTCTTTACTCCCGATGGCAACGGGCTGATTAGTGCTGCCGCCGATCGCCGCGTGCTGCTTTGGAATCTTGCCGATGGCAGCGTCGAGATGGAGCTGAGCGGGCACACAGGCTTTGTCAACACCATTGAACTGGATGGCAGCGGCCAATGGTTGGCGAGTGGCGGAGCCGATAATCAGGTTTTGATATGGAATATGACGTCTGGGGAGTTAATACATACCCTGGGAGGACACACCAGTCCAATCAATACCCTGGTGATTAGTCCAAACCGCACCCTGGCGAGTGGCAGTGCCGATGGAACCGTGCGCCTTTGGAATTTGGAGACGGGTGAACCGCAGCGGGTACTCGAAGGAAACGATGGCGCTATTATTAGTTACTTGGCCATTAGCCCCAATGGACGGGCGATCGCCGCCGCAGGCACTGCGTCGGATATCGTGTTGTGGGATATGGCAACTGGAGAAGAACTCCAGCGTTTTTCCGGCTATGCCAATAACATCAACGCCCTATTGTTTAACCCTGGCGGGTCTCAACTAATTGCCGCTGGCACCGATCGCACCATCTATGTGTGGGACGTTGCGACGGGGGAGCTAGAGTATTCCCTGGAAGGGCATCCAGGGTATGTCAACAAGCTGGAAATCCGGGGGGATGGCACTCAGCTTTTAAGCAGCGACTCGGATGGTTGGATGTTTTTGTGGGACTTGCGCAATCAACTTTTGATTAAGCAAGTGTGGGGAGAGGGCGCCTCGCTCGATCACATCGTGGTGCGCAGCGACTGGAAAATCCTTGCTACCGGACAGGGGCATCACGATATCGTCCTCTGGGACTTGACCCCCGTTAACGAGCAGCTTTAATGCCGCTTCCGAATAGAAAATCCTCACACCAGCTCGCACCAGTATTACTCAATGAAGGAGTCGCCCTCTGGCTCGGTTTCGGGGGCAAGAATAGCGCCTGGGGGCGGCAGCGGTTGCACTTCACCCTCTTGTGCTACCTGAATGATGATTTCAAAACGGGTGGAGTGATCGCTCCGCACAGCACTGGTTACGCCGATCTGTTGCACGGCACTGGCGATCGCCCCAGCCCGATCGGGCAGTTCTGGAGTCGGCAGGAAATCCGGGTTCTCCTGGGCACGCCCCAGATCTAGATAAAATCGTCCATTGTAGGCATTGAAATCCTCGGCTTTGGTCAGTGCAAATGCGTCGGTGTCGCCCAGGGAAATCTCGGGCTCAGGCAGCAACAAGCTGGTAGTTTCGCTACCAACGGCGAGAAAAACAGTGTTGTCTGCGACCCAGCCGTGGGTCAGGGTGAGGGAGCCAAAGGGCGACTGCCAGATGGTGACGGGTGTTTCGTCCACCTCTCCACTATTGACTTGGAACTGGTAGCGATCGCGCATCGTGGCATCCAGCGATTCCAATGCCTGTTCTGCTGCCGTGCGATTGCTCGTTTGCACCATCAACACGAAGCTAACCTGTGCCTCTGGCTCCGCTATCGTGGGCTGCATCATCGCCAGCCCTACCTCACCATCCATCCAGGCCAACAGATCCTGATTCCAATCCAACCCCGTCAGGCTAGAAATCCCTGCCTCAAAGGTGTTGGGATTGAGCGGATTTTGCGGATTTACCCCCGAATCCTGGCGATAGCTATCCCAAATCCGCTGAAGATTTGTCGTCGTCAC
Organism: Cyanobacteria bacterium J06638_20; assembly: GCA_039819245.1. Lineage (GTDB taxonomy): Bacteria > Cyanobacteriota > Cyanobacteriia > Elainellales > Elainellaceae > Vacuolonema. Next base: position 10,388 of record JBCBSJ010000071.1, read on the forward strand.
GAGGAGTCGGGTATCCGTTGGCAGCAAATTGGCCAAATCACCGCCATTGTTCGCACCGGGGTACCGCAGGTCGCTGTCTTCGGGCAGCCAGTTGACCCCCCGCACCTGTATCCGTTGGCTGTCGAGGCTGAGGCTAGCCGCAATGCCCTGGTTGCGTTGTAGCGGCGTCATCCCCACCAGGGGCACGGGTTCAATCGACCGAGACTCAAACTCTGAGCGGGCAGCAGGGGCATTGAGGTATAGCTGCAAAAAGGGTTGCTCGGTGCTCACATCGGCGATCGCCTGCCGATAGCCCGACACATCTGTGAGTGCATCGCCTCGATACGCATCAATCACCTGCTCGACCGCCGAGGCTTGGGGGCTAACAACCACATACTGCTCATCCAGCACCGTTGCCACATAGTCCTCGTCCCCCGCACCATCCACTTCTTGAATTGAGAACCCTTCATAGTCCCGCGTTTGCACCACCGAACTCGATTCTTCCAAAGCACGGGTCAGCCGTTCCTGGGCCTGGAGAGGATTAGCAATGGGCAACACTAACACCCTCGGCAGCGGATCGCGGGGATCTATAAAGTTTTCTGGCAGTGTAAATCCTTCATCCGCCGACTCTGATTCTGCAACAGATTCTTCTTCCGTGGCTTCGGCGTCTGGCTCAGGTTCAGCAGCGGAAGAGGCCGGTCGGGGTAGCACCACCAACGTCACAGCCTCTCCCACCCAGGGCTGAATGTCTTGCTCATAGTCCAAACCATTCGCCGTGAGGAAGCGATCGCGCCATTCCACCAACTGGCTGTCGAGCTGCGATCGCGACTCGGTCGTGCCGAGCGATCGCAACTGCTGCCATTGTTGCGCATCTGTTGAAACTGTCAGGGTCATGACTGCATCCTGAGGCACGACCTCTGCCCCGGTTTGCAACCCCGTTCCCCCAACAAATCCTGTTCCCCGCGACAGGCGATAGCCCAGGTATGCTCCCAACCCAAGGGCGATCGCCGTTCCCGACAGAACAATCAGCAGTGGCTTCAACGTCTTCTTTTCTGGCACGATTTCCTTTCACAAACCTTCAAGATGAATCGATTCAATTGGCGCAGTCCGGGTTGCGCCCTAGCAGGCAAAAACCAAGGTTTAATGCCTCGATATTGCAACCCGCAACAGCGATGCTAGCAAGCATCACCCTACTGCGTTCATTCTTACCGATCCATCCCGGTTCGATCCGAGAAAAATGTCAGTCCTTTAGGGCGCGTCATCAATTAAATGCAAAAAGCTTGATGATTGAGCCTTGTCGCGCCCGACCCAGCCAACCTAGCTAGGGGCTGTCATCAATTAGATAGATTGTCCATATGTTTCAAAACAACGGTTACAGCCCCTAGCCAAAGCTGTAATGCTTCTTCACCGACTGCAAGATGCGCCAGCGGCACGACATACCCGCTGGGAAGGTGACCAGATCCCCCTGTCCAACCCGCACGGTTTCGCCGTCATCTGGCGTGACTTCCACATCTCCAGACAGAAAATAGCAAGTCTCCGAATCATCGTAGAGCCAGGGAAATTCCGATGGCGCCTTACTCCAGGTCGGCCAATGGCGTACGCCCAATTCATTCAGGCGCTCTTCACTGGGGTCGCGTTCAACTTGAATGCTCTCGATTTGTATGCTCTGGGGTTTTGCTTGCATGGCTATTCTTTTGGTGAAGTTTCGTCTGTTTCGCTAAACTGCAGTACCGCTGACAAAGCGGAGTAATCGGCATCTGCCAAACCCTGATTGCACGTCGCCTCTAAAATTTGCCGTACCCCTTCCACGCTGTCAACTCTCAAACCCTCAGCGCGCGCTTCTTGCAGAAACAGCCGAATGTCTTTGAGCAGATGTTTGCTAGGGAAGTTGGGATTTTCAAAATTTTGATCGAGCATTCGTTCCAGCTTCTTATCGAAGGTGGGAGCAAAGAGGGCACTTTCCCGCAACACATCCATAAAGGTATCAACTGGGACTTCCTGCTGTTGCACAAACCGCAAGCTCTGGGCAAAGGCTGTCGTCAGCGACCCAATGAGCTGGTTTAGTGCCAGCTTTAGCGCGGCAGCACTGCCAACCATGCCAATATACAAGGGCTCACCCAATAGTTGCAGGAGCGATCGCCACTCCTCAAACTGCGCCACGGTGCCCCCCACCATCACTTGCAACGTCCCTGACTTGACCTGGGGAATGCTGCCCAGCACTGGCGCTTCCAGATAATCGCCACCCGCCGCCAGAATATCGGACAAAAGCTCTCGACTCTCGCTCGGGGCAATGGTGCCCATCTGGATAAAGGTATAGCTGTGTAATGGCGGCGTTGCGGCTTCACTCTCCTCAGCAGAAAGGTCGGTGGAAGGAGCGTTGGCAGGAGGGTTGGCAGGAAACAAAAGTTCGCGAATCGCCACTCCATCGCTCAGCATCAGGATAATCACATCGGCTTGCTGGAATAGCTCGGTGGGGGAAGAGGCGATCGCCACACCTGCCTCAAGCAAAGGCTCTAACTTTTCGTCTGTGCGGTTCCAGGCGATCACTTCGATCGGAGATGCCGCCTCGTCTGCCAGGGTTTGCCCCTGCATTTGCAGTGCCATGGGCAAACCCATCAACCCCGTTCCAACAATTCCAACTTTCATAGCCGTTATGCCAAATGCATCTTCAGCACGGAGCGAGGAGCACGCCGCACCTTACAGCGAATTGTCTCATGCCCTAGCCGACTACAGGCTTCAAACCGATGGCAACCCGAAAATCCATAAAACTCACCCTCTACTTCCAGCACGTCGATGGGTTCCTGTAAACCAATTTCGGCGATTGATGCCATGAGAGCTTCCACCTTTGCTGCATCATTTTGCCGATACAAAGGACGGCGTATCTTGGCGATCGGAACATCCTCAATCCGCATCATTTCCCTCCAAATAGTGCTTCTTTAAGCATACTCATAACGAGTATGAGTTGCAATTCCATGTCTTGCGCTGAAGATGACCCTCGCCCCCCGGTGCCCGGTTCCTATCGGAATGACTGCAATATCGAGAATAGGGAAAAGGCAGCGGGTGCCCCAAATCTCAGCGATTGTCCCCTTTTCGTTTTTGGGGACGTTGGTTCATGTGACGTGTCAACCTATTCGCTTTCGATACCCTTGAAGAGGTCAGTCGGTAGGTGCAATTAAACCTAAAACCCTGTGCCGCTCACTGCGCGGGCGGCACAGGGTTTTAGGATTTGGTTTTTAACGATATCGAGGTACTTATTTGGAGGGTGCTGCGATGGAATGGGCTGATTTGAAGCAGTTCGATCGGCGAATCCAGAAGATGGCGGATTTGGGAGCCCGTGCACTATAGTCGGCTCGTAATGTAATGCAATGCAAATTCGAGTAAAGCGCTCGATATGCTGGAGTCAGAGGATTTCTGTCCTTCTATGAGGCAACCTGAAAGCTGTTGTCACTTTAGGGGAGGTGTGTTGTGTGTTTCTCTGCCACTGCAAGCTTTGCACTCAGCGCTGCCTTATTGCCGATGGGCGGGTGGTGTTGCCAGAAAGCTTGGAGGGGCGATCGCCATTTTCTCCCCTTGGCTGCCTTTCCCCTGGCGTTTGGTGTGCAGCAGGCGATCGAAGGATTTGTCTGGTTGGGAATGGGAAATCAGAATTCAGCCTTGACCTGTGTGGCTGCGACTGGATTTGTCTTCTTCTCCCATGGCTTCTGGCTTTTTTGGACGCCGTTCATGGCATTGATGCTCGAAACGCGTCCCCGAGTGCGGTGGCTCTGGCAAGCAATGGCACTGATCGGATTTGCCTACGGAGCCTATTTCCTCGTGCCGCTGTCCTTTCATCCCGACTGGCTTTTCGTTACCCTGCAAAACCAAACCCTTAACTACAGCTTGCACATCCTTATCCCCCATCCTGCTTTGAAGTTGTTGGGACAGGTGGTGTATGTGGTCACGATTTTGGCTCCGCTATTGTTGGTCAGTCATCCATCGGTGCAGCGATTGGGTTGGCTTGTTCTAGGCTCGCTCCTGGCAACAACCTACCTCTTCCCCGGTGGCTTGGTTTCCGTCTGGTGTTTCTTTGCCGCTGTCTCCTCTGTCTATGTGGGCTACCTGTTTGTCCAGAACATTGAATCCACACTCGAAGCCTCACCTATCAGCGAAATATGAGCCACTTTGGACAAATCTTCAGCCTAAAGATTGCGGTTTGATGCCTTTTTTTACGACGGTTAACATTCTGCGAACTTATCGACATAAGGGGTAGCGATCGCCAGAATCCTATGTCCTAATGGAAGCAGAGTTAGGTACATATACTCATGGCTGACATCGATCTTGTTTTATACGCTTCTCTGACACAACTTCTGCCCGAACTTCTTCGCGATCATCCCTACGGCATCTACGAATTGGCTAAAGAATGCTCGAAGCGCATGAACCAGCCCCTCTGTGAAACCATGACGGCTTTGGGCGAAGCGCTCAATGAATTGGCTCAGCGTGGCAAAATCACCTACGATCGCCGCAACAACTTCCTGGTGCTGAACAACTAGCATTCGATTGATACCAGTTCTCTGCAAATCAAAACCAGCAGGCTTACGCAGGCATTGCGTAAGCCTGCGCAATTTGTAGGGTGCGGGGGCGATCGCTCCCAAGATTTTCGGTGAGGCTGAGTAATATGGTGGGTGGAATGGCCGCATCACGGCCGGAAAACCTACAACGGGAAGGAAGGCTGAAGGATGAGATGGATTTTGATGGGGTTGGCGATCGCCACTGCGCTCTACGGTGGAATGAGTGCATTCCTATATGTGCGCCAGACACGCCTCATTTTCTTCCCTGAGAAGCCCCTGGAAAGTACACCGGCTGATGTGGACGTAGCTTTTGAAGAGGTGTGGATCGAGATTCCGGTCGAGGATGGTGTCGAGCGTGTTCATGGCTGGTGGATGCCCGCCACCGGAACCCTACAAGGCGAACGGGGAGCGTTGCTCTATCTGCATGGCAATGGGTCAAACATTGGAGCCAATGTGAACCATGCCGCACGCTTTCACCAGATGGGGTTGTCGGTTTTGCTGGTCGATTACCGCGGCTATGGCATGAGCGATGGTGGGTTTCCCCAGGAAGCCACGGTGTACGAAGATGCTCAGGCATCCTGGGAGTTTCTGATGAATGAGTTGGGCTATAGGCCGGAGCAGGTGTTCATCTACGGTCATTCCCTGGGTGGGGCGATCGCCATTGACCTAGCCGTCCGCCAACCCGATGCCGCTGGTTTGATAGTGCAAGGCTCCTTCACCTCCATGCTAGATATGGCAAACCGCACTACCTCATTTGGCTGGTTACCGATTGATCAACTGCTGACCCAGCGCTTCGACTCCATCGCCAAGGTGCCACAGCTGCAGATGCCAGTCTTTTTCATACATGGACTGGAGGACGATCAAATACCGGCAGACATGAGCGAAATGCTACATGCTGCCTCACCCGAGCCAAAACAGCTATGGCTGGTTCCAGACGCCGGACATAACGATCTCGCTCGTGTTGCAGGCCCCGAATTCTTTACCCAGGTAGAAGCCTTTCTCGCTTCCGTCCAACCGATACAGATTCCGTAGAATATCACATCAATGAAAACCAATCCTTAGGTTGAAAGCGCAGCAATGCCGCGCTTTCAACCTAAGGATTGGTTCAGTGCCCTGAGTCGCTAGGGGTTCACCACAAGGCTGTCATCGAGTGGCAGGAACCGTCCATTTTGATAAACCCAGGCAATTCCGTCGGGATCCAGCGATTGGCTCCAGGCGCTGAATTCATCCTGGTTCTTGCGACGGCTCACAGTGCTGGGACTAACCTCTAGGCGGGCGGCTAGCCTTGCACCCGAAAGGGAACCACTCTGGTCGCCGTCTGCCAAATCCAGATACAAATCCCACAACGTTGCCAGTACAAGCAGGAAAAGTAACACGACTGCTTCTGGGCGCTGCAACAGGCGCGATATTTCAGGTTCATCCCCGCTGCTTGCATCTTCCATTACCAGCGCATCGGCTAATGCTTCGCGCTCCAGCTCAGTTGGGTCTGTTGCGGTCATGGGTTCGGGGGGCATAGAAGTGATCGCAGGGAAGGGGTCAGGCTCCGGGCTTGGCACCGCAGGTGTTGGGGCTGGGATAACCGCGTCGCCAGGGGTAGACGATAGGGATTCTACAGACGGTTCCACAGGGGATGGGGGAGAGTTTTCTTCAGGTGGATGCATGTCTGGGGCGTTAGGGTGATAGTTGGTCATGCTCGTGGTTGGCTCAGGTTCCATTTTCACTGCCAGATTATGCTTCCATGCTACAGAGTCTTCTCCCGATTTCTGACCATAAAGTCGGATTTGTTCAATCGATTGCATACCCAATTCATCCACGAGCTTGCGCACAAGGGCGGTCATCCGCCCTGCATCGGGCACCAAGTCTCCCGAACAAACGATATGCAATGTGCGATCGCGCCGTGCTGCTTGCGATCGCACCCCCAGTGGATTCAGCACCCGATTAAGCATGGCTGCAATAACCCTGGGATCGCCCTGACGAGCACGCTCCAGAATATCGTGAGATGCCATATAACTATTTCTCTTACTTCAAAGAAAATTTCAAACGAGACCATTCAAACATGGCTAGACCTGGAATCAGGATGTGGCAGATCCTGCTGCTAAACCCAACTCAGCTCTGACCTCAATTGTCATAGATGATTAACGGTTGATAATTAACGGTGATGACTGGGACAGTAAACAGGTTGAACAGTAAACGTCTATTTATACTGACATCAGCCTTTTCCCGACCCAGCTTCAAGGGGCATTGATCTAGCGTTGAATCCATTGTTTGGTCTTCAACCGTCTGTTCCACCCATTGCTCAGTAGGTATGTGCTGATGGTGTACTGATAATAGATCAGCGTGGGGATCGCTTCCCCACTCCCCAACAAGTTGCAACAGCCCTTCATATTCAGGGCTTACGCAGTTTGATGTTCTTTGGTTTTTCGTGTCCAATACGTAATATCAAATCCGGTTGAAGAACCCAAACATCGTTTATGGTCGCTGCGCTGCAGCGACCATAAACGATGTTTGGGTTTTACGGCTATTTCACTGGATTTGATATAAGTCCTAATATTCTTCGGTACTGGGTCTGGTTTCGGATAACATGCCCACCCAAAATCAGCATAAGATTGCCACGGAAGCGAACATTGGGACAAGCAAGGTTTATGAAATCGGGCGCAACAGTAGAACTTTTCGATCGGACGGTAGACAATCCAGGGTTTATTACGCCCGTCCTATCCCCACAGGCATGGCAGCAGCATTTTGCACAACCGCCGATGGCATTGGGAGTCCTCGCATCAGGCAGTGGCAGTAATTTTGAGGCGATCGCCCAACATATCGCCGAAGGCAAACTCAACGCCACCCTCCGGCTGATGATCTACAACAACCCCGAGGCCAAAGCGGCCGAACGAGCAGACCGTTGGCAAATTCCCAAAAAGCTCCTCAACCACCGCGAGTTTGAAACCCGAGAAGCCTTGGACGAGGCCATCGTCAGTGCATTCCAGGAACAGGGCGTAGAGTGGGTCGTGATGGCCGGCTGGATGCGCATCGTGACGAATGGGCTGATCGAGGCATTCCCCAATCACGTGCTGAACATCCATCCCAGCTTGCTACCGTCCTTCAAAGGTGCCAACGCTATCGAACAGGCGATCGCCGCTCAGGTTCGCGTCACAGGTTGCACTGTCCATCGCGTCGCCCTGGAAGTCGATAGCGGCCCTATCTTGCTCCAGGCTGCTGTTCCACTCCTCCCAGACGATACTCCAGACACCCTTCATCGTCGCATCCAAATCCAGGAGCACCAAATCTACCCCCAAGCGATCGCCCTCGCCTCCCTCCTCCCCATCCCCACAGAGGAAGCAGGATAAAACACATCAAAACATCCCAGACCCAAGACTCATAGGCCTTTTATCCCTATCTAACCGCGTTCATCCTATCTGAGTTCATCCGCGTTCATCTGCGTTCCATTCACCCCCATCACCGCGCCACCAAATCATCCAATTCTTCATAGCTCGGCAACCGCGTGTCAATTGCCTTGCCGTTGCGCAAAACTGTGCGATCGCTCTGGGGGCGCGACAGCAATTCACTGAAATAGCGGGCAGAAGAAAACAGCACCAAGTCAGCGGGCAAGCCAGTACCAATGCGACCCACCGTAGGCAAACCCATCAGGTCGGCCGGAGTCGTAGTCACCGTTCGGCTCCAATCTGCATAGGGGGTGTCGAAATGGGCAATGCGTGTCGATTCGCGGAAGACTTCTAGCATGTCGTGGTCGCCAAAGGCATGGAACGCATCCCGGCAGTTGTCATTAGCAACCGCAACAGGGATCCCTGCATGCTTCAGTTCATGTAACAGGGTGACACCCCGCCAGCGTGGGGTATAGGTGGGCTGGTTTTCCAAATGGGCAAGGGAATGGCTGGACACAAGGTGGGAAAGGTTGAGCGAGGCTTCCTGGTCGCGGTCTTGCAGGTAAAGATTGCACAGGGGAAGACTGACAACGCCGATTCCCACACCTTTGACTGCCTCAATTGTGGCGATCGCCTGCTCTGGATCCTGTAACGATAGGCTGCAGCAATGGCCACAAACAATTTGTCCAGAAAAGGCATGGCGCTGGGCTGTGCGGGCAATTCGATAAAGCGCATCCGATTCGGGGTCGGGGCTCTCGTCCACATGAAAGTCCAGGTTGAGCCCTCGCTCATGGGCGAGGTCAAAGGTACGCTCAATCTGAGCATCTAAATCTGGGTTTTTGAAGGTAACGCCTCCCAAAATGCCACCATACTCGGCAACCCGATCGGCCAGTCTTTCGCCCTCTGGAGTTAGCCAATAATCGAGCGGAACCAGCGAAACGGCTTGCAGGTGGAGGCGATCGCGCCATTCCTCCCGAAGTTTAGCAAAGGCCGCAAAATTCGTTTCCGCCAGCGCTCCCCCCGAATCTAGATGGGTTCGAACCGCTTTGGAGCCATGAGAATAGCTACACTTCAGCCCAAACTCCATCCGCCGATAAATATCCTTAAATTGCCAATAGGATTCCGAATCCCGCCCCAGCGCTTCCAGTGCCGCCTCAAAATGCCCGGTTGGGTTTGGAGTTCGCTCCCATGTATGCCCTTTATCCAGGTGAGTATGTAAATCGGCAAAGCAGGGAAACACAATCCCTCGCCGCAGATCAATGGCATCCACCGTAGCCTCCGCTGCTCCCGCCAGACAAATCTGCACAACATGCCCGTCCCGAATCTCTATATCCATTAGCGCCAGCCCATCCCGGGTCTGGGGAGAAACCGCTTGTGTTAAGAGAGCTACAGGGATATGCGCGTTTGTCAGCCAGAAATGGCGGCTGCCAGCAAGGATCTGCATGAACGAAACCTGACCAAAAGGGAACGGAACTAATTTTCCCGCTTAATGGCGCTCTCGTGCCAGTGGCGCAAGAGAAAATCAGATAGCCAGGTCAGAAGGGCAAAGATAGCGATGCCGGAAACGGTTGTCATCAGTAGTGCCGCAAACATCTTGGGGATTTCTAGATTAAAGCTAGCCATCAAAATCTGATAGGCAATGCCCGATCGCGTTCCCCCGGTTCCAGCGACAAATTCCGCAACCACCGCCCCAATCAGCGCTAATCCCCCACTGATGCGCAGGCCACCTAAGAAGTAGGGCAGGGCACTGGGTAACCGAAGGTAACGCAGGGTTTGCCATCGACTGGCGTGATACAGCTGAAAGAGGTTGAGCAGATTGTGATCGGCGCTATTCAGCCCCATGGTGGTGTTCGACAAGATGGGGAAGAAAGCAACAATCCAGGCACAAATGACTAGGGAGACGAAGGTAGCCTGATCCCCTTCAACCACCTGCCGCACCCAGAGGATGATCAAAGGGGCGATCGCCGCGATGGGGGTTGTTTGCAGCATGACTGCGTAGGGAAAGAAGCTTCGTTCAATCCATTTGCTTTGGGTGAATAGGATGGCCACCGCTAGGCCCGAGACGATCGCCCCAATAAATGCCACAATCGTCACTTGTAGCGTAATCATCAGTGACGGAAACAACATCCCCCATTCACTAACGAGGGTTCTGAGCACAAGGGATGGTCCCGGCAAGAGGTAGGGGGGCGTCCGTGTCACCCATACCCCGATTTCCCAAATCAATAAGACCAAAACTCCGACGGCAATGGGAGCAAGGATGTCAGGTGATAACAGTTTTGCAAAAACACCTGATGATTGCTCTGCCTCACCTAAGCTGGGCGGGAATTTGGGGGCGTCTGCGGCACGGGCTGAGTTCGTCACATTGCCAAGGTGATTTGTCATAGGTCGGTGGGGGAAACGTTAGGGGCGCGTCAAACCATCGAGTTCACAACATCATAGCGGGATGGTTGTGTTTCAGTTAGTTCTTCCGGAGACTGCGCAGCCTGGGCTAGCGCCGCAGAGAGCTGCCGACAGTAGCTCGTAAACAGCGGCGAGGTACGGAAATCTTCGTCGCGGGGATAGGGCACATCAATGGGGATATCGGCAACCACTCGCCCCGGGCGAGCTGCCATCACCACTACCCGATTCGATAAATACACTGCTTCATAAATGTTGTGCGTCACGAATAGCACCGTCCAGCACTTTTGCTGCCAGAGATCCAACAAATCGCTGTTGAGTCGGCTCCGGGTCATTTCGTCCAAGGCGCCAAACGGCTCGTCCATCAGCAACATATCTGGATGGGTTACCAGCGCGCGCGCAATCGAAACCCGCATCTTCATGCCGCCGGACAATTCCCGGGGATAAGCCTTCTCAAAACCCTGTAGATCGACAAGTGCCAAGGCTTCGGCGATCGCCTGCTTGACCAAGGGTTTTGGCCTACCCGACAACTTTAGGGGCAACCGCACGTTGTCTTCCACCGTTGCCCAAGGCATGAGTGCCGCTTCCTGAAACACAAACGCCAGCTTATGCCGATATTCGTCGCCCCATTCAAGATGGCCAGTGCTCATCTTGCCCAAACCGGCTACCAAACGGAGTACTGTGCTTTTGCCACAGCCCGATGGGCCTAGAAGGCTGACAAATTCCCCCTCCTTTACCGTTAGGTTGAGATCCTGTAGGGCGATCGTACCGTTTGAGTAGGTTTTGCTGACATTACTCAGCGTAAACGCAACATTGGTACTGGACATGAACGAACTCTCCATTGGCAAAAACGGGTAGTCGAGTGAGGATTAGAAACAAGTTTGCAACAATCGTCCTGAGCAGGCATCGTCTCACAAAACTTTTATCAAACACTGAAAATAGCCCGACTGCTAAAAGCACAGATCGCCGTAGAAGCCGGGCTATCCTCAACCAGGGTACACACGGTACAAGGCTAATATTCCCTAGCCGCGATAGTAATCAACGCCTTTATTCACAAAATCTAGCGTATAGGCTTGTGTGAAGTCAGTGTCTGGGCTAAAGATACCTTCTGACGCCATTGTGTCAAAGAAATCTTGCCAGCGCTCGTCAGTCATCGCACCAATACCCATTGTTTCCGCATCGCCCGATACGACAATGCCATATTCCTTCATTTTCTCGATGCCGTAGGCAATTTGCTCATCGGTCATCTCTGGATTGTCCTGCTTAATCAGCTCGTTTGCTGCGCTGGGATCGCCTTCCAGATAGCTATACCAACCTTTGATGGACGCATCGACAAACC
>JBCBSJ010000072.1:0-21819 GCA_039819245.1 Cyanobacteria bacterium J06638_20
CCTCTGTTAGTTATATCAAGTTGCCTAGAATGCCTGAGGTCACACCCAGCAGAAAGCCAAAGCCGACCAGAAGAACGAAAAATGAGACTGGATAAGTCATGGCGATTGTCCTGAAGGATGAGCATTTTAGGGACGTAGTCGAGGACGAAAGTTTCGCAAACGAAGGGCATTACTGACCACCGAAACGGAACTAAAGGCCATGGCAGCTCCAGCAATCATCGGATTCAGCAGCCACCCCAAAATGGGATAGAGAATCCCGGCGGCAATGGGAATCCCGGCAACGTTATAGATGAAGGCAAAAAATAGATTTTGGCGAATGTTGCGCAGGGTGGCGCGGGAGAGCTGAATGGCCGTGACGATGCCCTGTAAATCACCGGAAATGAGGGTAATATCACTAGCGGCGATCGCCACATCAGTCCCCGTCCCAATGGCCATACCCACATCAGCCTGAGCCAGTGCTGGGGCATCATTGATGCCGTCGCCCACCATGGCCACGAGCTTACCTTCTCGTTGAAGCGCAGCAACCTGTGCCGCCTTCTGATCCGGGCGGACTTCCGCCATCACCCGCTGAATATTCACTTCGTGGGCAATCACCTCAGCGGTGCGACGGTTATCGCCCGTCAGCATGACCACTTCCAACCCCATGCGTTGCAATTCTCGAATGGCACTAGCGGAAGAAGGTTTAACGGCATCAGTAATCCCCATGATGGCTTCCACCTGCCCATCAACCGCGAGCCAGACCGCTGTTCTGCCATCTTGTTCCAGACGATTCCAAGGTTCACTTAGGGTTTGAGTCTCAATCCCCAATTCAGTCATCCAGCGATGGGTGCCTATCTGTAGCCAACGGCCTGTGACTGCCCCCTGCACACCACTGCCTGCGATCGCCTCAAAATCTTGAACATCCGTTAAAGTCACCCCTTGCCCCTGGGCATAGTGCACCACGGCTTCCGCCAGGGGATGTTCGGAATTGCGCTCCAGGGAACCGGCCAGCTTTAACAGCGTTAACTCGTTGCCGTGGGCGACACCTCGCACCGTTACAAAGTCCGTTACCGTCGGCTTGCCCTGAGTAATCGTGCCAGTTTTATCCAACACTAAGGTTTGGATTTTGTGGGCTATTTCTAGGCTATCGGCCCCTTTAATGAGAATGCCGTTCTCAGCTCCCTTACCGGTTCCCACCATGATGGAGGTGGGGGTTGCCAGTCCCAGCGCGCAAGGACAGGCAATAATCAGCACGCCCACGGTCGTAATCAGAGCCATGGTGATGTTGCCCATGATGTTGAACCAGAGAATGAAGGTCAGAATGGCGATCGCCATCACTACCGGCACAAACCATTCCGTCACCCGGTCGGCCATCCGCTGAATGGGTGCTTTTGACCCTTGAGCCTGCTGCACCAGTTGGACAATCTGAGCGAGAAAAGTCTCTTTCCCTACCCGCGTAGCCCGAAATTTAAAGCTGCCGGTCTTATTCAGGGTGGCTCCAATCACTTCATCCCCTGCCTGCTTTTGCACGGGGAGGCTTTCGCCAGTAACCATGGCTTCGTCCAAGGTGGAAGCCCCTTCAATAATCTCACCATCCACAGGAATCTTTTCGCCAGGACGGACTAGAACAACATCCCCTAGCACCACGTTCGCAATGGGAACATCAATTTCCTGCCCCTCCCGAATGACGCGTGCCGTTTTAGCCTGGAGTCCTATCAGCTTACGGATGGCCTCAGAGGTTTGGCTTCTAGCTCGATGTTCGAGCAACCGCCCTAGCAGAATCAAAGCGATGATGACTGCCGCCGCTTCAAAGTACACGTCTGGTCTCAGGCCCTGATCGATGAACCATTGGGGATACAGAGTTGGAAATAAGGAGTAGACAAAGGCGGTTCCCGTTCCCACTGCAACCAGGGTATCCATGGTTGCTGAGTGGTGCTTGATAGCTTTCCATGCATTTATGAAAAAGGAACGGCCCGCCCAAATCATGACAGGGGTTGTCAGCAACAGTTGCAGCCAAGGGTGATGCAACCACATCGGGAATCCAGGAATCGCTAGCCCCGTCATGACAGGCAGTGAACCTATCACTAAAATGCCGCCAATGACCAAACTAAAGATGACTTTGCGAGTCAGTTGACGATGTTCTGCTATCCGTTCTTGCTGCTCAATGTCATCTTCAAGGGACAGCAAATCATTGATAGGTTGGGCCGTATAGCCAGCAGCGTCAACCGCAGCTTCAATATCAGCAGGACTCGTTCGATGGGAAATGTAGGTTACAGTCGCCTGATCGGCCCCAAAGTTGACGCTACAGGTTTCTACCCCAGGAACAGCCTCAATGGCCCTTTCAATATTGCTGGCACAGGCAGCACAACTCATACCACGCAATTTGAAGGTCTGCGTTGCCAAAACGGTCGACTCCAGCTTCACGGGCGGCACCTCTTGAGTGGAATAATTCCATCCTGAAGTCTCTAGTTAACTGTAGGGTCAAGGGGGTAAAGCTTCAAATGACAATCTCCCCTAAGCGGACATGAAAGGAATGATTAAGGAAGATTTACAAATGATGGTTGGCCGCGATCATAGTGCTCAAATTTTAGGGATGGTTAATAACAGCGGCATCAATGCCAGCCTGAATAGTGACGATGCTGCATGATTCATCCCTGAAATCAACAACGCCCGTTGCGCAATCTGATTGCTTTCCACAGGTTTAGAACATTACCAAAAGCAATTAATCGCGGTGCCCTGCAGCATTGTCGAAGCCGCCTTCCCAATTGTCGTCACTATCAAGCGGAGGGATTCCCCATCACTTCAAGTCTGGTCGAATCTTGGATTAAGCAGATTGATGAGGCTATCAAGATTACAGGAGCACGATGGAAGCCAGCAAATGTGCCTCAAATCCTGGCGCACCAGAGCGCCAAGATTTGAATGGCTATCTCAATGAATTCTTTTCTCTCACCCAAGGATGACGTGCTCACAGTTTGATTGCAGCGACCTAACGCTTGGCAAACTTTTTGGAAAGTTTCCGGAGGCGAATGGATTCGGGGGTGATTTCCACCATTTCATCGGATGCGATGTATTCCAACGCTCTTTCCAAACTCATATCGACAGGCGTTTGAAGCTGTACCAATTCATCACCGGTTGCAGAACGATGGTTGGTTAACTGCTTGGTCTTACAGACGTTGAGTTCTAAATCCTGAGGCCGATTGTTTTCACCAATGATCATGCCTTTGTAGACCTTGATACCTGGCTCAATAAAGAAGGAACCTCTGTCTTCAGCATTTTTGAGGGCGTAAAAGGTTGCGGTTCCTTCCTCAAAGGAAATCAGCACTCCATTGCGGCGCGTATCGACATCGCCAGACATGGGCCGATATTCCAGGAAGCTATGGTTCATTAAGCCTTCACCCCGGCTCAGACGCATAAAGTCACCTCGAAAGCCAATCAATCCCCGTGCAGGAATGACAAACTCCAGCGTCGAGCGCCCATTGCCCGTCACGCGCATATCTTGCATTTCGCCCCGGCGCTGGCCCAAGCGCTCCATACAGCCGCCAACGGCATCTTCAGGAACGTCCAGAACCAGTAGCTCGTAAGGCTCGCAGGGCTGACCATTGACTTCACGGAAAATGACCTGTGGCTGTGATACCTGAAACTCGTACCCTTCGCGGCGCATGTTTTCAATCAAGATGCCCAGGTGCAATTCGCCCCGTCCTGATACGGAGAAACGATCAGGCGAATCGGTGGGTTCCACACGCAATGCAACGTTAGTTTCCAATTCACGCATCAGCCGATCGCGCAATTGACGTGAGGTGACGAACTTACCTTCCCTACCGGCAAAGGGGGAGTCGTTGACCGCAAAGGTCATGCTCAGGGTCGGTTCGTCGACGCTGATCAGCGGCAGTGCTTCAGGATTATCAGGGCAGGCAACGGTTTCCCCAATGTTGGCATCTGCGAAACCGGCGATCGCCACAATTTGACCAGCACTGGCTTCCTCAATTTCAATTCGCTGTAGTCCTTCAAAGCCCAAAAGTTTAGCAATTTTCGACTTAACTTGCTTCCCTTCGCGCGTAATCAAGACAGCCTGCTGTCCCAGTTGAGCCGTTCCATTGTGGATTTTACCAATGACAATGCGGCCCAGATACTCGGAGTAGTCCAGCGTTGTGACCTGTAGCTGGAGAGGCTTCTCAGGATCGCCAATGGGGGGGGGAACATGATCCAGAATGGCTTCAAAGAGGGGCTGCATATCCTTGCCCTCATCATCGAGCTCCTTTTTCGCAAAACCGGACAAGCCCGAAGCGTAAAGGTAGGGGAATTCGCACTGATCGTCATCAGCGCCTAACTCCAAGAACAGATCCAGTACCTTATCAATCGCTGCGTAGGGATCCGCCTGCGGGCGATCAATTTTGTTGAGAACAACAATCGGGCGTAGACCCTTTTCCAACGCTTTTTTCAAGACAAAGCGAGTTTGAGGCATGGGACCTTCATTCGCGTCCACGATGAGGATGCAGCCATCGACCATCCCCAACACACGTTCAACCTCACCTCCAAAATCCGCGTGACCAGGGGTATCAACGATATTGATGAGCGTATCGCCGTAACGAACCGCCGTATTTTTGGACAGAATCGTAATGCCCCGCTCCCGCTCAATATCGTTAGAGTCCATTACGCAGTCCGGAATGTCTTCTCCCTCACGAAAAATTCCCGACTGCTTGAGGAGTGCATCGACGAGCGTGGTTTTGCCATGGTCAACGTGAGCGATGATAGCAACGTTGCGAATAGGGAGGGTCATGGTTTCCTGGAAAGCTTGTGTGTGGAAAGTTGAAATCGCGAGATCTGTTGTTGCAGTACTCAACAATAGTCAATCTTAATAATTGTAACTTGTCTAACTCTTTTGAAGACAGATTGATTAAGAGCAAATATTCTTTTCTGGTATATATTTGTGATTCCAGCATGTCCACCCAATGAGGCCATCAGCTTCGAGGCCGCTCTCGTATTCCTCTGTTCAATGGGTGACCGTCTTAGATCATCTTAAAAAATCCAAGAGCAGCTTTTTATTCTCCGATAAAGGTAAATTCTATCTGCTGATGCTGCTGCAAAATCCAGTCGCATTGTCCTGCAAAACGGTTTGCTTAGGTCATTGAGTCGCGGTCGCGGTCGCTTTTCCCACATCGTGAACAAGACGCCCGTGCAACTAAAGATTTGGCTAATGCCCATTCTCTAAATGACAACAACAACATCTGCTACCTATCTCTCCATCCCCCTTACTCCCTAGGATGGATTCTCTACTGAGAGAATTCTTGAATGAGTGACGGGCAAATGATCCGCGATGCGCACTGAGAGCTTTATGTGAGGTATGGTTAGCGGTACTGGGGACATATCGTTCCAGACCCCAGCTGCGCGCGTCCTTCGGCCTACGACCAAGACGCACCACCGCCCTAGACCTCGTGGATCAGCTTCAGGATGAGTGATCCGAGTCCAAGTGGAACGAGTGTTCAGGTCGAAAGCCTCCAGACATTGCACTGGATGCGGGTGTAATGTCATGCGAGTGACTTTTCTTTGAGTAAAGAATCAGCCTACCCTTACTCTGTCACCTCATAGACTCCAACTATCCCATTTCCGGGCACTACGCCAACGCTATGCCTGTAATGAAAACCTGCGCCGATCGCCACGATACGGTTTGATTCTGAAGCTGGCGACGAATGTGTGTCTCAATGGTCTTTAAGTCTTGAGAGGAAAGGGTTACAGCTAGGCGAGAATAGTAGCTGGTGCAATTTTGGGCGTCAAACCAGCGATCGCACAGCTTTTGACCGACAAATAGATCGCTTTGAACAGTCACTTGCGACCACTGTACTTTCAGTCCGGCATTGTCCAGATAGGCTGCTAGGGTTTCACCATCCCAGTTAAAGCGTGGATCAATAGCGTCGTGGTACAGCGATTCTTCAGCCTGCTGCCAGCGATCACGCAAATCCTTCGCGATGCTGTCCGGTGATGTAAACTCCCAGAGTCGCTGAGTCTTACGGGGTATGGTTTCGGCTAGAGCTAGACGACCGTTGGGAGCTAACACATCGATTAATGGTTGGATGAGAGTGGGTGAAGGTGCGATCGCGTTGAATACGTTACGGCCTAGAATGCGATCGTACCTGACATCGGGTGTAGTTGTCGCTAGCGTGTCGGCTAACGTCTCCAGCGCTGACTGAAAAATCAACGGTCGCTGGAGTGCTGGCAGCAGCGCAGCCTGTTCCGTTAGTGCCGTCAAATCCTGTGGCGTTTCCACACGGGCATAAACGCCCCCTTCCGGTACCTGTCGTACAGCCTCCCAGGTGAGCAGGCCGCTGCGGGCATGTAAATCTAGAACGGTGTGGTGTCTTTGCAAATCGAGGCTTGCAAAGAGACGATCGCGGAGTTGTCCCAATCGTTCGCCGGTTTGGCTGATGGTGCGCTGGAGCCAGCGATCGCGAGCCGGATCCTCGGGACTGTAGGTGAGGGCTTCGGTGGTAGGGGCGCTAGTGCCTTCCACCATCGCTGCAAGCTGTGCTTCTCGGCGTCGCACGACCTGAGCTTGAATCGACTGTTCATAGCCCTGGTCAGAGGGTTGATAAAACAATTGCCCCTGCAATCCCGTTGGCAAGTATTGCTGCGCGACCCAGTGCTCCCGATAGGAATGGGGATATAGGTAGCCCTTGCCATGCCCAAAGCCATGTTTGTCGCGGTTGGCATCCCGCATGGGGTTGGGGACATCGCGCTGCTGTTCCTGCTCCACAGCGGCCAAGGCGTCAAAAAAGGCCATGGCACTATTGGACTTTGCCGCCGTCGCTAAATAGAGGGTGGCCTGGGCCAGAGGATAGCGACCTTCCGGCATGCCCACTCGATCAAAGGCGATAGCACAACTGGTCACCACCGTGACGGCCTGCGGATCCGCCAACCCCACATCTTCACTCGCCAAGATCACCAATCGTCGAAAAATATAGCGCGGATCTTCGCCGGCGTAGAGCATTCGCGCCAGCCAGTACAGCGCCGCATCGGGGTCAGAGCCGCGCACGCTTTTGATAAACGCGCTAATGGTGTCAAAATGGGCGTCGCCTTCCTTATCGTACAAAACCGCTCGCTGCTGAATGGATTCCTCAGCCACCGCTAGCGTGATATGGCTGTCCCCTTGAGCATTGGGTGCGGTGGTTTCCACTGCGAGTTCCAGTGCATTCAGCAAGGCACGGGCATCGCCATTCGCCACGTTTACCAGGTGTTGCAACGCGGCTTCATCTAGCTTGACCGATCGCGCCCCATAGCCCCGTTCTTCATCCTGCAAAGTTTGATCCACGACGCGATATAGGTCGGCCTTTTCTAGAGACTTGAGTTGAAATACCCGTGATCGACTTACCAGCGCCTTGTTCACCTCAAAGAAAGGATTCTCGGTGGTAGCACCAATCAAAATGACAGTGCCATTTTCCACCCAGGGTAGTAGCGCATCCTGCTGGGCTTTGTTGAAGCGATGCACTTCATCAATAAAGAGGATGGTGCGTCGCCCAAACTGTCCCCGCAAATCCTGTGCTTGGGCGATCGCCTCACGAATGTCCTTAACGCCTGCCAGTACCGCATTAAGCGCCAGGAAATGGGCACTGGTAGTGTTGGCAATAATACGAGCTAGGGTGGTTTTTCCCGTTCCAGGTGGCCCCGCAAAAATCAGCGAAGACAACTGATCGGCTTGAATCGCCCGCCGCAGTAATCGTCCCGGCCCCACCACCGCATCTTGACCGATGAATTCATCCAGCGTGCGCGGACGCATCCGCGCTGCCAACGGTGCTTCCGCGTCGATTTGAGCGTTGCGGTGGTGGTCAAACAAATCCATGCCGTCATACTAGACGCCTGACTGAAATTTGTGATGGGCAGATATTGAAGTAATCAATCGAATTTCCAACTCAATACAGCATCAAGCCTTAATTCTGAGCTAGACGGCAGTGAGTTTACAGCGTGCATTCTCAATTTTCATTTGCTAATCGGCGGTTCATTTGGAATGAGGACATCCAATTTAGGATTGAGTTGCTTTTTGGCTAGCCAGCCACCCCGTCACCCCGCCAGTCTTCGCCAGATGCGAGAAATTTCAGCGAGCAGGGTTTGAAAGGTTTCGCGAAAGGCTCGGTGCTCTTGTTCATTAAGTTGCCGATCAGCCCGAGCGTCATTTAGCAGGTTTTCAAAGCGCTGGTTAGACTCTTGCTGCTCTTGCCGGAGTTCTTCTTGCCGTTGCCGGAACTCGGCATGTTGCTGCTGAAACTCGGCATGTCGTTCCTGAAACTCGGCATGTCGTTGCCGGAATTCTTCTTGTCGTTGCCGGAATTCTTCAGAGCGTTGCTCGTGCTGTTGAGCCAAATCGGCGATCATCGACACTGTGTCATTGATGGACTCTCGTAGCGTGCGATCGCTTTCCTCCATCCGGGCTCCAAATCGGCGATCGCTTTCCTCCATCCGCGTTCTAAACTCGCGACCGCTTTCCTCCATCCGGGCTCCAAATCGGCGATCGCTTTCCTCCATCCGGGCTCCAAATCGGCGATCGCTTTCCTCCATCCGCGTTCTAAACTCGCGACCGCTTTCCTCCATCTGCTGTTGAAAGCGGTCTTGACGCTCAGCCAAGGAACCTAGCAATGCTTCAATTCGATCTAGCCGCTCAGTCATGGCGCACTTATCTTTGCTCTAGGCATCATTGTAAAGCCAAGGCTAAAGCATTCTTCATTCATTCAATGGACTGGGGATGGCGAATGTAACCATACTCACCACCGCTGATTTCAGTGAAGTAAGTCGATGGAGGCCCCAAATCTGGGTAAGGATTCTCGACGCGGAGGCCCCAAGTGCCGCCTAGCCTGACACGAGCTAGGCCCTCCTCAAATGAATCCGCGTCGGTAAAAGCTGGTTGGATAACAAAGGCTCCTGTCCGGTCAACAAAGCCGACCTGTTCACCGAGTCTGGCCATGGCTAGTCCTTCGGAAACAGGAGTGAGGATCCTGTAAGTAGGGGCGTCATGCCCATGGCAATGGCAAAGGAAGCAAGTCGCATGGGGATTCCAAAGCACGCAGGCCTAACACGTCTAGTAAGGATGTCTGCTCTTAGTCTGAAAATGTTGCCTTATTGACATTATCAGCAATCATTGCATCTATAGACGCCTCTACTAGAAAGCCCCACTCTTTGCAGAGTCGGGCTTTCAGCTTTCAAACTCAATCGGAGCGGCGGGATTTGAACCCACGACCCCTACTACCCCAAAGTAGTGCGCTACCAAGCTGCGCTACGCCCCGTTTGCGAATGTCGCTTACCAAGGATAGCACAGGTCTTGACGGTTACAGCCCCAGTTTTACCCAGGTTTGCGCGCCGACAACCCCATCAGCATCCAGATAGTGGCGAGCTTGAAATTGTTTGACTGACCACTCGGTACCAGGGCCGTAAATGCCATCGACGGTTAACGATAAACCCGAACGAGTGAGGGTTCGCTGGAGCCAGGTCACGTCATCGCCCCACAGGTTCGGAAATTTGAGATAGAGGGTGCGGGTATTGAGGATGCGGCGGGTACGGCTTCCGACAATACCATCCATCAACAGCCCAGCCTGCCGTTGAAAGGCTTCAACAGTAGCTTGGGTGCCCGGCCCAAATACACCATCCACATCCACATCAAAGCATCGCTGATGCAGCGATGCTTGCACAGTTCGCACATCTTCCCCCCGCATGTAGGGGGTTGTCAGGTGCAACGATCGCTGAAAGAGAAATGAACGGGTGCGATCGTTCACAATGCCATCGACGGCTAGGTTATTCAACCGCTGAAACCACTCCACGGCCTGCTGAGTCATGGGGCCAAACACACCATCAATCGTTAAGGGCGCACCGGCCTTAAACAAAGCCTCTTGAACTTCGCGCACATCTTCGCCGTTCAAAGGGGGATCCGTCAGCTGCAAGACGCGATCCGTCTTCGGCGGGATAACTGTAGGGGGGGCCGGCTTTTGGGCGATCGCGGCCAGGTACAGCATGGCCTGATCGCTCAGTTGGGGATTCTGCCAGTAGGTGCGTGCCGATACCGCTAAATAGTCTTGACCAGCGGTGCTAAGAGCGAAATCTGGGGTGGCAGATAGAAAAACCGCCGCTTCACTTACCCGTCGCCGGAGCAATCCCTCTTCCACATTGCTGCCGGGATTGCGATACAGCGTTAAAGCGTATTCAAGATTGGCCCAGTCAGCTTCCTCCAGGACGCGCGTGATTGTTTGAAATCCACTTGAGCCAAAGAAGCCTGCACCCAAGTTATAGGCGAAGCTCAGGATCGCCCCAGCTTGGGACTCAGTGAACGTTGACCAGCGCGGAATGCGGCTGAGTGCTGGTAAAAAGTACTGCTCCACCTGCCAGAACAACAGGTCATCGGCTTCTGCTCGGGTAATCCGTTCGCCTAAATAAAAAGGGGAGCCATTTTTGCGTCGCGTACTGCCCCAACCAATGGTGTAGGGTTCTGCCTGGGTTAAAGGATCGGGGTAGGCTTCCAGGTGTAATCCTTCAAATTCCTTGATCAGGGCTATACCTGATTGGGGTACTGCGGACATAACCCTCCCTCCCAAAACATCGATCGCGATATCCTCGCCAGGATACTACTGAGTGCAAATAAGCGAGGATGGATTTAGCAGTATTTATTCCCATCGCCTCATTCTCGCAACCAACTACCCCGCCTTCTCAAGTATGGCGAGTTACGGTTGCCGATTAGCTGCACACAACGTCCTGGGTAATTCAGCGGTGGATGGGGCGATCGCCACAGTTGTATCTGCTACCAAATAGGGCGTTCCGTGATCATCCAGGACAATACCCTGTGCTTCCACCAGCGGCTCCTCAACTGCGGGTACCGATACGGGCGTGGCCGTCGATGCGGTAGCCTCATTCTCCGTCACCCAAGGCACATGAGACTGACTCGTCGTAGCTGGCGTATTAGGTGTCGGGGGCAGTCCACCCGCTCCAGTCACCACCAATTCGCCCTGGGCATTGGTATTGCCCAACCCGCATCCCGAAACAATTTGACTCGTGCGATCCGTGAGGTCAGTCGGTAATTCAGTAATACCGCTGCTGGGGTCAATATCAAGGTTGTCAATATCAACTTCACCATCCGCACCCACTCCTGATCGCGCACTAATGTCGTTCACGGTATTAGCACGCAATTGATCCGTTGACTGGAAGATTGCCTGTGGCGTGAAACCCAGAATACTGAGGGCTTCAATCGCGATAGTGCCTCCCATTCCCCCTTCGGAATTCGCAATGATGTCGTTATTCTCAGCTAACCCAGACACTAAGAATTTAACGTTGAGAACGATGTCGCCCCCGTTCGTATTGTTCTGAGTCGCATCAGATAGCAGCAAACTACCGTTACGCATGGCTAAAGCATCTGTGTTGCTTACCAAAATGCTGCCGGCCTCGCCTGCCCCAGTCGTCTCAGCTTCCAGACTTGAGCGGTTAAGAATTAGGGCTTCTACCCCTTGAACACGAATATCGCCCCCTGCCCCCGCATCGGCTGCCATATTTGAGGTCTCAGCTTCAAATGTGGTGGTGTTGAGCGTTACGGTCCTAATATTCTGGAGGATAATGCCCCCACCCAGGCCAGTTCCTTCGGTGGTGGCATCCAGCTGGGTATTGTTGAAAGTAGCGGTCGCAGCATTTTGGAATGTGATGTTGCCACCGTTACCAGCATCACTGGCGACGGCATCAAGATCTGTGTTGTTGAGGGCGATCGCTCCTGCATTTTGGAATGTGATATTACCGCCGTTGCCAGCACCACTGGTTGTCGCATCTAGGTCTGTGTTGTCTAGTGCAATGATTTCGGCATTTCGGAGTTTGATGCTGCCCCCGTTGCCAACACCGGTTGTTGTCGCGTCAAAATCAGTCTCATCCAGAAGGTTGATTTCGCCTTGAGCCGTCAGCACAATATCGCCTGATGGGGCATTGCCATCAATCGCGCTATTCGTTGCACTCACAATGCTATTGATAATCGTCACCGCATTCGTGTTGCCATTCCCAATCGAGATAAATCCTGCATTGCCCTCACTAGAGACAGTACTGGCGTTTTGGATCGTGACATTCTCAGACGCTGCCAGTACGATGTCACCGGCCAAGGCAGGATCATTCGCAGGGCCTAGCGTATCGTCAGTAGACGTATTGATCGTCGCTTGGTCGAGCAAGATCGAACCATTTTGAGCCGTAATATTGACGGAACCCTGTTCCGTCAAATTGGGATCGCCCCCCCGACTCTGATTACTGATTTCACCAATCCCTGCAACATCATTGCGGATCGTGATGTCGCCGTTCGTTGAGGTCAACGAAATATCCCCTGGGGTTCCCCCAGCCTCAGCATCGCTCGTAATGAGACTGTCATTTTGAATCAAAATATGACGCGCTGCTGTCAAGGTAATGCTGCCGCCCGTCCCTGCCGCTATGGGGTTAGCTCCCACGCCTCGATAGTAGTAGGTGGAATTAAGCTCATAATCCGTTAGCGTAATATCCCGAGCTGAATTGAGGGTGATATTTCCACCTAACGGGACTATTGTTGTGCCCCCTGGATTAGACGGAGGCGTTGGAATATTGAACCCTGCATCCCCAAAAATGGTGCCTGCATTAAGCGTGATATCACCAGATGTGGATGTGATCGTCGTATTCCCCGTCTTGCCACCCGTATTCAATACCGCGTCCCCTAAATTGGCGGGGTCGATGTCGCCATTCAACGTAACGGAGCCTCCGCGAATGGAGACATCGCCTCCTGCTCCTGCGCTAGCAACCGGACGGGTATTAGTGTTGCCGACAAAGGTGATATTGCCATTACTTGAGAGGGCAATATTGCCGCCATCGGTGTCAATATTGCCTGTCAAGTTGAGGTTGCCCTGACTGCGAAAATCAATGATCAAACCACCACTGCCGACGGTTGTAGAAATGTCTCCATTGCCTGTAATGCGGCCCCCCGAATTCAGTAGAAAAGCAGGATTGGTGGGATGAACAAGAGGATCGATCGCGTCAATCACGACATTACCAAAGGTAATATTGCCCCCAGCATTGACTTGCAGCGAAGCCCCAGTGTAGTTGCCCACCGTGTAATTGCCTCCCACATTGAAAATGGGATCATAGAAACTGACAAAGTTCGTTGTTTCGCCCGCCAGATTCTGAATCGAGAAATCCCCACCACTCTCGAAATGAGCATCGGCTGAAATCACACCATCGCTGATAAGGGTCAAGTCACCCCCGCTGATCAAGGGAGTTTGTTCCAGGTGTTGCAAGGCCCAAATATCCACCGATTGGTTGCCTTGAATCGTCAGGTCATTACCGGCACGGGCGAGAAAGGGATGACTCGGCGTGTCTCGAACGGTAACGGTGTTCGCGGCTTGTAGCGTCAAGTCATTGCCTGCAAGTAGCTGCCCTTGCACGTCTAGATTTTGGCCAAACAGCGTCAAATTTTCGCCCGTGGCTAAAATCCCGGTATTGCTGATGTCGCTTTGAGGCAGGTGATTGAACTGAACACCTAAGGGCACGCTGACGGTGAGCAAATCCTGGGTGGCAGGGGTCGCACTGAAACTGCTGCCATCGGCAAAGGTCAGCTGCTGGGCTGTGCTTGCCGTGAAGGAACCGCTAATATCCAACCGGGCATCGGGGCCAAAGATGACGCCATTGGGATTCAGCAAAAAAAGATTGGCGTTACCAGTTACCCCGAGCAGACCGTTGATATGGGAAGGACTAGCACCCGTTACACGACTGAGAATGTTCTCAATACCGACCGGGTTCACAAAGTAAAGCCACTGTTCAGTGTCAATGTTGAACTCGGCAAAACTGTGAAACAAGTTTGGGCCACGTAGTGCCCCACCTTCAACCAAATCGATGCCTCCCACCTGCGACAACGTTCCAGGGACAACGACTGAGGACTCAGACCCCAGTGTGGTGTCGGGGATCAGTTGGGCCACTGATGACGTCATCAAAAATGCCTGCAAATTGATGATGTTGGCAATTCCGAACAGCGCGTGAAGTGACTTATTGCGAGTGCGGTCAGCTACCCTTTCGCTTCTATTTCGGTGCGGCATCAATCATTCCTCTTCACCAAAATCGGATATCGTGCATGCAGCACGTATCGATTGGATTATTTCTAACACAGTAGGCTCAAATGCCCGTAGCGTGGAGGTTGAGAATGCTACTCTCAGAGACCTTATCCCCGAAAGATTACTCTACTTTAAGGAACATAGCGATCCCCTGACATCGGCCATCGCCCGCTAAGATCCTGTGAGCTGGTTGCGATCGTCGCAATGCCCCGTAAGTTGGCCCCTTCAACAACATCCAGCTAATTATCCCATTCCCTAAAAGATTACTAAGCCTCGTAACAAAGCTTGTGGGAGTGTGTATCCTCTACTCAGAGAAAAGATAATTCTGTGTAATTAAAAAGAGGTATAGCACTCTGCTAACGCTATCCGAATCTGTCAACGCTATCCGATCTGAACTCCTTGGGGCATGGAGAGCCCGCATCGAGTTTGGCTCATTCTGTTTGCTGAGTCAGCGATTTCAGATTCCATCCTGATGTGCTTACCCATTGCCTGAAAAACGTCTTCGTAAAACCAGCGAGTGCAGTTTGAATCAAGTTTTGACTTGAACCTGCTAGGTTTCAGCCACGCGGATCTTTAGAGTTGAATCCACTTCGTTGACCTGAGGTTGTGACCGATTGATCCCCGCTCAAGCGCCCTGTACTCTGCTGCTGCCCTCTTTTGGCTAACCCCACATATATGAGCGAACTTAACGCACCGACCCAGTCTCTGGTTGTCAATCACACCGATACAGGTAGTGATCCCCATTGTCACACAGGGGTTTGCATTTGTATCCACGGGCATTTTTATCAACCACCACGAGAAAACCCGTACTTGGGAGCCATTGAGGGCCAGCCGGGCGCTGCACCGTTCCACGATTGGAACGATCGTATTCACCATGAGTGCTATCGCCCCAATGCCTTTGCGCGGGTGCTGAATGAACACGGCGAGATCATCGATATTGTCAATAATTTTGCCTATATCAGCTTTAATATCGGGCCAACGCTGATGAGCTGGCTCGAACGGCATGATCCCGAAACCTATCGCCGCATTCTGGAGGCCGATCGCGCCAGTTGTGAACGGCTGGATGGTCACGGCAATGCGATCGCGCAGGTATATAACCACATCATTCTGCCCTTGGCGAGCGATCGCGATAAGCGCACTCAAGTTCGCTGGGGTAAATCCGATTTCCAAGCGCGTTTTGGGCGTGATCCCGAGGGCATTTGGCTTGCTGAGACCGCTGTAGACTATGCGACCCTAGAGGTGCTGGTTGACGAAGGTTTCCGCTTCACAATTTTGGCTCCGTCCCAGGTGCAGCGCTGTCGCCCCTTCCCCAGCGAAGCGAACGAGACCCCTAACTGGCATGAAGTCGGCGGGGGCCAAATTGATCCCACCCGTCCCTATCGCTGCTTTTTGCCCAGTACCTATGCGGATGGTTCCCCTCGCTATATCGATGTTTTCTTTTATGATGGGCCGATTTCGCGCGATATGGGCTTTAAAGATGTCCTCAGTGCATCGCAGCATCTGGCGGGTCGCATTGGGCAGGCCGTGCGGGGGGATCATCGCCCCTCCCAGCTGATTACCGTCGCGACCGATGGCGAAACCTTTGGTCACCATCGCGGGGGTGCAGAGAAAACCCTCGCCTATGCCGTCACCCAGGAATTTGCCCATCATGGCTGGACGGTCACCAACCTGGCTCACTACCTGCACTGTAATCCGCCCACCTGGGAAGCTGTGCTGAAGCCAGTTACAGCCTGGAGCTGCTCCCATGGGGTCGATCGCTGGCAAGATGATTGTGGCTGCGGCGGGGGCGGTGAATGGCACCAGCAGTGGCGACGTCCGCTGCGCGACACCCTGGATTGGCTGCGCGATGAACTGACCGAAATCTTTGAGACAGCGGGAAGAGGCTTCTTCACCGATCCCTGGGCGGCACGGGAACAGTACGTTCATGTGATTCGCGATCGCAGTGATGTCAGCCGCAAACAACTTTTTCAGGCCCACCAAGCCCGTAAGTTGAATCGCACCGAACAGGTTGATGCCCTTCGTCTGCTAGAGATGCAGCACCATGCGCTGCTGATGTATACGAGTTGTGGGTGGTTTTTTGAAGAACTGTCGCGTCCAGAAGGCACCCAAATTCTGCGCTATGCGGCCCGCGCGATTGAGTTGGCAGGTGAAGTTACCGGCATTGAACTGGAGTCGGAGTTTATCCGACGCTTAGGCACTGCTCCCAGTAACGTGGCCCAGTTTGGCGATGGTGCAGGGGTTTATCGCCAGTTGGTGGTGTCATCCCAGGTGAGTCTGGAGCAGGTCGCAGCCCACTATGGCATGAGTTCTCTCTTCACGCCTTATCACCGGGAACAGCGCTTATATTGCTATACCGTGTGCCAGGACGATTATCAGGTGCAGCGGATTGGGCCATTATCCCTGGCCGTCGGTCGTTTGCAGATTACCTCAGAAGTCACCTGCGATCGCACCGATCTCAGTTTTGCGGTGCTCCATCTAGGAGGCTGGGACTTCCACTGCTGTGTTCATAGTTTCCGCCGTCGCTTAGACTATCAACGGGCTAAGGACGCGGTGTTTGGTGCTTTCACCGAAGCTAGCGCGGCCCAAGCGATTTTGGCCATCACAAAGACTTTTGGCGACCACACCTACACCCTCCAAAATCTATTTGCGGAAGAGCGCCATCGCATCATGCAACTGCTGAGTCAGGATACTCTGCAACGCTTGGATCAGCTTTACACCCAGGTCTATCGCAATAACTATGGCCTGCTCAAGGCTTTCCATCGCGATGGCCTGCCTGTGCCTCAAGAACTTCAGGTGGCGGCGGAAGTTGCCATCAAGCATCGGGCCATTGAGGGATTCCGAGCTCTAGAGCAGGAAATTAGCAACCTGGAAGGGGCACCGCTCCAACAGGGCAGTAATTGTCTGGGAGAACTCGAAGCGATCGCCCATGAAGCCGAGCAGTTCCATTGTCAGCTCACGCTGCCTGAGGGACAACGGATTCTGGAGCAGTTGATCTGGCGATCGCTCCTGCACT
The DNA here is from genome assembly GCA_039819245.1 of Cyanobacteria bacterium J06638_20. GTDB lineage: Bacteria > Cyanobacteriota > Cyanobacteriia > Elainellales > Elainellaceae > Vacuolonema. Next base: position 17,056 of record JBCBSJ010000072.1, read on the forward strand.
TCCTGAGCTATCCCATGCCGGGCACCTTGGTTGAGGACGTTGCCTGGCTCAAGCGCTTACTCGACTTAGGCGATCGCCTAGGCGGTATTTCGCTGGTACGCTCCCAGGAACTGTATTGGACACAGGTGAGTGGCTGGTTGGCATTCCTGCGGCAGCTGAAACCCGCAAAGGCCACGACGCTCTTAAAACCGTTGCTCAAGCTGGCACAGTATCTGGCTATCGAGCCCGATGCGCTGTTGTCCCATCATGCGGAACTCGCTCAGTCAATCAAGTCACTGAGTCACTGAGTCACTGATAGGGCATGGTCGCTACCCTTTCGGCCCAGTCATTACAGACAAACCGAGAATTCCTCACGCTCCAGCAGCCAGCAAATACTTGAGGCGCAACGTTAGTCATTTTTGCCCTAGGCGATAGAATGGCGACGATCGCGCCCCGAGACTGTCATGATTATTGATCGCAATGCTGTACCTCAGAAAATAGGATCCGCGTATCCTTCCATCTTTCAAGGACAGGTTCAAGGACGCACCAAACAGAAAGTGGGGGACGCCGCAGGGCTGAAGAACTTTGGGGTGAACTGGGTGACGTTAGCACCGGGCGCGGCTTCGGCACTCCGTCACTGGCACGAGCAGCAAGACGAGTTCATTTACGTGATCGCTGGGGAACTGACGCTCATCACCGATGAGGGCGAACAGGTACTGACGCCAGGTATGATGGCAGGCTTTCCCGCTGGTGAGGCCAATGGCCACCATGTCGTGAATCGGAGTCCGGCAAACGCCATCTATCTGGAAGTGGGCGATCGCACTTCTCCCGAAATCGCCCATTATCCCGATGATGATCTCCAAGCAAGGCAGCAAGACGGCGCTTGGCAATTTACAAACAAAGCAGGCGTGGTGTACAGCACGTAGGTAATAGATGATGGTGAATCAAGCTCGTTGGGCCGTGCTGTGGGGGGGACTCATCCTTTTAGGCAGTTGTGGGGGTAGTCAGCCTTCAGAGTCAGAGGTTGCAGCCGAGGCGAATACCGCTGCCTCGCCTGCCCCTCTGGCCTCCAGCCTGCCGCCTACGACGGCGGATACAGAGCTAATAGCAGAAGGCGAGGATATTGCCACTACACCGACTGAAGCCACATCGTTAGACGGGCCACCGCCCCCTCCTAGCTCGGCCTACATTGCTTTGCTCACACCCGAGCAAACCGCTGAAATTAGGGCAACCGATATTCCCCTTGTGGTGCCCACAACGATTCCCGCTGGTTTTAGGGTGGAGCAGGTGACCGTGAAACAGGATGAACGGTTTGCGGAATATCAGATCTTGTATCGCGACAATCGCGATCGCTGCTTTGTAGTGGAATACGGCTCGGGCGGCTTTGGCGGCCCAGCGACGGAATACCGCGTCCCCATCAATCCCCTTCTGGTCGGCGATGAGGAGAAGTACGGCCTGAACTACGGCAGCTATAACTATGCCGACGCGCCCGAGCAAACAGCTGAATCAGAATTGCACAGCGACTGGCTCGTGCTGGAAGATATTGGCGGCTATCGCCTGGCGGGGGCAGCCCACATCAATAATCGATTAACCCCGGATATGCCCTGCCAGGATGTAACCGTTGAGGAAGCCATCGAACTGGTTGAATCCTTTGCCCTTATCACTGAGGAAATCGTCGGTGATGGTTGAGTCTGAATTGCCCATTTCGCTTTACGAGAGCGACAGAAGACGCAGAGGAGCAAGGGAGATGAGGCGCAATGACCTCTTGGCGCTGCAATTTGCTTGGGTTTGATTCCACCCAAAGAGCACAGGCTCCTGGCTTCTAAATTCACAGGAACATTTGGGCAATACCTGTAATGTTGTCCTCCCCGAATCCCTGCACGATCGCCTGCTTGTACACCTCCAGTGCCGCAGTTGTCATGGGCGTTGAGGTATTGACTGTCGCCGCAGTTTGGGTGACGTAGCCAAAATCCTTGGCAACCAACTCAATGGGGAACATCGGCGCGTACATTCCCTTGGCCATCAGAGTGCCAGCACCTTTTGCCGCCGCACTGGTCACAGGTAGCTCGCCCAAGCAGTCCATAGCTGTTGCCAAAGATAGGCCCAGATGCGTCAGCAGGCTCAAAATTTCAGCAACCGCTGCCACCTGAATTCCAAAGAGGGCATTCACGGCTAGCTTCATCGCCATGCCTTGACCTACCGGGCCAAGATGATACGTCGCGCTGCCTAGAATCCGAAGGAAATCTTCTACCGCAGCTAACGTACTGGCCTCACCGCCAACTAGATAAATAAGTTGGCCAGTTTCCGCTTGAGGTCGCGAACCGGCAACCGGCGCATCCAGGAACTTGGCTCCTTGCTGAACGATCGCTGAGGCTAACGATCGCGTCCATGCCACCGTTAAAGTGCTGGATTCGATCGCGATCGAATCGGGTCGTAAGCCATATAGAGCACCAGTGTTGGGCGTTAACCAGATCGTTTCAGAGGCGGCGTTATCCGTCACCATACTGATGACCACATTCGCCTGCTCCGCTGCTGCTTTGGGCGTTGCCGCATACACGGCACCCTGTGCCGTCAGCGGAGTCGTTTTATCCGGCGTGCGGTTGTAAAGGATGACCGGGTAGTTCGCCTTGAGTAGAGTCTGGGCCATCCGCAACCCCATTGCGCCCAATCCCAGAATGGCAATTCGCTGCATCGTCAATCTCCAATTCAGTCCTCGACAGAATTGAGCATAATAATTGTGCAAATTTCAATAAAGAGGTGATTGAAAAAGACTCTCATGCAAAAATCACATGCATAAGTGAGACCTGCTCTGTTAACAACATGCCGTTATGGATTTAGCCGCGCTGCAAATTTACGTTGAGGTGATGCGGCAGGGAAGTTTCGCGGCGGTGGCTCGTGATCGCAATGTTGATCCATCCTCCATCTCCCGTACAATCGCGGGATTAGAAAAAGAATTGGGGATTCGCCTCTTTCAGCGCACAACCCGACGGTTGTCGCCCACGGAGGCTGGGGTTGCCTACTGTGGACGGATTGAACCGTTGATGGAGGAAATGCAGCAGGCGATCGCGATTGCTAAAGATTTCGCCGGAACGCCCCAAGGTACGCTACGGGTCACCACCTCGGTATCCTTTGGCCAAAAATGCATTGTGCCGCTGTTGCCCCAGTTCCAACACCAATATCCTGAACTTACGATAGACTTGCTGCTCACCGATGCCGTTGTAGATTTGCTGGCAGAAAGAGTGGACGTAGCCATTCGGTTAGGACTGCTGGAGGACTCTACGCTAATTGCTCAACGGCTGATGCAAACCCACTATCGCGTCTGTGCCAGTCCCCACTATCTACAACACTGCGGCCATCCCCAATACCCCAACGAGATTGCCCACCATCGCTGTCTCCTATTTCCCCTTTCCGGGTTTCGCTCCCGCTGGATTTTTCGGGATCAGGAAGGGGAAACCTGCGACGTCCCGGTTCAGGGCAATACGGTAATTTCCAACGCCGTCGCTCTCCAGCAGTGCGCGATCGCGGGGATGGGGCTAGCCCTGCTGCCTAACTGGCTCGTAGATGGGGATTTACAGGCAGGCACGCTGGTTAACGTGTTTCCAACCTACGCGGTCACAGCAACCACGTTTAACACCGCCGCCTGGTTGGTGTACCCGTCGCGGAGCTACCTTCCCATTAAGGTACGGGCATTTATTGATTTTTTGAAGCAGGGGATGGTGAGCGATCGCGAGAACTTGGAATAGACACGCAGGGGGATGAAGGGGCTAGGAGAGAAACTGGAATAGTGAGGTCATTTCTATCTTTAAGCATTGGTGCAGTATTTGGGGTAGGTATTCGAGAAACTGTGAATATTTACATCAGCTTAATTTTGATGGGGCAATATCCCTAAATAACTGAGCTAAGGTTGTGGCAACAATGAACGACCTCCATAGGTCGCCCGATCCTTGAAAACCGCATAATTTCGTTGACCTATGGCGATGCTTGACTACACAAGGGTTTGAGGCATCGTTTCGGAGATTTTCAGGAACCTGAATAGCTGTTTTAGAGGTTGTTTTTGGACCTATGGCGATTTGGCTCCTCAAATGATTACTGGGCAAGGCTTCCTCAAGGGTCGCTTTCCTACCCAATTCCCCGCAAGGGGACGGAAACTCGTTACGTGCCATAATCATAGCCTCAACTTAAAATCTTTCCTACCCAATTCCCCGCAAGGGGACGGAAACAGGTCTTCGACGAAAGAGCCACCCGCAACAGAAAAGGCTTTCCTACCCAATTCCCCGCAAGGGGACGGAAACCCTAAGTCAAGGCAGAAGGCAGAAGGCAAAAGGATGAATAAGTTTCGTTAGAGAAAGTAGGTAAGCGTAATTAAATGATGTCCAAGATGCTCAGAAGCCCAATCACCTCCATGGGCATGACATCAAAAACTTTGAGCCACCTCCTAAATACGAATCGCGGAGTTTAGAACTCCTCCAAACATGGCGATGCAAGGTCAGGTTCGATTGACCTTTCTGCCTTCTGCCTTCTGCCCTCTGCCTTCTGCCCTCTGCCTTCTGCCTTCTACCTCAAATATCCCCCTCTCCCTCAAACAACGTCTCCAACGGCTGTGCCTGAATCGCGCAAACCTCTTGCAGATAGCGTGAAAGAACGTCATTTTGCCCATGGGTGACGTAGACCTGACGGGCCTTAGTTTCGCGAATTGTGCGAATCAAGCTCGACCAGTCCGCATGATCTGAGAGCACAAACCCCCGTTCATAACCCCGTCGTCGCCGTGCCCCTCGCACCGCCATC
>JBCBSJ010000073.1:0-21487 GCA_039819245.1 Cyanobacteria bacterium J06638_20
AAATTTACAAGTTTTCAACTGATGTCAGAGTGCATGGTGCGAAGAATAAGCGGTCAGGTATGAACACTGGCTGTTTTTTTGAGACATCTGCTTTAGCATTTACTGATGGGAAAAGACGAAGGAATCCCCGACATGCTCGTTTGCCCAAACTGTCAGTTTGAGAACCCAGATGACCATCGCTTCTGCCAGAAGTGTGGGACTTCACTGACGGAGCGTGCTTGCGAGTCATGCGGAGCCATTTCGCCATTCGGGATAGAAGTTTGCCCGAGCTGTCACGCACCATTTGGAGATGTTTGGTTGGCCGTTGTGCAGGTGACGCATGTCATTGCTCCAAAGCGTTCAGACATGGATCTGGATAAGGAGGCAAACCGCATCCTTTCCAACTCAACCTCCAAGCCTTCTTGCTCCGCTCCTCAAGTCGAGGACGGGACAAACTCCCTGGATCTCAACCCTGAAAAAGTTGAGGCTAGTGATAGTTCGATGGTTTCCACGTCCACCCAGGAACGAGATGTGCCCTGTGAATACTTGGATTGCCAACAGCGCTATCGATTGTTAGGGGCTTTATCTGACGAGCAAGTGGCAACTGTAGGAGCCAACGTTCGGGTACTAGACTGTCAGCCGCTACGCCCATCTCAGCTCGAACTGCTGGCACAGATTCAGGATTTGGGGGAAACCGAGGAATCTAACCTTCCCGAACTGCTGCAGTTACCCGCGATCGCCCTCGACTATCTGGAACTTGAACCGCCCCTCTCTCCGGCTCTCCCGATGTTGCAGGATGCCTGGGAAGAGGATGGGCGCACCATTTTATTGCTAGAAAACCGCCAAGACCTGCTGCCTCTGCAACAGCAGTGGAGCAAATGGGAGGTTGAACCCTTTCAGGCCATCCACTTGTTTCATCAGATAGCAGATCTATGGATTGAGCTACAGCCCCGTGGCTACGCCACCAGTGTGCTGCAGCCCGAAAATCTGAAGAGTGATGAAGACCAACTCCTCTATCTGCAGCGGCTCTATAGCGACGCCTCTGATTCACTGCCGACATTGACATCCCTTGGGGCATTTTGGGAAGAACTCATTGAATCCCAACCCAAACTGGCCGAAACGATTGTGCTCGTGCAATTGTGCAAGGATTTGCGAAACGAAACCATCAGCACGCATAACCTGTTGCGATCGCGTCTCAAATCCATTGCGATGGAACTCCAGAATGCACCTAGCACGCTAGAGGAGTCAATGGTGGACACGGCAGCGAGCAATACTCCCGCCGATGACGAAGTCGATTCTGACGATACAACGGCGGATCTCAGACCCTATCATCTCAAGCTTGGTGCCAAGTCGCCACAAACGATGGTTCCCGGTGCAGATATCGCCTTGTCCAGTAGTCCAGCCGTGCTGGATCTGATGGCATTGGAAGATGAGGCAGATGAGGATGAAATGGATCGTGAGCTAGATGGAGATGGCGACGATGTACCAACCATCGTCTTACCTATGAATGTAATTAGCGTGGATGATTCGGGACGGACGGATGTGGGGCGACAGCGAGACCACAATGAAGACTACTTCCACATCCAAACTGATATCAAAAAATGTGAGAACGTCAGCAGTTGCCAACTGGACGTCAGAGGGCTTTACATTTTGTGCGATGGCATGGGTGGCCATGCGAGTGGCGAGGTTGCCAGTGAGATGGCGGCTAAAACCCTCTGCCAGTACTTTGATGATCATTGGAGTGGTGAGGAACTCCCCTCTGAATCCACGCTGCGGGATGCTGTGTTTGCAGCGAACAAGGCCATCTTTGATGAAAACCAGCTGAATGAAAGTTCAGGTAGTGGGCGCATGGGGACGACCTTGGTCATGCTACTGCTCCAGGGCAAGAGGGCGGCGATCGCCCATGTGGGTGACAGCCGACTCTATCGCTACACCCGGCGCATGGGGTTGGAGCAAGTAACTGTAGATCATGAAGTTGGACAGCGCGAAATCCAACGGGGGATCGAACCGGCGATCGCCTACGCCCGTCCCGATGCCTATCAACTCACCCAAGCGCTGGGGCCACGCGGGGAGAAGTTTGTCAGCCCCGATGTCCAATTCCTGGACTTTAACGAAGACAGTCTGTTCCTGCTTTGCTCTGACGGGATGACGGATAACAACCTGTTAGAGCGCCATTGTGGAACCCATGTTGAGCCGTTGTTAAGTTCCCAAGCGAATCTAGAGCAAGGGGTCAATGTCCTAGTTTCCCTTGCCAATGAGTACAACGGGCATGACAACATCACCGTCGTGTTGGTTCGGGTGAAATTGCGCCCCAATCTGTCCCAGACAAAGCTGCAGTGAGGTATCGGTAGGTTGGGACGGTTTGAACAATCGCCTCTTAAGATTTCAGGGCAAGGGTGGATGGTGTTTGCCCTCCCGCTCGATCGGTAGGGGGTTACTGTTTCTGATTTTTATCCTGGATGCTGCTGAGGAGGCGTTTTATGCGGGCAGTGGCAGTGGTTTTGGTGCGGCGTAAGTGCGTCATCGGGTTGAGGTAGTGCTCCACCAGGTCGGTCATATTCTGCGCCTCGGGATAAGGCGATCGCCACTCTGCGAGGGATTCCCATTGTCTCGCTTCAAACAGCTCTCGACAGCGCTGGCGCTGAATTTTGCCGCTGGAGGTGCGCGGTATTCCCCCCGGCTTCAGCAACGCGATGCCATAGAGGTCGATGAAATGCTCTTGGAACACCTGCCAGCGTAGCGGCTCAACGACCTCATCCAATGTAAGCGTGGTGCAAAACTGCCGTTCTACTTCCTGGGCGACAACCAACCGACGAGACCCGTTGACCTCTACCGAGAAGGCGGCAGCACCGTTGGGACGAAACCCAGTATGGCAAGCGATGACAGTTTGTTCGATGTGCTGTGGATAGTGGTTGAGTCCCCAGAACACCAGAACATCATTCAGCCGCCCGGTGATGAACAGGTTGCCGTCATGCAAAAAGCCCAAATCGCCCGTGCGCAGAAATGGCCCTTCTCCTATATCGAGGTGTGCCCGGAAGGTGCGATCGCTCAACGCCTCCATGTTCCAGTAGCCTGTTCCCAAACCGGAGCCTGCCACCCAAATCTCTCCCACTTCATCCGGGGCGCAAGACCGTCCCGTTTGTGGATCAGCAATGACAATGCGCCCATCTAGTCGGGGCGTGCCGCAACTGATGAGCGATCGCCCTTGCTCCGCTTCCTCTTCTACCAACTGCACCCGATCCTGTTCCAGTGCTTCATCATCCACCTTGCAGGTCACAGGTGCTTTGTCCACCGCTCCACCCGTTATAAACAGCGTCGCCTCAGCCATGCCATAGCAAGGGTAGAAGGCAGTGGATCGAAAGCCACATTCTGCAAAAAGTTTAGAAAACCGCTCAATGGTTTTGGCGAGAACTGGTTCGGCTCCCGAAAAGGCAACCTGCCAATGGCTCAGATCCAGTTCGGCGCGTTGGTCAGCGGAGACGCGATCGCACAACAGGTCATAGGCAAAGTTGGGTCCCCCACTGGTGGTTGCGCCATAGCGCGACACCGCCTGCAACCAGCGCACTGGCTTTTGCACAAAATCGATAGGCGACATCAGCACGCTGTAGCTACCCAGGTAAAGCGGTTGCAGCACATTGCCGAGCAACCCCATGTCATGGAACAGCGGTAGCCATCCCATTCCAATGGTGTCGGCTGTATGCCCAAAGGCTTCCTGGATCATGCACTGGTTTTGCAAAATGGCACGATGGGTCACGCAAACCCCCTTGGGTTTACCCGTGGATCCCGAGGTGTATTGCAGAAAGGCCAGACTTTCACCCATCAGGGCGGGGAGCTGCCACTGGTCGGGGTTGCCCTGAAGGGCGGCATCCGTTGTTAGCCAGAGTGGTTCAACTGCCGGATTAGCGAGGTGCTTTTTGAGGGTCGGGAGAAGCTTGCTGCTGGTGAGAATGAGTTTGGCTGCGGCAGAATCTAGGCGATCGCGCAAATCGACCCAGCCCGTTCGCTGGCGGGGAGCGGCGCAGGGCACAGCGACCACCCCTGCATAAAGACAGCCCAGAAACGCTGCCACAAACTCCGACCCGCCGTCATAGGGATACACCAGCAACGCACGGTGCTCGGTAGGCGCGTCACCCCAGGTTGCAACTTTGGTCTGGAGGATGGTGGCGATCGCCCGTGCCTGCCGATCCAATTCCCCATAGGAAAGCCGCACTGCTTTGGTTTCACCGTTTTTTAGAAAAATGAAGGCAGGGGTGTTGGCGCGGTGGGGAATGTAAGAGCGTAACCGCTCAACAAAGGTACCCGAAGCATGTGGGGGTAGAGAACTGGAAGACATAGCGCTAGCAAACAAGGAGGAAAGCCGTAAGGGGGAAGGTTTACAACTGCTCGATCTAACGCTTTCCCACTCGCAGTGTCAAGGCCAATGTTGTCAGGAGGCGAACTGTCAAGGTGATATGGATTCGCTGAGGCCAAGAGCATGGGGAGCGATCGCCAAAGATTCTCCTGCCCTATCCCCATCCGTCACCAATTCACGGTAAAACAGAAGAGAATCTGCTTTACATTGATTCACAGATTGAGCGCTGTCTGGCCGTTGTCTGATCGCTACTCGTCCGTTTAACCCTGTGTTAGTCCCTTGCGCTTCAAGCGTTGCCCTTTAAGGCAATGGACTACCTGTCCTCTAACCTTTCTATCTTTGAAGGACGCGATACTGTCGTCATGACTGAGTCTTCCCCAACCCCTGAGCAAACCCCGGTAACCTCCGTCGCCGATACACCCGACACCCAATCCAGTCGTGGCGGCAAAACCCGTCAGCTGCTGGGGATGAAAGGGGCTGATGCAGAAACCAACATTTGGAAAATTCGCCTGCAACTGATGAAGCCCATCACCTGGATTCCACTGATCTGGGGTGTGGTTTGTGGGGCGGCATCCTCGGGGGGATACCGCTGGGATCTGGAGAATGTCCTAGTGGCAGCTGCCTGCATGTTGTTGTCAGGGCCGTTGCTAGCGGGCTACACCCAAACTCTCAATGACTTCTACGATCGCGACATCGACGCCATCAATGAACCCTACCGCCCCATTCCTTCGGGAGCGATTTCTGTGCCCCAGGTGGCAACGCAGATCCTAATACTGCTGGTGGCTGGAATTGGGGTTGCCTACGCGCTGGACTTGTGGGCAGGCCACGAATTCCCAACCCTTACCGCCCTTGCTATCGGTGGATCTTTCCTCTCCTACATCTACTCCGCGCCGCCGCTAAAGCTGAAGAAGAATGGCTGGCTAGGAAACTACGCCCTGGGTGCAAGCTACATTGCGTTGCCCTGGTGCGCAGGCCATGCGCTGTTTGGCGATTTGAATGCCAAAATCGTTGTCCTTACCCTGTTCTATAGCTTGGCGGGGCTGGGCATTGCTGTGGTCAATGACTTCAAGAGTGTGGAGGGCGATCGCCAACTAGGGTTGAAGTCCCTCCCGGTGATGTTTGGCGTGGATACCGCTGCCTGGATTTGTGTGCTGATGATCGATATTTTCCAGGCCGGGGTTGCAGCCTACCTCATCAGCATTGGGCAGAACCTCTATGCAACCATTTTGCTCCTGTTCATCGTTCCGCAAATCACGTTCCAGGATATGTACTTCCTGCGCAATCCGCTGGAGAACGACGTGAAATACCAGGCTAGTGCCCAACCTTTTCTGGTCTTTGGAATGCTTGTCACGGGCCTGGCACTAGGACATGCTCCGATGTAATTGCTCGTAGCATTCTGCCAACAGAGAGATGACAAGAGCGTAGGCCTCGATCAAGGCCTACGCTCTCGCTGTATTTTGTCTGTGCTTGGATGACATGAAACTATAGCTCTTTAAACCCTAGATCGCTCGCTCAACGCCCTGTACTGACAGTGAATTCCTCAGGGTCGAAGATGAGGTTTATATTTTCTTAAATCCACCTTTCCGTGAATCTATGTGCAAAATGTGTAAGGAAATCGTGTTTTCCAAAGAAATCACGGATAAACGTAAATAAGTGCGTTTCTTTTTAAGGATATCTCCCTAAAACACTAGCTAACTCAAAATTCCGTTAGATTGCTGATTCAAATGGGTATCCTTATGTTGAGAATACGGATATCCCTGTTACAGTTCCACATGTTGAGGCTCAGCCAACTGAAGCGTAATTGACCAATCTCATCTAAGGTTTTGGGCTTTAGAAATTTCAATGTGCCTTTGGAAGACCCCTCAAGTGTCTGGGGTGTTTTGTCTGGGATGTGCTGCATTTACCATGTCTGTTCCTTTGCATCCACAAACGTACCAGGCGGTAAATTATGATTATCGATCGCATCATCGAAGATGCCCTTAACTTTATTCGACGCTTTCTTTGGTGGAAGAACGATAAGAAAAAGGACGCGCCGAAACCCTTTCAAAATATTCGTTCCCATGCAGGAGACTGGGGTCTGATCAGTCTTGTAACAGGACGCGATACTCCTCGTGCCGTGCGGACTTGGGTCTATTCTCCCAAAAGGCAGAGCCACAAAGAAGCGCGATCAGCCATCGCCACGGCGCCTCAGGATCTCCATTTCTATCTTGATTTCCTTGGCCCGTTGCCCACTGTCAAAACCGCTGGGGCTGAGCATGAGCGTGCCAAACTTCAGTCTGAGCGCCGTCGAGGAGCGCTTGTTCCAACCCATCGGGTTTCTATTCTCAAGGCCAGCCACTTCCTGAATGCCCAGGGTTTCTATGACTGCGACGTTATCTTTTGGGGAGACTACGATTTCTACAAACCTGGCGTCAATATGGATCCGGAGCGGATCGCTTCGATGGTGCTGGACAAAGCGGTTTTCGCTTGCCTCAAAATGGTTGCCCCCCTCGAAATGGAACCTGAACAGTGGCGGCAGCATATTGAGAAAACGCTGGATGAGGTTAAGAACGGCTACGTCAACCAGCGTATTGCCAGCCGTGCCAGAAGTAAGGTTTGAGGATCACCCTAAGAAAGTCTGTCAGCAGGCTGCCTATCGCCTAGATTGGATAGAGAGGGTTTGGCTCGTTTGATTGAGAAAACGGCTTCGAACTCTATAGAGTCACGGTTGAATGGGTGGTGGTGGGCTTGTGCCGGAATTACCTGAAGTGGAAACGGTGCGTCGAGGGCTAAATGACACGACGCTAAAGCAACGAATTGTGGGTGGCGGGGTGTTGTTGGAACGAACCGTGGCCTACCCAACGCCTCCTGACTTTTTGGACGCTTTACGAGGGCAGGCGATCGCCCACTGGCATCGGCGCGGCAAGTATCTCGTCGGTGAGCTGGCAGAGGGCGGCGGATGGCTCGGCGTCCATCTGCGGATGACGGGACAACTGTTTTGGACGCGACCAGATGAACCCGTGCAAAAACATTGCCGGGTGCGGTTGTTCATGGAAGGTGATCGAGAGCTACGCTTCGTTGATCAGCGCACGTTTGGGCAGATGTGGGCGATCCCGGCGGATCTTCCTCCAGAGCAGATCATCACAGGCCTGCAAAAGCTGGGACCAGAACCGCTGTCGGATGCGTTTACCCCAGACTATTTGAAAACCCAACTGCACCGTCGAGTGCGTCCCATCAAAAATGCGTTGTTGGATCAATCCATCATTGCAGGTGTTGGCAATATCTATGCTGATGAGGCTCTGTTTCTCAGCGGTATCCGTCCCCAAAAGCTTTGCTCTCGCTTACGAGGCAAGCAATTTCAGCGTATCCACGCGGCCATCCGAGAGGTACTGACCCAGGCGATCGCTGCCCGGGGCACAACCTTTAGCGATTTTCGAGATGTCGAAGGCATCAACGGCAATTATGGCCAGCAAGCCTGGGTGTATGACCGTGAAGGGGAACCCTGCCGCGTTTGCGGTACGCCCATTCAACGATTGAAGCTGGCCGGGCGATCGGCTCATTTCTGCAAACAGTGCCAGAAGTAATGCCTTAGAGCCTGCTCGAAAACATAGTCCGTTCTAAGAGCAACGTTCTAAGGATCACGAATAAATTAAAACCAGAATTTTTTTTGGAAAGCGCGGCTGAGCCGCGCTTTCCAAAATAGGTTTTGGATTTTATTTAATTCAAGATCCTAAGAGCAAATTTGGCCATCGGGAAGCGTGGCTCCAGCTAGGGTCGCTCCATTCAGGGTGGCCTGCAGTCGTCCCTCACCTAGATTTGCGTTGCGCAGATTGGCTCCGGTCAAATCGGCACCGCTCAAGAATGCTGCCTTGAGGTCGGCCCCCTGGAGATTGGCATTCCGCAAGTTTGCCTGAAAGAGATTTGCCCGAGACAGGTTTGTATGTTGGAGATTGGCACCGCTGAGGTCGATGTTGTTGAGGGTCGTGTCGCTCAAGTTGGCACGGCTGAGGTTTGCTCCACTTAGATTGCGCCCAGAGAGATCCTTCTCACGCAGGTCTTGTCCACTCAAGTCTGCTCCCGACAAATCAGGCGAGCGTGGCCGCGTCTGGGAATTGGTGGTTGTGTGCTGGGTCGAGCGACTGGAACCTGCGTACCGATAGCGCGAATGGCTCTGCTGGTAGCGATCGCTATGCGTATTGCTTCCCTGACTGCTACTGCCACCGCTTTGATGGGTATAGGCTCCATTCGAGGTGTTGCGCTTGGCATTCTGGCTATGGGTAGAGCTGTTACTTGTGGAGCTGTTGTTTGAGGAGGCGTGGTGGGCATGAGCTGAGCCGGAGGCCGCAGATTGTGATCCCGATGAGCTACCGGGTTGCTGAGCTTGAGAATAGCTTTGGTAGTAGTAATGAGGTCGCGGAGGGGGGCGATAGTAGGCGCGAGACGAGTAAGATCGGTTCGAGGTCGACCTTCCCCCGTTAGGAGAAGCATTCGATGATGACGGGGTTGTTGTCGAACGGGAAGTGCTTGCGGTGTTGGAGCTCCCTTGTTTACGGTTGCGATGGGAAGACCGCAGATGATCCCGCGCCTGATTCAATTGCTTCAGCTTTTCCTGGGCTTTTTCCCGCAGACGTTCATTATCTTGGGGTAGGCGATCGGGATGCCAAATGAATACCAGATCCTTGTAAGCCTGGTTCACCTCTTCCAGGGTGGCACCAGGCTCTAAATCCAAAATTTGGTAGTATCGCTCAAGCTCGTTCATTCAGATGGCGATCGCCCTTTCATGTTGGTCGTTAGCAAAACTGGGTCGCTTGCAGAGTTGAGTAAGATTAGATGAGCGCACGAGTGGCGTTTCGCGGCGACTCAAGCAACAAAACGTGGGATTTGTTAGAAAACCTCCGAACGACAATGGCAAATCGAGATGCATCTCATTCCCCACTTTTCTCTCAATCATAGGCTGATCCATCAGATGGCGACGGGCGGCTGACGTTCGAGTCAAAGTTCGAGGCTATTCTGATGTCGAGAACTGTGATGATATTATGGCCGATTTTCCGTCAGATCTCTATTTCTTGCCCTAAGTGTATCGAAAGTCTAAACATTTCCACGCATACGCATGGGATGGCGAGAGCATGCCCACAAGTGTTCTGTGGAACTCTCGCGATCGCATCCCGGAAAAAGGCGTTCTCATCCTGAATCTAAGGTGAGTTCACTGGTTATTTCAGCTCCCTTATCCTGCTACCCTCCATCCTTACGACGCTATGACTCCCGCCGCGACGAGCAGCGAAATCGCAAACCGCGCCAGCTTTGAAACGATTCGCTATGCCCAGTGCTGGGAAGATGCGGATATTTTGCTGGAAGCACTGGATATTCAGCCGGGGGATACCTGCTTGGCGATCGCCTCTGCTGGCGACAATGCCCTAGCGATGCTGAGCAAAGCCCCAGCGCGAGTCGTAGCCCTGGATCTCAGCCCGGCTCAGCTTGCCTGTTTGGAATTGCGGGTCGCGGCTTATCGAGAACTGGAGCATGGTGATCTACTGGCGCTTATGGGTTCAGCCCCCTGCAACGACCGGGATACTCTCTATCGCCGTTGTCGTACGCTCCTTTCCGACGCTGTCCGCGATTTTTGGGATGCTCACCCCAAGGCGATCGCCCAGGGCATTGGCAATGCTGGCAAGTTTGAGCGCTACTTTCGCCTATTCCGCCGTTATGCGTTGCCACTGGTTCATTCCCGCCGCACAGTCCAACAGTTGCTAGAGGGTGGTTCCTTAGAAGAGCGCCGAGCTTTTTATCAGAAGCGATGGGATACCTGGCGTTGGCGACTGATGTTTCAAATCTTCTTCTCGCGTACCGTCATGGGCCGGATGGGGCGAGATCCCGCTTTTTTTGACTATGTGGAAGGGACAGTGAGCGATCGCATTCTCCAACGCACCTGCTATGCCCTAAGCGAATTGAACCCTGCTGAAAATCCCTACCTCCAGTGGATTCTCACAGGACGACATACCAATGCCCTCCCTTATGCCCTGCGCCCAGAAAATTTCGAGGCAATTCGCGCCCACCTGGATCGCCTGGAATGGCACTGCGTCGCTGTAGAAGATTGGCTCAATGCAATGCCCGACCATAGTGTCCACCGCTTCAACTTGAGCGATATTTTTGAGTACCTCTCACCTGAGCATTACCAGGCGCTGCTAACCCGTTTGGTTCAATCGGCAGCGCCCGGTGGGCGGCTGGTTTACTGGAATATGTTAGCGCCGCGATCGCGCCCCGAAGCCATGGCACACCAACTCGCCCCACTCACTGATCTGGCCGATCGCCTGTTTCTGCAAGATAAAGCCTTTTTCTACAGTGCCTTCGTCGTCGAAGAAGTGTTGCCTTCTGTTCTGCCACTTTCCAACTGACCAGGCTGAATGACATAGCCCGACACATGAAGGCTATGTCATTCAGCCTGATGAAAACCCAGACCCTAGAAATCTGCGCCGTCCGCAGCGCAGACGGCACAGATTTCTAGGGTTTTAGATTTAACTGCACCTACCGACTTATGCATCGAGATAATAGAGGCCACACTGGTTTCAAAAAGCGTAACTCTGCCGATGGGCGAGGGCGATCGCCCTATCGTAAAGACAGTCACTCCTCATGCACCGCAGCCCTGCACGGGCTGCATTTTTTTTGCTTGATTTATTCATGGATTGGGTTCCCCTTTTTTGATACCAGGAGCCCGCTCAACGGGTCGGGAGTTTGGTAGGCTGAAGGTGATATTAGTGCTACTCAGATGAACCGCATGGATACCAAGGCTTTTAAGCGATCGCTCAATCATTCTGAAAACTATCACCGTAAGGGTTTTGGGCATGGTGCCGAAGTCTCAGGCATGATGCAGACCGAATATCAAAGCTCCCTGATTCAGGAGATTCGAGCGAATGGATATCGGCTAACGCGGGGCGATGTCACCATTCGGTTGGCCGAAGCCTTTGGCTTCTGTTGGGGCGTTGAGCGGGCAGTGGCGATGGCCTATGAAACGCGCCAGCACTTCCCCACCGAGCGCATCTGGATTACCAATGAGATCATCCATAATCCCTCAGTCAATCAGCGTTTGCGAGAGATGGATGTGGCATTCATTAATGTTGAACACGGAGTCAAAGACTTTTCCGGGGTGAGCAAAGGGGATGTGGTTATTCTCCCGGCATTTGGAGCGAGCGTGCAGGAAATGCAATTGCTCAACGAGCGGGGTTGCACTATTGTCGATACAACCTGCCCCTGGGTCTCCAAGGTTTGGAACAGTGTAGAAAAGCACAAACGTAGCAGCTACACTTCGATCATTCATGGCAAATACAAGCATGAGGAGACCATTGCCACCAGCTCCTTCGCAGGCACTTATTTGATTGTTCTGAATATGGAAGAAGCGGAGTATGTAGCTGAGTACATTTTGAATGGGGGCGATCGCGACGCCTTCCTGGCTAAGTTCAAAAATGCCCATTCCGAAGGCTTTGACCCCGATCGCGATCTCGAAAGGCTCGGTGTTGCCAATCAGACCACAATGCTCAAAAGCGAAACCGAGCAAATCGGTAAGCTGTTCGAGCGCATATTGATGAAAAAATATGGCCCGGCTGAACTCAACAACCACTTCCTTGCCTTCAACACCATTTGTGATGCCACCCAAGAACGGCAAGATGCCATGTTAGAGCTGGTGGAAGAAACGCTCGATCTGATGGTAGTCATTGGTGGCTACAACTCGTCAAACACCACCCATTTGCAAGAAATTGCCATCGAGCGCAACATCCCCTCATATCACATTGATAGTGGCGATCGCATTGGCTCCGGCAATTGCATTGAGCACAAGCCGCTAGAGCAAAACCTGACAGTTACCGAAAACTGGTTGCCCGATGGGCATCTGACGATTGGCGTCACCTCTGGTGCCTCGACTCCTGACAAAATTGTCGAGCAAGTAATTGAGAAGATTTTGGCATTGAAGCGTATAGCAGCAGTGGCTTAGGTATGGCTTGGCATAGCCCGTTCTAGCGTTTTAGCTGTTGCTTTTTCGTGCCCATTGTGTGTCGAAAAGCACGGATCTCAATTGCACGCATTTCCACTTTCCGCACGGATTGTTCCAAGTAAACTTTGGACAATGGCGCAGCGACGCCCCCTACCATTGAACGTAACTTCGATGATAAGTGGTAGTACAACCGTGTCGGGTTCAACGGCTCCATTTTCATCAAATTCAATCTGCTGAACAGGGTTTACATTTCCATCACCGTCACGCACAGTGACCGTTAATGTTTCCCCCGGAACATCGCCATTGGCAACAGGTTTCAACCCAGATCCAGGAATATCCAACGTCGGCAGTGGATTGGCCGTTGTATCGATTTCCAGAATTTGAGGCGTCCGACGGCTAGTCGCCTCACTCTGGGTTTGGCGAATGGCTTGAACAATGTCATCGCGTACTATCGTAGAACGACGATTGTTTAGAAGGCCGAGTAAATTTGGAGCGGCGATCGCCGCCAAAACTGTAGCAATTACAATGACGACTAAAGCCTCGGGGAACGTAAAACCTTCCGTCGAGCTATATCGAGTGGGATGAAGTCTGAGCATAGGAATCAACCTTCTGGGTGGTGGAGTCTCTATTGGGAGGGAGCTGAGTTGAGTGTTGAGGTGTTGAGAATAAGCGTCTAACTGCTTTCAGGCTCGAAGAAGTTAGTCTGCGTCGAACACACCCCTTGCCATGACTCTTGTTTGCAGAACAGTTAGAGCGCCATCTCGGGGTGCCAAAGCGCCGCCAACTCGTCCCGCAATATTGCCCTGTAGGTAAATCACAGCTTCCTGGTGTCGTCCTTCCGTAGCAGGTGATATGCAAGCGTAAAAGCCCCGCAAATTATTGTCGATATTTCCTGCCGCGGCAAGCGCGTCGGGATGAGGAGACATACTGTAGCCATCTGGGCAATTGGGGGTACCAGTTGCGGTTCCATCGACAAAATCAACCAGTACAGGGGCATTTGCGTTAGCACCACCAACAGCAAGACCTGCCGTATAAGGCCACTCAACAAAGTTGTTATTGTTCCCAGTTGGGTTGACATACCCTGGTGTGCGGGCATTTCCAGCAGCATTAAATTCTGTTAGCATATATCGCTTGATACGAGCACCGCCTCGCCAAATATTACCCGGATTATCGGTACTGAGTGCGTAAACCACGAGTGCATAAGAGCTGCCGACGGTGCAAGGTACAGCAACTCCATCAATTTGCAATAATGGATTTCCGCGACATTGATTCTTCAGCGGTTCTGGGAGTGGATGCTGTTTCCAGAACGCGAGCACAGGAATATCACTTGCACCGATGATCGTATTTGGAAGGATGCCTGCACCTGGATTTCCGATGGCTAGGCTTCCTGTATCATCACAGCGTAGTTCTTCGTTCGGGGCGGGCTCGTTACGAGCCATTAGGCAGTGCCCTGTGTAGATGTAGCTGGCTTCACGCACCTCTTCAGCCATGTAGTCCAGTGCTAGCTGCATTTCGCGGTTAGTTTCTAGCCGCACCGACTCGTTCCGATCCGTCAGCAACAATTCGTTGATCAACGCCAGAAGCGCCAGCATAATCAAGCTGCCAACAACCGTTACAATTAGCAACTCAATTAGGGTAAAACCCGCATTTCGAGAACGTGGTGCGGTGCGAAACCGTTGCAACCAAAAGCGTAGAAGATGTCGTTTCATGGCTGAAACCGAATGGATGAACTATAGCGTCAATGAAGATGGAAACGTATTTAACCAAGGCAAAAAAGGCAAGCGAACGAATTTAAGGGTTTAAGAGAGATTGATCGCTCGTTTATGGAAGGAGATCGACAGCATTTCGACAACGGTTCCTATCCGCATTGGGCAATGTTTCTCCTTTTTCCTGGGCCGTATGATATAGAACAGCACAAGACGCATCCGATGTGCCGCTATCGACAATTAAGGTGTTCATAATTGCTAGCGGGTATTCCCCTTGATTCCCTTCACCCCGTGTTAGTTGTAATGATGCCGGAACAACAGGGGTGATTAAGCGACCCCAATCTCTCGCTGCGACAGCGGAGTAAACCCGCACAACAGCCCGATAGACTGATGGTCGCCGTTGATTTGGGTTCGCGACTCGCCCGACTTCAAAGTCAGAGTAGGTTCCAAAGTCTCGGAAAATTTGCATGTAAAAGTCATTGCTGTCATTCGCGGCACAGTTGCCATCAACATCAACGCGCAAGGCTCGGTTAATCGGTGGGACATCGACTGCCGCAGCAAGATCACTTGGGTTAAATGGATCGTAGTTGTCACAGGCCCCCGAAGATTGGACGTTAGTGCCCCATTCGCCCGTAGGAGGAGCTACATCAGCAATAACGGTACCGCCGCCGCCACCCATATTGAAGTAATTTCCTCTCGTTGTAGCTGTGTTTGGCAATCGACGGGATTGGTTATCGCCATTGGCGGTCATGGTTTGCAGGCGATTAATTTCCTCTTGTGCCAGTTGAAAGGCTTGTTCGGCGCGGCGGTTTTGCACCCGAGTGCCGGTGGCTAGAAACAGGGGCGGCAAGATCAGACCAGCGGTAATACCGACAACGGCGATCGCAATCAAGCATTCCAACAACGTAATCCCTGCATTTGCTGAAGCCTTCTTTCCTCTCGTCTGGAATAGATGGCGTAGCAATAGCTGCCGCTGCCGGCCTTTTCTCTGTGAACTCTCCATGATTGCACTTTCATCTTTCATTGGATTCACCGCTTGGATTAATCTGCGCTCCACGTCTAACAAACTACCGATACCCAACATCGCATTCCGCTACATGAACCATTACAAGCTTTCCCAAACTGCAATCTATGCTTGGCAACTACAACGTTGAACTACCCTAGAGGAAGATAGGGCTCTGGAAAAACTAGAGGAACCAGAAAAAACAGAACCCAAACACTATTTCTAAGGGCATTGAGGCGGGCGAGGATTGGGGTTTGAAGCACACAATCCAGCTTGCAAATTCATCATGTAAGGATCGTTCGCCGGGGGTTCTGAGTAGAACTCGTTCCGGCGTGGCTGAAGCGATACAAAGCGCTGAGCGACCGGACCAGCTGGGGCATATTGCAAGGCCACATCATAACCCCAACGACGATTGGGAGGCCGATAGTATTTGATTTGCTCACCACCGTAATTGGGTGCGCTAGGGGACCAAACATCTTGGTCGAATGGGCCTGTAGCCTGAGTGCTGAAGTTTAGTTGGATAATCGAACCCGAAATAAACAGGTTGCGTCCATTCCAGCTTTCCAAGAACCGAGGGAAGTTGTGCAATCCGCCGTAAGATTGCCCCTCTTTGGAGGGAACCAGCCCACTAATCAAAATCATGTTCATCCGTTGGCCATTCGTCCCGTTATTACGGGGCTTATTCTGGTTAAACCTATAGTAGTTGCCTGCATAAATGGGTTCATTGGCAAGGCTAGCTTCTGCCGTCCAGGGGTTACCATTTGGTGAGACATAGATTGGTGAGGTTCCTTCCTCAAAGTTGAAGTCACCTGCACCCGTGCCTGGGCCGTCCTTCCCGTAGCCAAATCCACCATCAGCCACATCCGTGCGAAACCAACGCCAGGTCGGGGCTTGAGTTGCAAGAGAGTTGTTTGGATTGGTGCTTGGGCGATTCTGATTTAGATACGAGGAGATATTTTGGGTACAGCCATAACGTTGGCGGGTCGCATTGTTCAGGGTTGCTCCTCCATTACCCGCAGTGAGGACGCTGTCCTCAATACTGCCATCACAGAAGTTGTTAGACAGGATCGACACGCCATCTGCGAGGATCTCACTGGGTCGCCAGGTATCCGTTACCGGACGGGCGAACTCTGGATTCAGGTTATTGCGACCGTAGAAATTGCCAAAGTTTACTTGCAATGCCTCGTTGAATTCTTCTTCCGGATTGGCCGCATCATTGTGCAAGTTGAAATTCCCTTTCACATAGGCAGCATTGTCAGTGATGAAAGACAAACCCCGTCCTTCGTCTCCAGGACGATCCACCCGTGGGCCATTTTGAATGCGGAACCCATGAGGGCGGCGATCCGGGTCGGGGAAGTAGTCAACGGGCTTCGGAGAAATCCGATTATTAGCATTCAGAGGCGGATCTTGCGAACCTACTGCACTCCGGTTCGTAAGCATCTGACAGGCATTGGTTGTGCGCAGATCCACTTCAGTATTGCAGGCCGTCCAAGCCGCTGCTGCCGGACGAACAATATTGAGTTCTGAAACAGCATCTTCTCGGAACGCATAGATTATGCCTGACAGGGGTAGCCAGAAATCACTTGTTAAGTTCCGACTTTGTTGACGAATGAAATTGACATTGACATCCAATACCCGAACGGCCAACATTTCGCGACCATTGAACATGCCTGAATCTTTGAATGGTAACCGCCAGAATTCCTGTCCTGCGCGGTTCAGTTCACCTGCACTATCGAGTAAGCACACATCATCTTCACACACCTTGACGAGGGTGTCGCCATTGACGGTGGGCGTATTGTTTGCTGAAACTGCGGTGGTCACAACTGGTAGTCGCCAAGCTGCGGCATTCATCGCACGAGGGTAGGAAACAATTTCTTCGACCTGAGCCTCCGTCAGTGACTGATATCTAAATGCGCCTCCGTTTACATCAGCTCGACCGATATAGTTGCGAGTTTGTGGGTCGCTACTATCAATGCGATCGCGAGTAAAGTTCCGCCCTTCGTCGGCTTCTAGAGTATTGATATCACCGTGCTCATTTCGACCCACTTCACCACCTAAATCAGGAGAAGGGAAAATGCTGTATAGAGCTGGATAGCGGGGTCTCCAAGAACAGAGATACCGGATGGAGTCACCCGGAGTTCCACCAGGAGCATTCTGCATACCGCGACAGCCTCTAACCTGAGTGGCAGGAGGCCCATACAAGCCAGCAAACGGTCCGTCGCTCAGAGTTTGTGTTCGGTTCGCTGCTACGCCACTACCATAAAAACCCCAAACACGATCCCGCGCGACTTGCTCTTTATTAATAATCAACTGTGCCAGGGCAATGAAGGCATTCATTTCCTCTCTGGTATAGGTCACAGCTGTTCCAGGAATGGTGTAGTTAGCTGGCATCTCATCCCGCCAGCGCTCCAACAGCCTTACATAGGTTTGTGGTTGATTGACCCGGCCATTTGCATCATTCAGACCAGCCCCAATATATTGAGGGTTCTCTCCAGTCCCTGTATCAGTATTATTGTTCAGACTGTAGTCATGAACCGTTGGAACCAGACCCAGAGGTGTGAGAACGGGACCCCGTGCTGGTGTCCCATCACCGCTGTTGATGAGTGCTCGAATAAGCCCCCGCAAACCTGTGTAGTATTGCGTCGGATTACTCGCCCTAGCTGCCGTTTCTGCTGCGATAGATGGATATGCATTACCCATCAAGGCCGGTGGCAGCTGATCGGGTTGGAATTTCGCAAGATAGTCTAAGTTGTAAGCCAACATCCCCAGCATGCAAGTCGCGCTATTGAGCGTGGCCTTGTCGGCCGGAGGCATCGTAGCGTATGTATAGGTTCCGTTATCCAGATTTTGCAAGACTCGGCGCAGGATGGAGAAGTCCCCATACATAGACAATGCTGGGAAGGGATGCACCAAGTTGTCCTGAATCGGCTCAAAGGATGGAGCACCGCCACGAGGATCGCCAGCAAAGTGTGCCAGGTTATTCAGCGCAATATAGAGAGGGGATGCATCATCGTCGTAGTCAGCAATATAGCGATTGCGGAATTCATACTCCCAACCGTTCGTTCCTTTACCCTGCAAGAAATCGCTGAGGATAGGAACTTCATTTGCCGTGCCATCACGGTAATCAGCTCGTCCCGCTGAGATGGTATTGCTAAATGCATTATTTGGAAGGCCAAAGGCTAAATCTTGAAAAGTTGCGCTGTTATCCAGTGTGCCTCCTGTACCCGGGTGAACCGTCGATGCCATACAAGCGACTGGCAGATCTAGGTTAGTTGTACCTGCCTGGGATGAATGGTAAACCACCATTGATTGTACGGCTGCCAAGTTGTCCCATAAGCTTCGACGCTGTCGAGCTTCTTCACAGCGAGCGTTGTTGTCGTTGTTCGCTGCGTTGTTGTAGTCTCGGCAGGCATTGGTCACCGCTCCCGATGGGTTGGCGAACGGCCGAAGCGCTTCGCGAAGGGAGTCCCGTTCATCCCCCGTTCGCAAGACAGGGCCACCCCAGCCAGCCGGATCCCCTAGCTCTAATCGTTGTCCGACAATCAAGCGCATACCTTCAAAGCGAGCGCGGCGCTCCCAATAGCCATCAAGACCCAGTTCACCAACATCGCCACCTGCTGCAGGGGCGTTGCCTACCAGCTGGACAACAGTGTTTGGAATGCGTTCGCCGATGCTTCCTGGTACGGGCAGGTCGCTGGTGTATTGAGGTTTGGGGCCATAGCGGTTGTCTGCCCGATAGGTATCGTCCACATAGGGGACTTCCACGGCTTGGTCGGGTGTGATGAGGCGTCGCTGAGCAAAATCTGTGTCTTCCCAGTCTGCCCGACGGGTACCAAACGCAGCCGGGTTACGATGTGCTGACTCTCCCCGAGTAAACAGAATGACTGGGTCGATGGCGTAATCAACGGGATTCAAGCCTCCTTGATCAACTGAGTCATTTCCCTGGTTAAACGCTTGGTTTTGGATAGGGTTGCGCCCCGCCCCATCCCATAGGTCAAATCGATGGGTGCGACCATCCCAATTTGTTCGTCCTGTAAATCCATTGAGGAATTGCCCCTGAAATGCAGGAATTATACCCTCAGCATCTGTCCGTTCGCCATATTGAGCGATTGAAACCTCGGATGCGTCTTCGGTGTAGAGGCATGAATCTGGGTCACTAATCATGAACCCCCGAAAACTACCGTTCCCCAACATCAAGTTGCCTTCGGTATGCATGGCCCCATTCCAGTTGAATTGAGGACCTGGGAAAATCTCTAAATCGTAGCGGAACCAGGCTCCCCATTTATTACCCCTATCCAACTGACGATCGAGCTGCATTTCCAGGGTAGAAATTGGAAGGCTTGCTCGATCAGGTAATACATAGGCATCGACCTGGAAGTTCTTCAGCAGAACTGCAGAGTTGCCTGCAGGAGGTAGCCACCCCTGCTGCGGCACAACTGCACCAGCACCAGCACAGAGGGGGTTACCTTGATTAGAAATACTCAGCGGTGTGCTACGCACTAGCATATTTTGGGCACGGTTTGCCAAGTTGCCTTGGGTCGTGTCGGCTAGTGCAGCCTCATCCAACCGCATAGAAATGGTGTAAACCACAGTGGCATCTTCTGTCCCATCGCCATCTGTGTCAGTTCGATAGCGCCAAGCGTTATCTGCCCCTGCATCTCCGGCATAGGAGGTGCCGATATCAATGCGCGTTTCATCTTCAAAGGTGTAAGGATCACCACCACGGGGGTGGGGACTAATGACGGCCCCATCGATCGTGGCACCGTTGAGCATCATCCCCATCAACACGTTTTCACTAGGAACTCCGCCAGGATAGCGGGGGTCGCTTTCGGCATCGAACAAGAAGCTCAGCTTCGATCGCGCGCGATCGATAGCGGGAGTGGCGGCGTTGTAAATAACTCGCTGCTGCCGATCGGTAATTGTTTCGGTCGTGCGGGTATAGGTGCGGAACACGATCGCTCCCACCGTGAGCAGTACGACCATGACCAGCAGGATGGTGGTCGGCAAAACGAAACCTGCACGGCTGAGTCGGGGTTGTCGCCCCACCATAAGTAGTGTTCGCAGCAGCCAATGCACCAGCGATCGGGTCAGATTTCTGACAGCTTTGAGAATTTGAGCGGTCGAGGTCTGAATCGCTCGATACAGTTTGCGAGTGGACATTGTCGCCTTCCTATCGCTAAAGAGGTCGGGTGTTCAGATGGATGAATGTGCGCGGACGAGCCGTAATTTTGCCCTGAAGTCCATCGCTTCGCGTCGGAATGTACTGCCTGGGGATGCTTTACCTACAGTTTTAATACATCAAGCGTAATTAGTAAGAACTATAAGAAAGCGAACTCACTAGGATTTCATATCGACAGCACATAAAACAAAGGAAGGATGGTCTATAGGGAGGGGGAACGACTAACGAGATACTTCGCTGGAGTCTTATGAGTGTTGCCTAAGTGGGGTAGGACTCGAAGGTACACCTGGGATAACCGAGTTGAAAAACCTTGGCGCTGAGACTGCAGAAGATAGGTGAGCAAAGCACGCTTAAAATCTTTTTGAGAAGTTAGTCTACGTCTGTCTGTAGAACAAAACTGTAGACAGACAGAAGCATAGCCACGCTACGAGATGCGTTAAATGCAATTGGGATGCTCTGCATTTCAGAGGGAAGCGAGACCGTAAGAGGGAGCCATCTTTTGGAGTCGCCGACAAGAAATCTCAAAGTTTTCTATTAAAAAAATAGTAGAGCAATATCAGGCAATGAAATGAGCTGGAGTCAAACCGGAGCATTGGGAATCGATTGAGCGCCTGGGAGTTCCCTGATGATCAGAGTGACAGATTGAAAGCAGGATAATGAAGGGCGATCGCCTCTTTTATCTCCGCCTAAATCTACGTCTGTCTGCACCTATGGGGTCTGCACGTAAAATTCCTAGATTGCTAGCAAACCGCTTGGCTAATCTTTGGACTCACTGTGGCAGAACGATAACGAAGCAAAACAAGTACTACATGAGTTTGGTGCTTATATTACCCTCTGCCTTCCAAAGAGCGATCAGGTGAAGGAATAATTTACTCAGATTCTTATTTTGCTGCCTGGGATAAACCGGATGCCGGGAACACCTTGTTAAACCTCATCCATCTTGAGAACTAGAGTTTTTTGCCAGAGCTGGTAGGCTGAACTGAACATCTAAACCAGTTGGGCAGATCGCGATGCTGACAGTGAATTTGGAACGGTGGCACCATCGTCCTGAGAGCTTGCGGGAAGAGGCGCTAAGAGCAAATCATGCTCGCACCAGAGAACGATTGCTAGCCCTCTACGACATCACTCAAGGCAAGAATGCCACGCAAGTCGGACGGCAAACGGGACGCAATCCTCAAACCATCATGGACTGGGTGCATCGGTACAATGAATCGGGTTTGGAGGCGTTAGTGTATCGCCACACAGGTGGTCATCCCCCCCTTTGAGTGCCAAGGTTCACCAGCACCTTGATGAAACGATTCGTCAAGCA
>JBCBSJ010000074.1:0-21458 GCA_039819245.1 Cyanobacteria bacterium J06638_20
AAATTTGAGGGTCTAGCTGCAAGTTTGATTGCCCTGTTACCTGGGACTCACTCACGTTATTCTGAGAGCCATCTATCAGAACGTAAGCCATGACCCAAACCGTTGCCCAGGGGATGAGCGACTCTCCCACGCCACAATCCAAGGCCTTTCGACGCCTTGCCATTGCTGGTGTAGTTTTTGGCGGCTTGGTGCGGAGCGTTCAATACCTCAGCAACCGATCGCTCTGGGAAGATGAAGTGAATCTGGCGTTGAATATCGTCGATCGCTCTTACCTGGAATTACTCCAACCACTGGACTACAACCAAGCTGCTCCACCGGGGTTTTTGTTCATTGAGAAATTTGCGATTCAAGTTTTTGGCAACAACGAATATGCCCTGCGGCTCTTTCCCTTTATTGCAGGGCTGGTTTCGCTTTTTTTGTTCTACAAACTGGCAACGCGCTACCTAGCGGATAGGGCAGCGGCGATCGCCGTTTTCCTCTTTGCCAGCCTCCCCTACCTGCTCTATTACGCTACGGAACTCAAGCAATATTCCAGCGATGTGATGGTCGCCTTGCTGTTGTGTTGGCTATTGATTCCTCTGGGCGATCGCCCCCTGAGTTGGCTAGAGAAGCTTGGCTCAGGTAGCCTCGGTGCCGTGTTTATCTGGGTTTCCCATCCCACTATCTTTGTGCTGGCAGGACTTGAACTGGCCAACTTTCTGCGGGCTCCCAACTCGCGACGGTGGCGGATGCTGGGGGAGCGATCGCCCATGTATGCTCTATGGTTGCTCAGCTTTGCTGGCCTCTACTTCCTCACTATTGTTGGGACGCTGGAAAACGACACACTCACCGATTCCTGGGAGGATCGCTATCCCAATTCGTTTTTGGATATTGTCTGGTTGTTCGATGCGTTAGGGCGTTTTTTCTACAATCCACTGGGATTTCAGGGACGTACCGATGGAATTGCGATCGTTGCTTTTCTCATTGGATGTGTAACTGTTTGGCGCAACAATCGCCAGTTACTACTAATTGTTTCTGCCCCTGTTTTTGTCACGCTACTTGCAGCTTATTTAGAGAGCTATCCCTTTCGGGAACGGTTAGTTTTGTTCTTGACGCCGTTCTTCATTTGGATTGTGGCGGAAGGGATTTCAACGCTACTAGCAAAGCCAAAATCTCCCAAAACCATTGGCTTTGTTCTGGGCATTTTTATGGTTGCAACCTTACTCGTGCTGCCGATTTTTCGCGCAGGTTCCCTTATTCTGCAACCCACACAAATTGAGGAG
This sequence comes from Cyanobacteria bacterium J06638_20, assembly GCA_039819245.1. Lineage (GTDB taxonomy): Bacteria > Cyanobacteriota > Cyanobacteriia > Elainellales > Elainellaceae > Vacuolonema. Next base: position 1,263 of record JBCBSJ010000074.1, read on the forward strand.
ATGAAGCCCGTCCTGGCCTATATCAAAACGCATCGAGAACCGGGCGATCGCCTCTACGTCTATGCAGCTGGACGCAATCAGTTTGCTTACTACGCTCCCCGTTTTGGCTATGAACTCGACGACTATGTCATGGGCAGTCAAACGATGGTGGAAGGCAATGGGCGCGATCGCGTCATTTCCCCCAGACGCCTCCGCCAGGTACGCCAAGAAATCCGGCAGTTCCGAGGCAACGACCGCGTTTGGTTCCTCTTTGCCCGCACCTCTGAGGAGGAAGAGAGCGCTTTCCTTGCCACAATGGAACCCTTTGCTCCTGCCCTCGATACCTTTGAAAGAACCGGCGCATTCACCCATCTCTACCGCATGAAGCGAAATGCACCTTGAACGTTGTCATCCCGACGCATAGGGCAATTGCTGTTATTCCAGCAAAAAGGTTTCGACGAATTGAACCGTTGCATAGAACAGGAAGTCAATATTGGGCTTTTTGGAGAAACCATGTCCTTCGTTATCAGCAATCAGAGACCAGACGGGAATATCACTGCCGCGGACGGTGGCAATGATTTGCTCGGCTTCGCCTAGGGGAACGCGGGGGTCGTTGGCTCCATGCACCACAAACAGCGGCTTTTGAATCGACTTGGCGTTGTTGATAGGAGAGATCTTGAGGAGAAACTGACGCATTTCTGGGTCGCGCTCGTCACCATACTCAACCCGGCGCAGGTCCCGGCGATAGCTCTCAGTGTTTTCGAGAAACGTGACGAAGTTGGAAATTCCCACAATGTCGATGGAGGCGCGGATGCGATCGCCATACATTGTCGCCACGGCCAGGGACATGTAGCCGCCATAGCTGCCTCCGGTGACGAGAATACGATCGCTATCTAGATCGGGCTGAGTTGCAATCCAGTCGAGTAAGGCACCAATGTCTTTGACTGAATCTTCGCGCAGGTAGCCATTGTCTAGCTTCAAGAAGGTTTTGCCATAGCCGGAGGAGCCGCGCACATTGGGGTAGAGCAGCGCTACCCCCAGCTCATTCAGATAGAAATTGCTGCGTGCCAAGAAATAGGGGCGAAACTGTCCTTCGGGGCCACCGTGGATGTTGATGATGACGGGGCGCTTTCCGGTGAACGTGGTCGGGGGACGATAGAGAAAGCCAGTGATAGGGCGATCGTCAAAACTGCGCCACTCCACCAGTTCCGGTTCAGAGAAGGTGGCAGTATTAATGCCTCCAGTTTCACTTTCGGTCCAGCGTTCTACCGTACCAGTAGCCACGTTCAGGGAATACACATCGCTGCTTGCACGGGCAGAGGTGAGGGTAAATCCCAGGTCTTGATTGTTGTTGTGCCACGCCAAGCTAAAAATCAGCCCAATGGGTAAGGGTGGCAAGTTGAGTCGATTCCCCGTGCTGGTTTCCAAAACATGCAGCACACTCATCCCGTTTTCATTGGTGGTAAATGCGAGCAGGTTGCCGTCGGGGGAAAGCTCCAGTCCTTCGATGTCCCAAGGAATGTCTTCGGTGAGCAAGGTATACTCACGGGTCGCCAGATCGAGATAGAACAGGCGCAGGAACTCGGATTGGCGATCGCATACCACATACAACCCGTTTCCATCTTTGCTGAACTGGGCGGCTCCATAGGCGATCGTCTCCTCTCCCTCGGCGGGCGTGAGTAGCGTCCGCTTCCCTGACGCTACATCGAACAACCAGAGATAGATTTCGGTGATGGAAATATACTGCGCCACCAGAATTTGCGAGTCATCCGCCGACCAATCCACCGGAAACCAGCCGCCACCCTCGACTTCAGCAAAGAGGCGATCGCTCTCCGGTTTAGCTGGGTCAATCAGATACAGATCATTGTCAGCTTTGGTGCGACGGGTAGAGGTGTAAACCATCTGAGTTCCTGCGTTTGACCAGATGCCCCGACTGTTGCGCGAGGTGCCATCGGTCAACAGTGTCACGTCCCCGGAATCCAGGTCGTAGCGAAAGTTTTGTCGAAATTCGTTGCCACCAATATCTTTACCAAAGACAAAGTAGTTACCGTCGATAGGTTGAAACGTCGCACCGCCAACCCGTTCTGGATAAAAGGTGAGCTGGTACCGGGTCCCCAGAGGGAACTTCACCCAATGCACTTGAGCCGTATCAGCAAACCGTGTAGAGACAAGCATTTCTCGCCGAGTGGGATGCCAACTGGCGAGCCCTGCCGAGCGAAACTCGGTGTAGCGCCGCACTCGCTCAGCGAGGGTGGCAGGAATAGGCGGAATGTTCTCAGCTGCCAAATGCTCGTTGGGTGCAATGATGTCAGCGGTTGGAGTGGCTGGGCTAGACATAACGTTTCCTGATGGTTGTGGTGATGCTGGTTCCCTGTAATTTTAATGCTCCGTCAAGGTTACAAAGGGAATGTCAATCCCCCTCTTTGAGATGGCGGATGCGGTAATTATTCACTGGGATTTGTCGTTTGGTTGAGGCGATCGCCCCAGAGGATTAGGGTTTGCCCAATCGCTTGTTCTAGCTCAACTAGGCTGTCAAAGAGAGCGATTTGGGCTTCAAGTTCGGCGTTTTGGGTTTGCACCAAAGATTCTTCGCGCTGGCTGAGATCGAGGAGAGTGATGTTGCCGCGTCCTCGACGGAACTGTTCGCGGGCACTCTCTAGTTGGAGTTCGGCAGCGGCTGTGGCGCGTTGAGCGGCCTCAAGGCGGAGTTGATTGGAGCGCACATCATCAAGACGATTAACAACCTCGTTACGGATAGCAGTGGTGAGTTGGTCTAGATTGTTCTCGCTTTGCTCCAGACCAATTTGGCTCCGCTGGCGAGTGGTTTCCAGGCTTTCGTCCTCAAAAGTGCGCGTCAGTAGTACACCGACGCGCACCTCAGAGGTATCACCAACACTGCCACTGCCTTCCAGGTCGAGTTGCCAGCGTTGATCATCCTCGGCTACCTGAAGCTGGGATTCAGCCACGGCGATCTCTAGTTGGGCACTCTGATAGTCGGGGCGTAGCTGATAGGCGCTGTCTAACAGTTCCTCGACGGTGAGGTTGGGGATTTGAGTCAGGGCATCCTGGTACAGGGTGATGAGGTCATCGAAAGAAGCCACAAATTGAATGGCCACATCGCTGCCCAGCAAATCGAGCAGGGTGGTGTTAGCTTGAGCCAGATTGTTTTGGGCATCGCGCAGGTCGCGCTCGGCGTTGGCGATGGTGCCCTCTTCCTGCACCAAATCGATGCGCGGGCGGCGTCCGGCTTCTACCAGCGCCGTAGTAATTGCAAGTTGTTCTTGGCGACGCGCTAGGGCATCTTGCTGAATCCGAACGCTTTCCTGTTGACGAATCAGGTCGTTGTAAGCGTTGATGGCAGTGCTAATAGTCTCAATGGTTCGTTCTTCAAGAGCCAGTTGGTTTTGCTCTTCGACCAGACGGGCTTGGGTAATGGGAGCCATAGTGCGATCGCGCCCAGCACCCCGCAGCAACGGTTGACGCACGGTGAGCCGCACCGCTTCATCCGCCAACGGATCAAGGTCAACAGTAATCTCGGTACCAATCGGAGTGAGAGCATCTGCCGTTAACCCCAAACTCTCATCAGTCGTAGTACGGTCTGCGTCCTCTCCAAGGAATCCATCCTCCTGGTCATCTAGCCGTTGCGTGATACCTGCCGAGAGTCGGGGCGTCAAGTTTGGGCGAAAGATGCTTTCCGCTTCAGCCAGATCTTGTTCCTGTACGATGCGCTCCAGAAATGCATTTTGCAGATTGCGGTTATCCGCTAGTACCTGCTCGATAAACTGCGGCAAGCTAAGAGGCACAAGGGTGCGATCGCCCGTTGTTGCTTCAACATTGCTGTCTTCTAAACTTTCCCCCAGCTCACCCTCCTGTGGTTCTACCGTGGTTTCGATCGATGTCTGTGCCAGTGCGGGAGAGGTGCCGATGTAGCCCAAGCTAAAGCAAAGGAAGGCGATCGCCCCCCATCCCCAAGCACCCGCCCTCTCATCCAACTCGATTCTCATCTCTCTACTCCCCCCGCAGCGCATCCACTACATCTAGCCGCGTCACCCGCAGCGCGGGCAAAAAGCTGGAGCCAACGCCAACCACAAATGCCGCTCCCATTGAGGTCAGGGCATCCTGAATCCGGAATTCATAAGGAGTTTCAAAGATTTGAACCGCAGCGGTTTTGGTCGCGAAATGTACCGTTGTTACCGCTACCAGGCCACCAACCAGGCTTAACACAACCGCTTCCACCACAAACTGCGCCATCACCTCAAAATCTGTCGCGCCCAACGCCCGCCTTAGGCCAATTTCCCGCGTTCGCTCTACGACTGCTGCCACGGTAATATTGGCAATGCCAACACCCCCAATCACCAGCGCCAACACACCCATACTTTTGAATACGCGTGAAGAAATTCGTTGTTGCTGCTCTTCCCGATAGAGATCAGCGGCATTCCCCCAAACTTGCACAATATATCCGGGGTACTGAGTTTGTAACCATTGTTCCAGGGCTGTTTGAACCGATTGATAATTTTCTAGAGCTTGCAGCGATAGCTGAGGTCGGTCGAAGCTAAATCCTCCCGACAAAACATTTGCATAGGCACGGGTCATCCACAATTCTCCTTGAGGATCTGAGTTGACCCATTGCCGCTTCGTTTCACTGATGCCAACAACGGTGAATCGTGTGGTGCCAACATACACGCCCTGGCCAATTGCTAATTCACCTTGAAATAGCTGCTCGGCTAGCACTTCATCAATGATGACAACCGGGTAAAACTGCTCAAAATCAGTCGTGTTGAAGAAGCGTCCTTCAATTAATCGACGTCCAGTGGTTTCTTGAAAGGTCGGCGATACGCCCACAACATCGACTGAAGTCGCACTTTTGTCACTGAAACGAACCTCAGAAAAACTAAAAAGCTCTGTCCCAATACTGTAGCCAGCAATTCCTTCAATTTCCTGCTGAATCGTTTCTAAATCGGCTTCTGTCAACTGCACCGACGGACGTATTCTTTGAGGATCATAGGCCCAGGGAATGACATAGGGGCGATCGCGCTCAGCTAATTTTGCCTGAAGTTGCGCAGTGGAAATGGCGTCGATATTGAGGGTGGCATTGACCGCAGCAACCCCCATGAAAATGCCCAGAGCCGTCAATCCTGATCGCACCCAGTTGCCTTGAATATCTCGCAGGGTTGCAGCCAGTAAATCCAGCAGCGATAGAGCCATGCTATCCTCCTAACCTTCTGGCGGTGCAATCTCGTCGGGAGCAGTAGGAGAACTTAGCGGAATACCAGGAGTGAGGGGCTGATCTGGAGGAAGAGTCGCAACCACCTCATCGCCAGTCTCTAACCCTGCAACAATCTCCACACTCTCCACACTCTGTAGTCCCACCGTAACGGGACGTTTTTGCGCCATTCCATCGCTGTCACGAACCCACACAAACGGTTCGCCGTCCTCCATTTGAAGCGCTGTCGTCGGCACATTTAAGGCATCCAGACTCTCTTCCACAATGACGTCTACACTGACCAAACTGCCGGGAATGAGCGTTTCGCTAGGTTCATCAAGTCGCACTTCTGCCTCTACAGTGGTCTGTTCCTGTCGCCCTTCATCGGAGGTTTGCGCCTGGGGAGCAATGCGAATGACTCGCCCCTCAAAAGTTTGGGAATTGGGGCCCATCACACTGATGCGCGCGGGAAGCCCAACACGGACCTTCTGGGCATCCACATCCGACAGTTGTAAGCGCACCATTTCTTGAAGCGGATCGCCCAGAACCAGCAAATCGCCGCCCTGCTGCACCCCATTACCTTGATTGACATAGAGCCGCAGAATGATAGCGTCGAACGGTGCGACGATTTGCGTATCGGCCAGTTGCGTCTGTAGATTTTGGATCTGGAGTTGCCGATTCTGCAATTCCAGTTCGGAGTTGGCCAGTTCGACCTCAACATCACGCAGATTACTCTGAGCTGTCTCTACTGATTCTTGATCACGGAGATACTCGTCCTCGGAAATGAATCCCCGATCGAGCAATCCCTGAGACTCCTGGAATCGCTCTTGGGCGCGGTTGAGCTGTGCTTGCCGTTCTTGAATCTGCTCGCGACGACGCCTTACATTATTCTCATCGATCTGAGCTTGCACCAATGCATCATTCAGCTCTCGCTGCACCCCTCGTGCCCGCAGCGCTAGCAGAATCTCGCCCTGACTCACCCGCTGCCGTTCTTCCACCAGTAACTGCTGCACGGTCACATCTTCTGGTGCGGTAAGGGTGCGCTGCCCGCCCAACTCCACGGTCCCCGCAGCGGTGACGAGGATACGAACATCACCGCGCTGCACAGGCACCAAGGCCACGGTAATGGACACGGGTTCTGGGCGAAACCATCGATAGTACGCAAAGCCGCCCCCGAGGGCGATCGCCATGATTACCCCTGCGCCGATAATCCATTGCACCCCTGCCCACTTGTGCTCAACAATGTCTTCTTCCAACAGCCCTAGACCCTTTACGGGTTTAGGCTCCACGACATTGGATGGCAGGCTTTTCGACTCAAAATCTGATGTTGGGTCGAGATTTGACTGGGTTTCTTGCGGCACCCGATCCCCCCTCATTTTTCAGGACAACTTTCAGGAAAACCAAACAGGAACGCATAGCCATTACGAATAAGCGATTCTGGGACAGATAGTTAGAGCGAACGATCAAATGTATATATTGGCACAGCCATACCAGTATTACTCTGTTTGGAAGATACTTGCCAGGGTATTACCGGAATGCCTGTTGCGGCATTGCTGTGAATGTCGGCTGATCCGACAGCAATCGGCCATCGCTTATCATAATAGTTCGCTTGCTGTAGCAGGCCACTTCCTGAGCATGGGTCACCACGATCAGGGTCATGCCACTGGCATGCAACTGGTCGAAAATATCCACAATGGTTGCAGCCGACTGGGTATCCAGTGCGCCCGTCGGCTCGTCTGCCAGCAGCACTAGAGGGCGGTTGACGATCGCCCGGGCAATGGCCACTCGCTGCTGCTGCCCACCAGAAAGCTGCCCCGGTCGTTTATGCAGGCGATCGCCCAACCCCACCCGCTGCAACGCATATTCCGCCCGCCGCCGTCGCCGCGATCGCCCAACCCCGGCATACATCATGGGCACAATCACGTTCTCCAGCGCCGTCAGGTTCGGCAATAGCTCGTAGCGCTGAAATACAAACCCCAGCTTGCGGTTGCGAATTCGTGCCAAGCGCGTTTTGCTCAGCCGCGACACATCCATCCCATCCAGCAAGTAATGCCCAGAGGTGGGGCGATCGAGACAGCCGATCAGGTTCATCAAGGTACTTTTTCCCGAACCGGATTGCCCCATGATGGCGCAGTATTCACCGGGGTAAATGCGCAGGTCGATGCGATCGCACGCCCGAATCAACGCCTCTTCCTGCCCATACACCCGTGACACCTGCTCCAGTTGGATTACAGGCGACAATGCCGTAGCTCCATTGCGGTGTTCAAATCCTCCCATGGTCTATCCAACGTGACGCAACTAACTCGATTTTGGCAGATCGGCGATCGCTTCGTCCTCGACCGATGAGTTTACTTGGGCGATCGCCCAGCCAGCTCTAAATCATTCCCCAGGGCAGTGACAACATGACGCAGAACCCCAAAAGCCTGTTATAAGTTGAGGTATCCGTCTGCAGCACTACGGATTTACCGGGGCGACCATGCAAACAACACCCGCTACTTCCCTCGACGACATCTACAGAACCCTGCGACCCGAGCCGCTACAAACCCCAGAGGAATTGGCGGCTTTCTATCGTCCCGAGATTAACGAGCTGCGGGGCGGCGACAAGATGAAGAACATCCGTCTGCGGCTGAACCGGGCGGCGAACGATGGCATTCCTTTCAAAGCGTGTGTCATGGGGCACCGGGGGGTTGGCAAGTCCACCGAACTGTCTCGGCTGATTCATCAGGTTGAGCAAAAATTTAGCACCATTCGCCTCAGTGCAATGACAGCGCTCGATCCGGGTAATTTTCGCCCGCTGGATGTGGTGATTTTGATGATGATCGAGATTGCGGAATGCACGGCCAAACCTGTTGCGCAGGGGGGAGCCGGACAAGCACCTTCTGAGTTTCGCCTGAAAGAAATTCGGGACTGGTTTGCCGAAGACAAAACGGTGCAGCGGCAGAAAAGAGACATGTCGGCCACCGTCAAAGCAGGAGCCGGGGTTCAACCAGATTCGCTTTGGGGACAGGTGCTCGGTTTATTCGCTGACCTGCGAGGGGAAATGAAGTATGCGTCCACCCGCGAGACAAATGTGGTGGAATATCGCGTGAGTCGCCTCTCTTCCCTGATTGATGTGGCTAATAATCTGTTGGATGAATGCAACCACTTGCTCAAAGCCGGAACGGGAAAGCAGTGGCTCTTTGTTGGCGAAGATTTTGATAAGGCCGGTATTCCTCCGACACGAATCGAGGAACTGTTCATTACCTATGCCAATATTTTCCTGGATCTCCGCACCCATTTGATTTTCAACCTACCCATTGGGTTGTATTACTCTGGCAATGCCCCACGATTGCCCTTTTCGGGAGATTGTAGCTTTGTCATTCCAGATACCCCTGTTTATCATCCTGATCATTCACCAAACCAAACGGGACGAGATGCTCTCCAGCAGGTGTTGCAGGCACGAATAGCACCAGACTTGTTCGAGGCGGATCAGATGACACGGCTGATTGTGGCCTCGGGGGGCAATTTGCGGGATTTGTTTTCTCTGGTGAATTACGCGGCGGATAATGCGCTGCTCCGGGAAGTAGCGGATGCCCGAATCAGCCAAACCGATGTAGATGCGGCCATTATCAACCTGCGGAGTGACTACGAACGACGGCTCGGGCAAAGTCCATTTGACAAGGAGGAGATTACCTTTGAGGAGAAAGCCAGCCGCTTGCAGAGGATTTATCTTGGAGAAAAGAAAGCGCAAATTCCGGACCCGATTCTGTATGCGCTGTTAAATGCTCGAGCTGTGCAGGAGTTCAATGGTCAGCGCTGGTTTGGTGTGCATCCGCTGGTCGTGGATATTCTGGCCAATCAAAACCAAATTGAGCGCTTTGCCTCAGGGGAGGCTCCTGGTGGAAGCATCTGACCCGTCTGCAACTAACAACATTGCGACCTCGTCTTTACAGCCCGGTAGCATTGCCGAGATTAGCAAGCGACTGGCGTTGTGGGCGCGTCGCGACCCCAAAGGCTTGGTGCGGGTGGAATATAGCTCCGAGTTTGCCCGCCAGCGAGTCGTACAGCAGCTCAAGAGTGTTTTAGCAAAACATGAAATCACAGTTCACGAAATTACGTTACCTGCGTATCAATATTCCGAATCCCTGGTGCTAAACCTAATGCAGCAATTGCACCAAGTAGCTCAGGAATATCCCAATTCGGTGGTATCCATTGCGGGGTTTTCTACTGCCTTTAACTCACGGGAACCCTTGCCCGATGCCCTGCGAGTGGTGAATTTCAATCGGGATAAATATGTTGAATTGCCCCTAAAGCAAATTTGGTGGATGACTCCCAACCTGATGCAAACGGTAATCCACGCTATGCCCGACCTGAATAGCTGGTTCAGTCAGCGGCTCCAGTTAACCGAAGCGGTAATAGATACCTCTACTGACAGCCAGATCCTTCTCACCGACAGCTCCACCACCAATATCGACGATGCCCGCCACCGCGCCCATCGCCTGATCCAGCAATTCCATACCGCAAAACAAGCGGGAGCCAGCGACAGCGACCTGCTCACGACCTACTTACTCCCTGCCTTGGAAGCCCTCGCCGACGCCAATGCCCAAAAGGATCTCCGAGACATTACCGGACAGTTTGAGGGCCTTCTAGGATCGCTGAAACTCGCAGCACCGAATAACACCTTTGCCCACAGCCTGGACCGGTTGGCACGCACCTACGAAAAACAGGGACGTTACGGCGAAGCCGAACCCATGTATCGTCAAGCTCTGGCCATTCGTGAAACCCTTCTAAAGGCAGACGATCCCGCTATCGCCACCAGCCTCAATAATCTGGCCTCGCTGTACCGGGTGATGAGGCGCTACAGCGAGGCCGAATCCTTATATCAGCGATCGCTCGCCATCCGCGAACAGCATTTGGGTACCGACCATCCCGACGTCGCCCAAAGCCTCAATAATCTGGCAGTGCTGTACAAGGTGATGAGGCGCTACAGCAAGGCCGAATCCTTATATCAGCGATCGCTCGCCATCCGCGAACAGCATTTGGGCACCAACCATCCCGATGTCGCCACCACCCTCAATAATCTGGGATTACTATACGATTCGATGGGGCGCTACAGCGAGGCCGAATCCTTGTATGCAAGAGCGCTCGCCATTGATGAAAAGGTCTATGGAGCTAACCACCCCGATGTCGCTACCGATCTTGACAATCTGGGATTGCTATACGATTCGATGAGGCGCTACAGCGAGGCCGAACCTTTGTATGCAAGAGCGCTCGCCATCCGTGAACAACAGTTGGGCACCGACCATCCTCATGTCGCCACCAGCCTCAATAACTTGGCAGGGCTGTACGCTTCGATGGGGCGCTACAGCGAGGCTGAGCCCTTGTATGCAAGAGCGCTCGCCATTGATGAAAAGGTTTATGGAACTGACCATCCCGAAGTCGCTACCGATCTTAATAATCTGGCACTGCTGTACCGGGCGGTGGGACGCTACAGCAAGGCCGAAACCTTTTATCTCCGTGCTATCGAGATTGATGCTAAAACACTACCGAAGGAACACCCATACATTGAATCTGGGCAAAACAACTTCAGACTCATGGTGCAGGCCGCGCTAGAAGAAGGAAAAGCCAATCAATTGTCTGACCATCCCACTACCCAAGCCGTATTGCGACAGCTTCGAGAGGGCACCCCATCCGCCTAGGCGTAAGCTGTTGGGAGGTTGCTTTTGAAATCTTTTGGAGGGGTGGGAATGGAGATTCGGCCAGCGGCGATCGCCGATGCTGAGGGGATGTGGGAAATCTTTCGGCGGGTGGTGGCGACGGAGGATACCTATGTGTTTGCGGCGGATACAAGCCGGGAAGAGGCGATCGCCTATTTGCTGCCGGAGGGTGGCTGGGCCTATGTGGCGGAGGCCGAAGGGCAGATTGTGGGGCTATATCGCATGGTGAAGAACCAGCGGGATTTGGGCAGCCATGTAGCCAACGCCTCTTTTATGGTGCATCCCGAGTGGGGCGGCAAAGGAATCGGCACCGCGTTGGGCTGGCACTGTTTGCGGCAAGCCAAGGCTGAGGGCTTTTTGGCTATGCAGTTCAATATCGTCGTGAGCACCAATGAAGCAGCAGTGCGGCTCTGGAAAAAGTTGGGGTTTGCGCCTGTCGGAACCCTGCCCAAGGTCATTCGGCACAAGCAATTGGGCTATGTCGATGCCTACGTCATGTATCGCTTCCTGGATGATATTTCAGCCTCAGAGCGTTGAGATGCAGCTTAGCGTAGCAAGGTTTCATAGTCCTCATGACTACCAATCCAGAACCAGTAGTAGTCGTTACCTTTTTTCAAGGCTAAAGCTCGATACCCTCCACTAATGCGCACAGACCATAGATTTTTGCCTACTTTTTTGAAATGCAGAGAGGGATGCATAGACTTCCCCTTCCAAAGCTGATAAGCGCTTCTAGCTCGTTCCTTCATCTTTGGATTCAACGCTGCGTAAGCTTGCCAAAATTCAGGTGTCGTGAAGGACTTCATCAAGCTCTCTCGTATTGTTGGCTGAAATATTGGCTTCTGCTTGAGCAATCAGGTTGTCTAGCTTCCCTGATGCCAGATCGGCTTCGAGCTGCCGATCCCAAATTTCATCGAGATAATCCTGCAACCATACCGAGAGTTGACGAACATCCTCTTTGGGCAAGGTTTTGATAGCCGCTTCAATCTCTGGCAATGTCGTCATGGAAAAAGCCTATTTGAGACTGCAAAAGTATAGAAAACCCATCACACCTTATATCTAGCGTATCGTGGTCTCTGGAGAAATGTAGAGTCCTACTGTGGGTACGAATGGGAGCAGATGGGGATAGTTGGGGACGGCGAATTGTGCGCATGGGAAAGGGGCGATCGCTCATTGACATATTAGGCGCAGCTCTTCCTCCGTCCGGATTTTTTGCCAAGGAAAGATCAATTTTAGAAAAGGCGTATTAACCTTGTAGTTAAGGGTCGCGTTTTTTTCGTAATTTCTGTTCGATTTGACACGTTTTGACGACAGGTCGGCTGGTCGGGTGTCGTGCCGATCTGACTCCTCCCCTCTGAGCCGAGGATAGGTGCAGGAACACTGCTCATGGCGAAATATGCCCTGTTAATCGGGGTTGGCAACTACCAGAATCAGGATGTTATTCAACCGTCTCTGACCGCTCGCAATGATGTGGAAGCTATCAGAGAAGTTTTATTGCGTCCGGATATTGGTGGGTTTGCCGAAGTGCCAAAACCGTTGCTCGACCCCGATCGGATGCAGATGGAAGAGGAGATTGAGAACTTTTCCCGTAAGCTGGGGCGGGATGATCTGGCAGTACTGCTGTTTGCCGGACAGGGAGTGCGCGATCGCCAGGGCAATGCTTTCCTTACGACGGCCTCAACCCGCCGCAATGTAGATGGAGAGCTGGTGCGGGCAACAGCGCTCTCGGCCCATGCGGTGCAAGACATTATGAGTGGCAGTCGGGCTGAGCAGCAGGTGATGATTCTAGACTGCGGCTTCGGCGGGATGGAACCCCATGCCAAACCGACCTATAACGGATCGCTGAATCTGAAGCACCAACTAGGTGGACAGGGACGCGTCATTTTATTAGGGGCTGAGGCAGCACACCATATCCCTCAGTTCGACAGCGATGAGCTATCGCCCTACGCCCATCTGTTGGTGGAAGGCATCTGCACCGGGAAGGCCGATCGCAACCACGATCGCCTGGTTTCAGTAGATGAGCTACATGCCTATATCTTGGATGAGCTGAAAGCGGTACTAGCGGAGGGACATCCAGAGTTGATTGCGTGGCGGGAGGAAGATTGCAGCATTCCCCTGACTCGCGTTCCGGTGTTTGATCCGCGTCAGCAGTATCGAGCACAGGTGGAGCAGCGCGTGCAGGATGGGCAAATTTCCCCCATTGGCCGTGCCATTCTCGACAAGCGGCGGATGACCCTGGGGTTGCGGCCTTCCGATGCCCAGGCGATCGAAGACGAAATTCTGCATCCCTACCGAGAGCGAGAGAAGGATTTACAGCGCTATCGTCAGGCATTGCAAGCCGCAGTAAGGCAGGCCTATCCGTTGCCGGAATCGGTGCGGCAGGAATTGCAAGAGTTTCAGCACTTGCTGGAACTATCGAATGATGAGGTGGAGCCGATTCAGCAAGAGGTGATGCAGCCCTATGCCGAACGAGCTGCAACCCAACGCCAGCATCACCAGCAATATGAGCAGGTGTTTCGCGATACCATTGCCCAGCATTTCCCACCGACCCCTGGCGATCGCTACAAACTCCAGCAAGTACAGCGATCGCTCGACCTTCCCGATGACGAGGTGCATGCGATCGAAACACGCATTTCCACTGTTGAGCAAGCCCAACGGGAGCAATATCACCAAACCCTGCACCAGTTTGAGCAAGCGTGGCAAACGGAGATGCGGGCAACCTATCCGCCCACCGATATCGTTCACCATCGGATGCAGAAGCTTCAGCACTCCCTTGGCATTAAAGAAGCCCATGCCCGAGAGGTATTCCAGCGGGTGCGATCGCAAATCGAAGCGGAGCAGGCAGCCCACCAGGCAAACTGTGCCCAGTATGAAACGGCGTTTCTGGAAGCGGTGAAGCAGGATGGAACCTTGCGCAAACCAACGCGCGATCGCCTAGCCAAACTGCAACAGGCACTCAACCTGAGCGATGCTGATGTTGTTGCGGCAGAAGATCGGGTGAGCGAGACCTTGTGCCAAGAAAGCTACCAACGCAATCTGGCTTACTATCGACAGACATGTGAACAACTCTTGCAAAAGGAGTTCCCCTTGAGCGCGGCAAATCAGGATGAGCTGAAACGTTTGCAAACTGAATTACAACTACAAGACGACGATGTTGCTCAGATCCACGAGCAATTGATGGCGCAAGCAACGGAGCAGCGCCGCGCCTACCAACGCGCCCTGCAGCAATATGAAATCACCTACCGCGAAACGCTGACGCGTCACAATCCCATTGATGACGTAACCCGCCATTCTCTCGATGAAACCTGGCAAGCTCTCAAGCTCGATGCCGACGAAGTGCGTCAACTAGAAGAGCGGCTGAATGGGGGGCATAGTCCCCAAACCAGCGATAAGCCATCGGAATCGGCTGAACCTCCAGCAGAACCGGAGGATTCTGTCCCTCTTCCATCAGCAACAAATTCCCCTGTGCCTCCGCCACCCCCCAGTTTGGCTAAGGGGCGATCGGAACAACCCGACTCTGACTCTGGAATCCCACCGTTTGAGCAGCTCTCGGCGGGTAAGCAAGCCAAGATCGATGCGGAGGTCAAGGCGCTTCATGATCTGTTGGAGCGGGGAGACGTTGATGCCGTCGTGCAACAACTGACAAACGCTGATTCGCTGGAAGACGCTTCATCCGAACTCCCAACAGACACATCCGTTCCCCCATCACCGCCTAATCTGACCGAGGCGCAGCCGGATGAACCCAAAGCATCATCTGCCCCACCGTTTGAGCAGCTATCATCGGATAACCAGGCCAAGATCGATGCGGAGGTCGAAGCACTTCATGATCTGCTGGAACGGGGGGATGTCGATGCTGTGATGCAAAAGCTAACAGCACCTGAATCGCCAGAGGACTCGTCTGCTGAAGCATTTCCGCCAAAACCATCGGAAACACCAACAAACAATAACGGGGGAGTTTCGGCACCCGATCGCCCCCTGCCCGAGGAACCACCCTCTGCGCCGCCACCGCCACCATCGCCAGCGGCACCACCAGAACCCGTAAATCCATCGCCTGCTCCGTCATCCAACGATCATGGCGAAGGGGCCTTTGTTCCAGGGTATGTCCCCCCCCCGCCCCATACATCGACCCCTAATGATGATTTGGCATCCGATCGCAACATTGAGTACACGGCATTGCAAGGACTGTTGCAGGATGGCATGTGGAGAGAAGCCGATCACGAGACCTTGCGGGTAATGTTGCTGGCAACCAATCGCACCAAAGACGAATGGCTCAGCCCAGAAGCGCTGGCCGAGTTCCCCTGCCTTGATTTGCAAACCATCAGCAACCTATGGGAAAAGTACAGCAATGGTCATTTTGGCTTCATTGCCCAGGAACGAATTTATGCCCAGTTCCGCGACCTCAAGATGAGTAACGATCGTCGTCTAATTGACGTGACCCTGCGGTTGAAATGGATGTGGAGAGCAGCAAATTTCTATCCGATGTTCCGCCAGTACAAAGATTTAGACTTCAAGTTAGATACGGCCGTGACGGGGCACTTACCTGCCATGTGGTTCTGGAAATTATCTCCTCTGGCAGCCTTTCGCACGGGAACCTTGGGCAACAGTCGCAGCTTTGGCGGTACGGATATCAAAATGCTCGCGAATTTGATGCGTCGCCTGCGTGAATGCAACATTCAATAGCAGCGGCTCTACTTACCTCATCTAGGAGGACGCAAGTTTTGCGGAGGTCTCGATTATGTTCGACTACTCTGTAACCCCGAAATGGGTAGCGATCGCGCTGAAGGAAGGACTAGCATCTCCTTACGACAACACGCTATAACTAGGCGGTAGAAGGGATTCTATCCTTTCTCGATCCAATCTTTTACGTTGCTTGCCCATTGCTATGACTCGCTACCTGCCCCTGCTCTATGGTCTCTGCTTCGTGCTGACCTTTATTTTTGCCAGCTTCGTAGAATACTGGCTGCACCGCCTGATGCACAAGGTTCCTGAAAAATGCGAGTTCCATGTCGAACATCATCGGGAAGGGACAGGGCAGGGCGTATTCAAAGAATTCTTGGAGTATTTCAAAGTCGTTATCCCACTGCCACTCATTATCATGTGGTTTTCCTGGCACTTTGCCCTGTTCTTCTTCCTGGGGGCATTGGCCTACGCAGTCTTCTCGGCCTATGCCCACCAGCTTCAGCACGATAATCCGACCCAATGTTTCTGGATGCCGATGCCCGTTCATTACGTCCACCACCGCTACAACCAATGGCACCACAACTTCGGTCTAGGGGTCGATTGGTGGGATCATGTATTCGGCACCTATAAACCCGTGGAATGGCGGAAAAGCTGTGATGAACCCTTAGGTGGCCCGCTACATATTCAATGGTGGTAGCGTCGCTTAACAGCGGATATCTATCGGTAATCCCTCCCCTCAACTTCGGAAATTTAGCCCCATTTCGACAAGCCTTATCCCCATCAAAATGCCATGCTGGGGATGAGGTCTTTTTTGCATGTCCTTTTAGGCAATCGGCAGAACGGCTGCGTTCAACTATCTGGATGAGACGTTTATGGGTCTATTGATAGATCCCTCTCTAGAACTTGACTGTTACAATAGTTAACAAAAGTGAATCAGCGTTCATCTAACCCTTTACGCTTCGGCTAAGTTCCCGCTTTACCCAGTCTCCGCTTTCCTTTGCCCGATCGCTCTTCTCCCGCTGTTCCTCCTAACAATCACACCATGACCAGTACCGAAACCCTGCCCTCTGTCGAGCCGACTCATGTCTCTGATGTTGTGAGGTCGAGCGATGAGGTCGAAGCTGTCATCAGTGCAGAGCATGCCTCGGCGACCGATCGCGCCATTCGCTACGATCCGGAAGCGATCGCCGCCCACTACAACACTCGCCCGTTGCAGGTCTGGTCGCGGCTGTTGACGATTTTCGTGCCCTTCATCTGGTTTGCTCTGCAAGTATGGCTGGATCGCCAGACTGGGAAAATTAAAAAGAATGAACAGCGGCGGGCAACACAACTGCGTGAGCTACTGACGGATTTGGGGCCAGCCTATATCAAGGTGGGACAAGCCCTTTCGACCCGCCCCGACCTAGTGCCGCCGCTGTATCTGGAAGAACTGACGCGATTGCAGGATCAGTTGCCGCCATTTCCCAATGAGGTGGCATTTCAGTTTATTGAAGAGGAATTGGGCGATCGCCCTGAATATATCTACGCCGAACTTTCCCCAGATCCCCTGGCGGCTGCATCGTTGGGACAGGTTTATCGCGGCAAGCTCAAAACAGGGGAAGATGTGGCGGTCAAGGTGCAGCGCCCTGGTTTGGCGCAGCGGATTACGCTGGATTTGTTCATTTTGCGCCAGCTCGCGAGCCTTACGACGAAGGTTGTCAAGCGGGTTCGCAGCGACTTGGTTGGCATTATGGATGAGTTTGGGGCGCGTATCTTTGAGGAAATGGACTATGCCCATGAAGCCTACAACGCCGAGCGCTTCGCCAAACTCTATGGGCATCTACCCGACATTTATGTGCCGCGCATCTATTGGGAATACACCAACCGTCGCGTTTTGACGATGGAATGGATTGAAGGCACCAAGCTGACCAACCCAGAAGCCATCCGGGCACAGAATGTCGATGCGGCCTACCTGATCGAAGTAGGGGTACAGTGCTCGCTGCGGCAACTACTGGAGCATGGCTTCTTCCATGCTGACCCACATCCTGGAAACCTGCTTGCCACCCGTGACGGGAAGCTGGCCTATCTGGATTTTGGGATGATGAGCGAAATCCGCCCGCCCCAGCGTTACGGGCTGATCGAGGCGGTGGTTCATATGGTCAACCGCGACTTCTCAGGCTTGGCTCACGACTATGTCAACCTAGAGTTTTTGACACCTGAAACCGATTTGACGCCCATCATTCCCGCCTTGGCCAACGTTTTCAGCGATGCCCTGGGAGCTAGCGTAGCGGCGATGAATTTCAAGAGCATCACCGATCAGCTTTCAGAGGTGATGTATGAATATCCTTTCCGAATCCCGGCCTACTATGCGCTGATTATTCGCTCTTTGGTCACCCTGGAAGGAATTGCCATTCATGTTGATCCCGACTTCAAGGTATTGAGCAAAGCCTACCCTTATATTGCGAAGCGGTTGCTCACCGACCCAGCGCCCCAATTGCGAACCTCATTGAAGGAATTGCTGTTCCAAGACGGGACATTCCGCTGGAATCGACTCGAAAACCTGCTCCGCAATGCCAAAGACAGCTCTGAATATGACCTGAATAAGGCGCTCGACCAGGGAATCGAGTTTCTTTTCTCGGAACGCGGAGAGTTTATCCGTGAGCAACTGGTCAACGAGATTGTCGAAGGGGTCGATGGTCTAGGGCAAATGGCGGTGAATCGGGTCACAACAGTGGTGCGCGATCGCCTGGGTCTGAACAACGGTCACGCGACTCCGGCCACTGCACAAAAACCCCAGTCTGAGCATCTCTTGCGGGTACTCACGTTGCTACGTGACACCCCAGGGTTCGACCCCATGCAGCTTTTGCCAGTGCTGCCAAAGCTGCTCACTCGGCCTGAAACCCAGGCAATGGGGCAGCAAATTGCTAGCGGTCTGGCGCAACGGGCTGCGGCTCGCTTCATCCGAGAGTTCCTCCTACCTGAAGAGGTACCCCCCACAACCACCACGGTGGAAGTGAGAGACGTAACCCCTTCTCAGCCAGACAGACAACTCGCACTCCCCCCTGCCCGTCGATAGGACAGCTGCCAACCCTATCAAATCTCGTTAAACAGCCCTAAACCCCAAATATCGTTTGCGCCCGCTGCAATGCAGCGGGCGCAAACGATATTTGGTTCTTTAGCCGGATTTGACATCACGCGATAAAGTTGCGGCAATCCAAGTCAGGCCTGCTGTTACAGTTTCCTGTCGCGGGCTCTAAACATTGGTAGTTTGAGCATTTGCGGCTTAGTAGGTTGGCTAGATTACGTTGATTCGTCGGATTGCGTTGGTTCGTCGGGTTGGATTTCCTCGGCATCCTCTCCTGTCATCGCGCGGGCTTCGTTGATCCAACTTTCGGGACCAATCTTGCGCTTAGCTTTGAGCTTGATGATTTCGCGGATCTGTTCCGGGGAGAGTTCGGCCAGTTGGGCGAAGGTCGTGATTCCGGCGTCATACAGGCGCTTCTCGTAAGTAGGGCCAATGCCAGGAATTTCGCTCAAGGGATCGCGTCCTTCTGCACTGCGCGGACGGGATTTGCCTGCTGGAAGGCGCTTAAGAGATTGCTTAAGCTTTTTCTGATCGGCGATCGCCCGTTCCAATTGGGTGCTGAGGCGATCGCGTTCGGCTTCGAGCTGTGCCCGCTCCTCCGTCGCCCTAGCTAAGGAGGCTTCTAGCTCCGAGAGGCGATCGCGTTGTTGTTGCAGCGCCGCAGCCAATTGCAGCGGATCGGGAGACTCGCCTTCAGTGAGAGCAGAACCGATGAGAAGCCTGTGCAACTCCGTCCAGTGCTGTTCGTGGGTCGCGTTGATCTGTCGCAAAGTTGACAGCTCCAACTGGAGTTCCCCATACTCCGATTGCAAAGCAAGGTGATCCTGAATGGCTTGGTCACGTTCTGCTTGCAATTGGGCATTTTCCGCTTGCACTTTACCCATCGCTTCTTGCAGCGCATTCCAGGTGTTTTGCATTTCTGCATTCTGACTCTGGGCATGATCTAATGCCCGATGCAAGTTCTCGATCTGGGCATCGCGATCGAGGCGCACGGTATGGGCAACTTCCAGTTCCTCTTGGAGATTCTGGAGGTCAGTTTCCAAGGTATTGTTATTGGATTGCAACGTTGCGACCTGACCTCGCAAGCGCCCCAATACTTCCTGGTCGCGGATTTGGTCAGCCTGGAGTTGGCGCACCTGCCCTTGGAGATCAGCTAACTGTGCATCAACCCCAGCCTTCTCGGATTCCAAAACCGCCAGATGTTGGGTCAGCATTTGTCGCTCTGCCTCCGCTGCTTGCAGCGCGGTTTGACTAACCGTCAGTTGCGCGCTTAGCTGTTCTGCTTTGCGCTCCCCATCTGCTTTTTCACCTTCCAACATCGAGAGCCGTTGGGTTAATTCCTCACGCTGAGCTTCCGCACCTTGCCAGGTTGTTTGCAACGTATCCAATTGTTCCTGGAGATACTGGCGATCGCCCTCTAGTTCCACCTTTTCTGTTTCCAACGCTGATAGCCGTTGGGTAACTTCATCGCGTTGAGTCTCAGCATCTCCCAAGTTCGTTCGTAGAGCGTCGAGTTGCTCCTGCAGGCTCTGGCGATCGCCCTCCAACTCAACCTTCTCAACCTCCAATGCAGAGAA
>JBCBSJ010000075.1:0-21098 GCA_039819245.1 Cyanobacteria bacterium J06638_20
GGGTCGGGCACGAATCCGCCAGATGGTGGCAATCCGAATCCTGGCGACGGGTCGGGCAATAATCCACCAGATGGCGGCAATCCGAATCCTGGCGACGGGTCGGGCACGAATCCGCCAGATGGTGGCAATCCGAATCCTGGCGACGGGTCGGGCAATAATCCACCAGATGGCGGCAATCCGAATCCTGGCGACGGGTCGGGCAATAATCCACCGGATGGCGGCAATCCAGATCCTGGCGCCAGGCCAGGCACGGATCCATCGGATGGTGGTAGTCCGAATCTTGAAGGTAATCAAATTATTGAGGTCGAAGCCGGTACTGGCACGATCGTTATCCAAAATTTTGGTGGCGTAGGGCGAGGAACCAATCCTTTAGCATCGGTTATCGCAGAAGTGGATACGCTCAAGTTCATCGGAGATGGTTTGACCAGTCAGAATATGCTAGTCAGCCAAGATGGAGATGACCTGATCATCACCTTTGAAGGAGTGGAAAATACTCGAGTTATTCTCCAGGACTTTAGCCTAGAGCTGTTAGACAATTTCTTCTTGGAAGAAGATAATGGTTTAGGTAATATCATCTTTGACCCGCAAGATTCTGTTCAAGATAGCTTTGATGTTTTTAACAAAGAATGGAATAGCGGATCTTACGATCAGGTATTTAGTGCCAATACGGTAACGTTCCTAAATGCCCTAAACAATGACGTTCGAGGATTGGATGATTCTGCAGATGTCATCAATGGTCAAGATGGCAATGATATTTTGTCGGGTTTGAGTGGGGACGATATCCTGCGGGGCGATCGCGGAGATGACACATTGCTCGGTGGTGATGGAAACGATCGCTTGGTTGGTGGCGAAGGGGATGATCTATTAGATGGAGGTATCGGTAACGATACGCTAAATGGAGGTGCTGGGCGCGATAGCTTCGTCTTCAACCCTGATGGAAATACTGTCATTGAAGATTTCCAAATAGACCAAGATGTCATCGTATTGTCAGAAGGCATCTCCTATGGTCAACTATCTATCAGGCAGGAGGGAAGCAATACTGTGATAGGCATTGATCAGCATACCTCGATAATTTTGAGAAATATCCAAGCTACAAATCTCATCGAGAATGCTTCAAATATCTTTCAATAGGCGATTTCTCTACCACGATGTCGCTTGCAAGTAACTTGTAAAGCGAGTTGTGAATTTGGAGAGCTTCACTACCCTTTATATGCTGTTTCGGATAGCTATATTGCTCAAGAATCTAGTCCTGAGAAGTGACTTCTGCGCGGTAATTGTATAATCCTTGCGATTTGATATGAACCTTCCATGGAATGAATACGACGGGGCCACTCCATCAAGAGAAACAATTTTTGCTGTTGCTCCGTCTTACTGCCATGATTGGTTTGCCAAGCTCAAATGTACTAGGTCAGACTGCTAGCTTTATCACAGGCCATAATCTACCCCTAGTTTTCCATCTCGATAAACTATGGCCGTGAACATCTGTTATTGTCTGAACTTTACGCTTTGGCTTTGTCACTGTTCCTCAAAAGTTAAAATTCTCATGTACAAGCTCTGAGGCAAAAGTGCTATATTATCTTAAGCCAAACCCAGGTTGTGTAGGCGAGACTAGACGTCGATGGTGTAGAATGGTTGTTTGGGTCACCACGAGTTTCGCAATCTAGGTTAAGCCAAGGTCAAATCCTCAGAAAAACCTTTGTAGCTGCTTTTAGTTAGTCTTTGTTAAAGCTGAGCTTTAAGTGATAGGTATGAGTTTACCCAGCTTTTTGCCTTTAGCGGGCTATCGGGAATCAACACGAGAAAAGTAAGTTTAATACCAGATGGCAGACGGGATAGATATTGGAGTGCCCGTATCGTACTCGTGTATAAATTCTGAACTTCCTGTTGAAAAAACTTCCTGTTTCTTTTGGGATTTTCTTCGGAACTTCTTAGCCTATACTCGCTTTTGCTACTGCTTTAAGGCCAGACTTTGCGGGCAAATAGGTTTTAATTGTCCGGAGAGCCTTTCAAAACGTTGAATGATATTAGGCTGTCTAATATCTGGAGTAACTTTCAGTAAAAGCTCAATGTTCAGATTTTCTGGGCACTGCTAACTTTAGTTTAGGTTTTGTAAATTACGGGAGTACCAGCTGCTGAGTTGAGATTCAAGGTTTTGTATTTGGATTTTCGAGAGGCGTGATAGGGATTACCACCTATAGCTTGAACAACGGGTCTTACTGGTTTGAGCTATTAATGTAGTAATGGAAGTTTAGCAATGGTCTTGTCTCGGCCAATGGACTATATGTTGGGCATGTTTTTACTAGGTTATGTTGAATTATAAGGGTTATACAGCAGATATAAAAGTCGATCTAGAGTCTAAAACTTTGCATGGTCAAGTTTTGGGCATTAAAGATGTTGTCACCTTTGAGGCAGACAATGTAAAGGAGGTCGAGGAAGAATTTTGTAAGTCTGTTGATGCATATCTCAAATTTTGTGAAGAGATGGGACAGAATCCAGATAAGCCTTTCTCGGGCAAGCTCCCATTTCGGACAACACCAGAAATTCATCGTGCAATTTACTTCGCAGCAACTAGGGCAGGCAAGAGCATCAATGCCTGGATGGAGAGCACATTGAAAGAAGCTGTAGATCGTGCACTGAATTAACTCACGTTTGTAAACAAGGTTCAATTGTGGCAGCGACGGATTCGGCCAGAGAACGGTAGTCGTAGCCACCCTCCAAGCCAAAGACGATGCGGCGGGTGAGTTGGAGGGCATAGTCGGTGAGGGTACCGTAGTCGTTTGGGCGCAGGGAAAGGCTGGCGAGGGGGTCGTCGTAGTTGGCATCGTAGCCAGCACTGACGAGCAGCAGATCGGGTTGGAATTGGCGGAAGAAGGGAAGGATTTTGTCTTCAAAGCGCACCTGGTAGTCCGGCAGGCTACTGCCAGCGGGGAGCGGTAGGTTGAGGACATTGTTGTGAAACCCATGTTCACCAGACGCACCTGTACCGGGGTACTGAGGAGATTCATGTAAGGAGCAGAAGGCAATGTGGGGATTAGTCTCGACGATCGCCTGAGTACCATTGCCATGATGCACATCCCAGTCGAGGATGCCGACACGCTCGATTCCTGGCTGCTGCAAGGCGTAATGGGCAGCGATCGCCACATTCGAGAGTAAACAAAACCCCATACCTTGGGTAGGTAGGGCATGGTGTCCGGGGGGGCGACTGAGGACAAAGGCGGGCTGCGCAGTTTGCTGCACCCTATCCACCGCATCTAGCCAGGCGCTCACGGCTAGCAGCGCCGCATCAAAACTCTTGCTCGATAGCACTGTGTCGGGGTCGACCCGTCCGCCCCCTTTTAATGCCAGGTTTTCTATGGCTGCGACATACCGTTCGGAGTGGATAGCGTAGATGGCATCCGTGAGGCGATCGCTCTGTTGATTTACGGGGGTCGGCAAGCGCCAATCCAACTGATTGGCCCAGGGGAGCGATCGCAAGTGTTTGGTCACAGCGGTCAGGCGTCCTGCATTTTCGGGATGAAAATGCCCCGTATCATGGGCCAAGAACTCGTCAGAGTAGAAGATGGGAAACATAGCAATCAGCAAGCCCTAAACAGCGATCCGTCCAGCTCCTAACTAGTTGTAAGACAGGACTGGCGCAAAATGCCTAAGAAACAGGTTTCTTTTAGTTCCAATACATTCTTGTTGATGGTGTGGGTGCGAAGAGTCTATAACGATCAACAAATTGAGTGAGGACGACGCGAGTTTTGCGTCATCCTGTTTGAGTGAAAAATACAGCAGGAAAACGGCAGAGTGGGACGGGGCGATCGCCTGAACCAGCCCTGGTGACAGGGCTCGCTCTGTGCGCCATATTTTGTGCTATAATACGACAGCTTACAATCCTTGCGCACTGACGGTTTCAGCCTCCTCTATCTTGATGTTTGTTAAATGCTTGAGGGGGTTCTGAACGGGTCAAGGTTGGACCCAAGTTTTCGCCCATCTTGAGGTGGTTCTGCACCTACCTGGTCTTTTCTGGCCGATCTCGATCATCAATTGGTTCCGTCTTTGCATTGTGCGAGCCTGTCCCAGCGCATTATTCCGACTGAAGGAGTACAGGCAATTATCGTCAATGTGTTCATCTCAACCACCATGCAAAACGGTGTTACACGATTGACGATGCATTCTGTTCCCCGCTTGTGATTCTGTTGCGCCTTGTTTACGATTAGCCTCTCTGGCTTCAACTTCTATGCTGATTCAGGTATCCCAGCAAGGTTTTCAGTAGCAACGATGCCCACTTACCTCTCCCAGAACGGGCGTCAGAAAAGCTGCTGTCATTCGGGCGATCGTCGTCCCGCTGACGCATCTTTAGTTTCTCTTCTCTGCGGTTGTATTCATAACCGTTTCCTCCCATAGCACTGGAGTATCGCACCCTATGACTTTTTCCCAGGAACCCCCTCAGGATCGGATCATCCCCACTGACTTGCGCCTGGAGATGTCTCGCTCCTACCTGGAATACGCTATGAGCGTGATTGTGGGACGTGCCTTGCCCGACGCGCGAGATGGCCTAAAGCCCGTTCATCGCCGTATTCTCTACGCAATGCATGAATTGGGTCTAACGCCCGATCGCCCGTTCCGTAAGTGTGCCAGGGTAGTGGGGGATGTCATTGGTAAATATCATCCCCACGGTGACCAGGCGGTGTACGATGCGCTGGTGCGGATGGCACAGGACTTTTCCATGCGATCGCCCCTGGTAGATGGGCATGGAAACTTTGGCTCGGTCGACAATGACCCCCCAGCGGCAATGCGATACACGGAATGTCGCCTCCGCCCCATCACCACCAACGCCCTGCTGCAGGACATTGAATCTGAAACCGTTGACTTCCTACCCAACTACGATGGATCGCAGCAAGAGCCCATCGTTCTGCCTGCCCGCGTGCCCCAGTTATTGCTCAATGGCTCATCGGGGATTGCGGTGGGTATGGCGACTAACATCCCCCCTCACAACCTAGGGGAATTGATGGATGGCCTGGTAGCCTTAATCCATAATCCCGAGCTGAGCGACAATGAGCTGCTGCAGTATATCCCTGGACCAGA
This sequence comes from Cyanobacteria bacterium J06638_20, assembly GCA_039819245.1. Lineage (GTDB taxonomy): Bacteria > Cyanobacteriota > Cyanobacteriia > Elainellales > Elainellaceae > Vacuolonema. Next base: position 5,071 of record JBCBSJ010000075.1, read on the forward strand.
TTTCCCAACCGGGGGGCAAATCTTGGGGACAAGCGGCATCCGCGAAGCCTACCTGACTGGGCGCGGCAGCATCACCATGCGTGGGGTTGCGGCGATCGAAACCATCGAACGGCGCGGCCATCCCGATCGTGAGGCCATCATCGTCACGGAATTGCCGTTCCAGACCAATAAGGCCGCGATGATCGAGCGCATCGCCGAGATGGTGAACGAGCGGCGGTTAGAGGGAATTTCGGATATTCGGGATGAGAGCGATCGCGAGGGCATGCGCATCGTCATCGAACTGCGACGGGATGCCTATCCCCGCGTGGTGCTCAACAACCTATACAAAGCCACCCCGCTGCAATGTAACTTTGGGGTCAACATGCTGGCGCTGGTGAACGGCGAACCCCAACTGCTCAGCATCAAGCAGTCGCTCCAAGTCTTCCTCGACTTCCGCATTGAAACCATCACGCGCCGGACGCGCTATGAACTGCGAAAAGCGCAGGAGCGGGATCACCTGTTACAAGGCTTGTTGATTGCCCTAGCCAATCTGGACGAAATTATTGCGCTGATTCGCAATGCGGCAGATACCCCAACAGCTAAGCAAGCTCTGATTCAGGACTATGAACTTTCAGAAGTGCAGGCAGATGCGATCTTGCAGATGCAGTTGCGCCGTCTGACAGCGCTGGAAGCCGAAAAAATTCACCGAGAACATGAGGAGTTGCTGGCCAAGATTGAAGATTTACAAGACATCTTGAATCGGCGGGAACGTATCCTCAGCATCATTGAAGAGGAAGCAGCGACACTGCGAGAGGCGCACGCGACGCCCCGCCGCACGGTAATTGAGCTGGCAGATGGAGATCTGGGCGACACTGACCTAATTGCCAACGAGCAGGCAGTGATTTTGCTAACGGAACAGGGCTATATCAAGCGGATGCCTGTGAGTGCCTTTGAGGTACAAAGCCGGGCTACTAGAGGCAAAGCGGGCGCTCGGATGAAAGAAGAGGATGGAGTTTACCAGTTCTTCTCCTGCAACGACCACGACAACATTTTGTTCTTCAGCGATCGCGGCATTGCCTATTCCCTCAAGGCGTATCAAATTCCCACCAGTTCTCGCACAGCACGGGGAGTACCCATCGTGCAGGTTCTGCCCATCTCCCACGAAGAGCGCATTACCTCCATGCTTCCCATCACCGAATTTACCGATGAGGATTATCTGGTGATGCTGACCCGGCGGGGGTTCATCAAGAAAACGGTTCTGTCTGCCTTCTCCAATATTCGTACCAACGGGCTCATTGCCATTTCCCTGGAAGATGATGACGAACTGCGCTGGGTGCGGCTCGCCCGTCCCGAGAACAGCATCATCATTGGCAGTCGCAAGGGTATGGCCATTCACTTCCAGGCCAGTGACGACCAACTGCGCCCCCTAGGACGTCCGACGCGCGGGGTGAAGGCGATGAATCTGCGGGATGGGGATGAGCTGATCAGCATGGATATTCTTTCCAGCCAGGTGGTTGACATGCTTGCTCGTGAAGGAGCGGTAGATGCTGAAACGGAGGATAGTGACGACGCCACAGAAGAGGTCGAGGTAACCCAGGGACCTTGGGTGTTGGTGGTAACAACGTCGGGGCTGGGTAAGCGGGTTCCCATCAACCACTTCCGCTTACAAAACCGAGCCGGGATGGGGCTGCGCTCCATCAAATTCCGGATGACTGATGACCAACTTGCGGCTCTGCTGATCGTCAATGAGGGAGATGAAATGATGCTGGTGACGAATCGCGGCATCATCATCCGGCAGTCGGTCAACGCCATTTCCAGCCAATCTCGCTCAGCCACAGGGGTGCGGCTACAGCGGTTGGACGAGGATGATGCGATCGTGGCCGTTGCGTTGGTTCCCCCAGCCGCGGAAGGCGAGGAAGAAACTGATGAGGAAGGGGAAGGAGACGGCAGTAGTGATGGTGATGAGGCGATCGCCATCGACGCTACAGATGAAACCGTGACAGAAGCCGATACGCCAGTGGATGAAGAGTAGCGAGCAGATTGATGTTTGCTTGTTCAGTCAATTTCTCGAAAAGGATATATCCGCTAGCTTCGACTTCGCTCAGCTATCTAATAGCCGTTGTGTATCCTGAGCGCAGTCGAAGGGCACAGTTTTGAAAGGGCAATTTTTTCCCGGACTCCTCCTAAACTCCTGATGGTCGGGTAGATGGGTGTGCAATCTGCTACTAATTTCTATAGGCGATCGCACTATTTTTTTCAGCCATTAGCCTGAAATCCAACACAACATTCTTGATCCCCCTATGCGTCCCTTTGATCTTCTGTAAAGATAGGAAAAGATAAGCAGAATCATAAGAGATAGCAATAGTTGCCAATGTTACCGGGTTCCATTCTCCAAAAGCTGAACGATCGGGTTACCTCAATGGAAGGGGGTGGCGGTACGCTCAACCTGGCAGTGTATTACAAAAACACCCTGGTGGCACTTTGTCATGCGCTTGAAGATGCCTTGTTGGAGGCGGATTACGCCTCCCTGGTCATTACGGCATTTCAGCGGGGACAGTGGTATTTGCAAGAGGCTGATCGCTATCACGACATTGCCGAGCGATCGCGCCACATCACCATCATGGCGGCTCCCGACTCTGGCTTTGCAGAACATCCCACCAGCCAGTTATCGAATGTTTCGTTGGTGAGCCTGAGGGCTAACGACCCAGTAGGTCAGGAGTGGCACCTGATTATTGTGTCGCCCAATTACACCGCAATGGTGTTGTGTCAGGAGCTTTCGGATGCCGATTATGGCCCCGAAGGCCCACCGAGCCATGATCTGTCTCGCAAATTCTATGGATTTTGGACTTTTGAACCCACGTTAGTGCAGGAAACGGCGCGGCTGGCGATCGCCCATATCGAAGACTACGATCGTGAACTCGCCGTTCAGCTAGATCAGCATTTCCAGGATATTGTTGCTCGTTCGCAAGCAGAGGATGCGCTGTGTGGCGTTCCCACAACTGATAACTTAGGGAAGGTTGTGGGGCAGGTGGTGAGTTACTTGCAAACCAGCCACCAGGGTTTATCCGGTCATGCCGACATCGGGTTTGAAGCTTATCCTTTGCGCCTTGGCAAAAATTTAGTTTCCAACGAGTTGCAGGCCTTCTTGCGGATGGCGCAACTGATCGACCAGACCGACCTGAGCAATCCGATGGCAGCAGCAGAGGTAGCCACCCTCGCCGAAAGCTTGGGGCAGTTGCTCGATCTTCCCGCATGGCAACTACATCGGCTGCGGTTGGCCGGGCTGCTTCATCGGATTGCTTCGTTACCTTCGGTGACCTCAACGCTACAAACCACAGCTGTGGATGCTCAGAGTGGGGAGAGTGCGCCTTCTTGCCCGCTACTACCCGGAACACAGATTTTGCGGAAGATGAACCGGATGAAGGCGATCGCCACTATCTTGACGCATCAAAACGAAGCCTGGGATGGTTCCGGGGCTCCAGCTGCCTTATCGGGCGATGCCATCCCACTGGAATCGCGTATCCTTGGGCTGGTGTCCTGCTTCCAGGAACGCCTCGCCAAACGCTGCTCTGCTGCTCTGGCTGCTACGAGTGGTCAGCAGACCGGAGCCTTACAAGTGGCGGCTCCCGAGGATCTGGCCACCGCCTTGGCTGAATGCCAGCAGGAAGGCAGCTTGCGTTGGGATCCAAAACTGCTGGAAGCTTTTTCGTTGCTCGTCGCAGGCTTACAGCAAGGGTTGAGCCTATCTGTTGTGTTGCCGCGTGTTTCGTCGGGGCTGTGGCTACTCGATTCCCATTCGGACGAAGAACTAATCAACCCTCAGACTGCTTCAACCTCCGCTTAGGCTGATAGGATTTGTCGAGACGGTTAATTTTTGTCGTCGAGCGCGTTTCTAGTTCCGCTGTTTTCTGTTGTTCCCTTTGCCCTTAAGCCATCGCACCACCCATGGACATCGACGCTATCCGTGCCGGGAAATTGCAGCAGTTATCGGGCGTTCGGCTCGAAGACGAAGATCTGGCGGCGGCGGCATTACAGAAAGCTAACCTGACCGGGGCAAATCTAGCAGGCTGCAACCTCCATCGCGCCCAGCTCAACAGCGCTCGTCTGGAAGGAGCCAATTTAACCGGCTGTAATCTGGCAGAGGCCGATTTACGCGCAAACCTGGCGGGGGCAAACCTGATTCAAGCCAATTTGTCCGAAGCCGATTTGCGCGGCAGTAACTTGCGAGGAGCCAATCTGATGCAGGTGAATGTTGCGGGTGCAGCGGTGGCTGGAGCCTTTTTAAGTGGTGCGAATCTGGCCAATGCCAACTTTCAGAATGCCGATTTACGGGGCGCTGATTTGCGGGGCTGCAACCTCACGCAGGTGAATTTGCAGGGAGCCAATCTCCAACAGGCAGATCTACGCGGAGCTACGTTGCTAGAAGCCAACCTGGAGGAAGCCGATTTGCAGGGGGCGAATCTGGCCGGAGCCAACTTCAGCCGTGCCAATCTGCTGTGTGCTCATCTCCAAGGGGTCAACCTTGATGGCACTATTTTGGACGAAGCTTATCTTGTCGGCACCGAACTCACCAACAGTTAGCAAGAGCCGATTTGCATAGTGATTTAACCAATCCAGATAATGTTTTTGACCGCAAAGGATACTCGATCGTTACTCCAAAAATAACTCTTGCTCCTAGGCACCCGGTTCCTATTGCAATGACTAAGGCGAACTACAGTGATTTTGCTTACAGAGGTAACTTGCCCATCCCCATCCTGCAAGGAACACCAGGGTTTTGATCCAACTGGGAGCCAGGAAAAAGCTGACGAGCAGCATGAAGAAAGCTAGGACAAAAAAGAGGAGCGACAAAATCGCGGGGCTACGAGGACTGAGATACATCAGCACTAGCGTGATAGCAGCAGCGGCAAAAAATGACGTATCCATGAGAGAAATGATGCGGAAGCAGGACAAACGAAGGATTGGAGTGGCCCTATTCAATCAAATTGGATTGAGACAGACTCCAGATGCCTCAAAGCACTGAGACAGATTGGGTCGGGGGCGGAAGACTGTCCGTTGGCGTAGATCCCCCATCCTGGAGCTGCTGAATCTTGTGAGCCAGATCGGCCATGGAACCAGTGGGGGAACAGTGGGCGATCGCCATTCCCTGTACTGCAGGTAAGGCTTCGGGCTGATCCGTCAAGATCATCAGCTTAAAGGGATGGCAGATATCTTGGAGTGCCTGGGCGCGGCGCAGAAACTCTGCCAGGGGCATATCGGGGAGTGGATCGGCGATCACGGCCACATCCACCACAATGGAATCCAGCAACACTAGCCCGGTTTCGCCATTGGTGGCTTCGCTGGCAACTTCGAGGGTGGGGTGCGATCGCAGCCCCTTCCGCAACACGATCCGTGTGGCTTCCTCCCCTTCCACAATCACCACCTGTATTTCCGCTTCCTCCTCGGTTGCCTGATTTTGCTCAGAAAGGGTGTTGGGTGCACCGCAGGCTGATACATCCCCAGTAAACTCCATGTCGGCTAGTTTTGCTGTCTTCAACCGCGCCATATCCTCTGCCGAGAGAATGCGGGACTCATCAAAGCCAAACTCAATCTCAGCGTGCATCCCTTTCCGTTTGACGCGTTTCAGATTGTAGAAGCGCTGATTCAGCGTCGTTTTCACAAACGCCCATAAACAACCCAACAAGTAACGTCGCTTAAAGGTATCGCGGGTGAACCAGTACTCTAGGAATTTTTTGGAATAGAACCGGGCATAGTTCCGCAGCACCCCTTTTAGCACCTCTTCCCGCGTCATGTTGTCGGGTTTGATGATGGGCGTCACGAAGTTGTAATGGGAAAAGTCGCGAATTTCGACCTTATCTTCGAGATCCTGAAACAGTTCGGTAAAGGGCCAGGGGGTATACATATTCCAGTTCGTCATATCCGACCCCCAGTCCCGCGTCATCCGGTAGGTTTCCTCAATGGTTTCCGGGGTTTCGGTGGGTAGCCCCATGATGAACTGTACCTCCGCCACGATACCGTTATCCCGCAGTAGTTTCACGGCCCGCTTATTGTCGGCGATAGTGGTTTCCTTCCGGAACATATTGAGGTTTAACTGAGCCGCTGCTTCTGTTCCGAGCGACACATGCACCAGTCCGGCTTTGCGATACAGGGGCAGCTCCGCCTCATCCCGCAAAATGTCTGTGACCCGCGTATTAATCCCCCAGTGCACTCCTAAATCCCGCTCCACCAATTCTTCGCATAAGTGTACGAAGCGGGCTTTGCTGATCGTCGGTTCTTCATCTGCCAGGATGAAAAAACCAATATGATGCTCTTTCACCAGATGCTCGATTTCGTTCACAAACTGCTTGGGTTTTCGGGCTCGGTACTTGCGCCAGAACTTCCATTGGGAGCAAAACCGACAGCGAAATGGACAGCCCCGCGCAAAGTTGGGGACCGCAACTCGAACATTCAGTGGAGTGTAGATGTACCTGTCCCAGTCCAACAACGTCCAATCAGGGGACAGCGTATTGAGGTCACGAATGGGTGGATGGGCGGGTGTCGCGACGACTTGACCCGTCTCGTCCCGATAGGCAAGACCGAGGATGGACTCCCGATCGCGGCGATCGCACCCCTCAGCGATCGCCCGCACCAAGTTCACACTGATTTCCTCCCCTTCTCCCCGAATGATGTAGTCTACCCAGGGCGCTTCCGCCAGCACTTCCCGGTACATATAAGTGGGATGGATACCGCCCATAATGGTAATGGCATCGGGACAGACGGATTTGGCGATCCGCAGCGTGTCCTGTGACTTGTAGATCATTGGGGTAATGGCCGTCGCCATCACAATATCCGGCTGATGCTCCGCAATCATCCCCGACAGCGCCCCATCGTCGATGTAGTTGGTCATCGCATCAATGAAGCGAATATCGTGGAACCCGGCTTGCTTGAGCGCACCGCCTACATAGGGAACCCAGCTAGGAGGCCAGTTCCCCGCAATTTCTGCCCCACCGGAATGGTAGTTAGGCTGAATCATGAGAATACGCATGGTAGCTCTCCTGATTTTGTAGGTTGAATTTGCGATTATGGATTGAGCGGGAGTGCAGTGCGTCAGGATTCAATGGCTCTAGTTTCCTAGGGAATGAAGCCACACACCTTGGTGTTGAACAAGGCTTCTGACAACCATGAGCCTAGACCGACTGGGAAAATTGACGGGTTGGGTTGTTGTGGAGGTAGGTATCGAATACGGCGGCGATGTTGCGGACTAACAAGCGTCCGGCAGGGGTAACTTCGATATGGTTTGGTGTGAGGCGCACCAGCCCATCGGCTTCCAACGCCTCCAACTGTTGCCGTTCTGGCGCGAAGTACTCATCAAATCCCTGGTCAAAGCTGAGGTGATACTTGGATTCGATCGCCCCTTTCGACAGCTCAAATTGGCACATCAGCTCCATGATGACGGCCCGTCGCAGGATATCCTCCTGACTGAGCAAAACCCCGCGTGCAATGGGCAACCGCCCTGTCTCGATCGCCCGATAGAAATCCTGCAAGCGCTTGTAATTCTGCGTGTAGACATCATGCATCATGCTGATGGAGGTCATGCCAAACGACAGCAGATCGGACTCTGGCTTCGTGGTATAGCCCTGGAAGTTGCGGTGGAGTTGCCCCGCCTGTTGTGCCAGAGTGAGTTCATCGGTGGGCTTGGCAAAATGATCCATGCCGATGAACTGATAGCCGTTGGACGTTAGTTCGTCACTGCTGAGGTGAAAAATGGTGAGCTTGTCCGCAGGGCTAGGCAGATGGGCAGGGTCAATATGCTTCTTCTGGGTCGGCTTGACCCAGGGAATGTACGCAAAGTTGAAGAGGGCAATGCGATCGGGATCGAGGGCAATGGTTTTGCGAATCGTGTTCCGGAATGTATGGGGTGTCTGGAGGGGCAAGCCATAGATCAGATCGACGTTGATGCTGTCGAATTTTGCCTCCCGCATCCACTCCATCACCTGAAATAGATGTGCCTCTGGCTGAATGCGGTTAATCGCCACTTGCACGTGAGGATCAAAGTCCTGAATACCAAAGCTGATGCGGTTGAAGCCAATTTGCCGCAATCCCTGAATGTAGTTGCGATCCAGATACGCCGGATTCACCTCAATCGAAATTTCGGCATCTTCGGCGAAGCGAAACTGTTCCGCTAGGGCATTCCACAACTGATCCACCTGATCCAGATTCAGGTAGTTGGGGGTACCGCCGCCCCAATGCATCTGGTTCACAAGGCGACGGCGATCGCTCAATGCTGCCACCTGGCGGATATTGCGGATTAGGGATTGTAGGTAGGGCTCAGCAGCCGTTTTCTGCTGGGTGATGATGGTGTTGCAGCCACAAAAATAGCAGGCGCTTTCACAAAAGGGAATGTGGCAGTAGAGCGAAAGCGGGGTCTGTCGATAGTTACCGATGGCAATTGCCCGTTCAACCTCAATGGATGGAAAGTTTTCCCGTAGTTCTGTGGCTGGAGGATAGCTGGTGTAACGGGGTAAGGGCTGATTGTATTTCTTTAAAAGAGCTTCATCAAAAGTCAGGGTCGGCGCAACGTTCATAAAGCAAAATCAAAAATCAAAGAACTTCTAAGAAACAACGTTTTTTGCTGTTTTTTCGGGAGGTTGGTATGCAGCGCATCCCCCCATTGGAGATGTATAAGAAACAACGTTTCTTGCCGTTTTCCTGGCAGGTGGATGCGCCGCCTCCACATCTTTCTCGGAGACTCAACACAGCTGAATCTATCTGGCCTAAAGCCAGGAAACGCTTGCACAAATAGCCAAAATCTCTAGCGAGAGCGAGTTTGAACGCAAAACGCAACAGTCAGAATCGGTATCAAACTCGCTCCCCACGCTGGCATTGCCTGAAAGGCCACGAATGCCAGGTTATTCCGCTGCCACTAGTTCCACCGACGTGCTTCCAGGCTTGCGCTCCGTGCTGCCGGGCTTGTCTTGGCGTGTGATCAGGTCGAACACATGATCCCCGACTGCAGTCCTTACCGCTGACTCCAGTTCATGGAAGACATTGCGATTGAACGCAAACGCCATATTCGCTTCATCGACGATTGCCTGAGTCATTTCTGCATCCACAGGCAGCGAATCCAGCGCTTCTCGATAGATCTGCTTAAACACCCGCCGGGCTTCTGCCGTCGGAATCTGATCAAACTCATGTAGCCCGGTTCCCTTATCAGCAGGCAAATCCAGGGCAGAGCGAGCAATGTTGCGGAGGCTTTGCCCGCCCGAGAGGTCGCCCATATAGCGTACATAGGCATGGGCAATCAGGAGTTCTGGTTGATGGTTCGCAATCTCGCGCAACCGAGCCACATACTCTTTGCCTGCGGGGGATGCTGCGATCGCATTGCGCCAATCTGCTCCGTAGTAGAAGGCCAGATCGGCTTCGAGCTTCTGGGTACGTTCCAGCTCAGAGAACACCATTGGCCCCACAACAGGATGCTCCCGATGCCGCCGCATTTCTTCCTCCAGCGTACGATAAACAAAGTAGAGGTCTGCTGTCAGCTTGCGAAAGGGCTCCCGTTCTACAATGCCTTTGAGAAAACACTTCATGAAAGCAGTGTTTTCAGCCATTGTGTGGGAGTTTTGCGTTCCCTGTCTCAAGCACAGTGCTAAATTGCTCATGATTAATGCCTCGTAAACAAAAATGATTTGTTGAAGGTGTTGCGAGGATGCCGTTGTCAAGCGGGATCACGAAGGGGCGATCGCACAGCAAACTAAACGCCAGCTTCACTGCCGCTCAAGATCACAAGATGTGGAGGTGTAGATAAATCTTGTGAATGACGGCGGGAGAACTGACGCATCAAACAACTGCATCTTCCAGATAACTATACAGTTATAATCTCATTCAATAAATTCGATTTTCAAAAGTTTACAGAGCCTGAGGGAGTTGATAGATAATACCAATTCGCTAAGAACCCACTACAGATTATTTTTTGAAAGCTGCGCGGCGCGCAGCTTTCAAAAAATAATCTGGTTTTGGTTTTCGTAGAATTGATATAACCTTTGCAATCCTGACAGTTAAAATCCCGCATTGCCAAACAGGGTCAGCCGCTGCTGGCTTCCCAAAATCCGTGATTACGGCAATTGTAAAATGCCTACCTAATATCAAATTCGGTTGAAGAACCCAAATATCATTTGTGTCCGCTGCGTTGCAGCGGACACAAATGATATTTGGGTCTTACGGCTATCTAACCGGATTTGTTAGGACTTACGCATTTAACAGGGCGTTCTTGCAGGCAATGGTCTATTTTTCTAGGCGGACAGCATACCACTGAAGATACTGCCCTGGATCCATATCTAATTCGCAGGCAGTTTCCATCAGATACTTTGACTGGTTCTGCACCCCTTCGATGCCGTTCAGCTCATAGGGCAAGTTGTCCTGCCGCTGTGCCAAGATATCCATCAGTTTTTGGTGCAACTCCTCAGCACTCAGGAACACCTCGGGCTGGTCAGTTTCCAGCACAACATAGGCGTCTTCCTGATACATGATGGGATCGGGCATGGTAACCTCCCGAAGTAGTAAGCGGTTTGGCCAAACCAAAACAGCAGACAGCTTGGCTAAGCAAAAAGCTGTGGCTGGCGTTATTCGTCTTCCGCAAATACGAAACGGTAGAGTTCGGAGGGATCCGGCTCGGGGCTCTCTAAGCCAAACTGAACCGCCTCTTCAATCATTGCTTGAATGCGACGGTTGATCCCTTTCAGCTCCTCCTGCGTTGCCAGATTTTGTTCCATCAGATAAGCGGCCAAGCGCTTGATGGGATCGCGGGCAAACCAGAAATCTTTCTCAGCTTTCGAGCGTAACTCGTCGGGATCAGCCAGGGAGTGTCCCCGGAAGCGATAGGTCAGTGCTTCAATCAAAGTGGGGCCTTCGCCGGCTCGGGCTCGGGCGATCGCCTCCTGCGCCACAGCCCTCACAGCCAGCACATCCATCCCATCGACTTCAACGCCCGCCATATCGAAGACTTCCGCCTTCTTGTAGATTTCAGGCTGGGATGTCGCGCGATCGTGAGCCATCCCGATCGCCCACTTATTGTTCTCAACAACAAATAGGATGGGGAGCTTCCACAGAGCTGCCATGTTCAAGCACTCGAAGAACTGGCCATTGTTGGAGGCGCCATCCCCAAAGAAGCAGGCCGTCACTTGGTCAGCATTGGGATCGCCCAGAGCTTCGCGGCGGTACTTGCTTTGGAATGCGGCTCCCGTGGCGACCGGAATGCCTTCGGCCACGAAGGCATAGCCCCCCAGCAGGTTATGTTCGGATGAAAACATGTGCATCGAGCCACCCCGGCCCTTGCTGCATCCGGTGGCCTTACCAAATAGCTCGGCCATCACCTCTTTGGCTGGAACTCCTGCACTTAGTGCGTGGACGTGATCCCGGTAGGTGCTGCTCACATAGTCATCCTTGCGCATCGCCTTGATGACGCCGCTAGAGACAGCTTCCTGGCCATTGTAAAGGTGCACAAATCCAAACATCTTGCCGCGATAGTACATCTCGGCACATTTGTCTTCAAATAACCGACCCAGCACCATATCCTCATAGACAATCAGCCCTTCTTCGCGGGTGATGTTGGTTTGGGTCGTAGAAAACGACGGCAGTACTCGCTCTCGCTCTTGAACCATCGATGCGTCCTAGTTATTTATTCAACCTAATTGTTACTCAAACCGTGAAGCGCTAAGGCAACGAAGCGGGAAAGCCCCCACTTGACAGATGCGGTATCATTCACTGGTCATCTGTATAACAGCCACCAGTTTTTTTCATGCAACCCTAGAATAATTCAACCGCTGGGATCAGCAATGGGGTTGATGGGAATCAACATGCAAACTGCACATTCCATCTAACCATATCCCGTTGTGCTTCGGCATCCGACAAGGCGGATGTCGGTCTTGCGGTTCCTCGGCTCTTGAGGTGATCGCACTGTCAGGCGAACGCACGGTTAGGGGGCTCGGTCGTTAACTCTGAGAATGCTCGAAAAGCTTATAGAAGACTGAATGAGAGGATCAATCGCCCGACCGTTTGAGCATTGCCAAAAGGATGTGAAGACTTGTGGAAATTTCTTTAGATTTCTGTATGCTGATGAGTACATTGCTGAGCAGGGTGACAGGCGAATTCGGGGACTGTAGCGTTATATCGGTCTAGATATGTTCGCGCAGGAACCCTTCCAGTCTTCATCGTGAATTGGCCACATCAGATAATATTTCAGCATCCAGGTAAAGCGCAGATATCATTACGGTTAGATCAGGTTTACTGTTTAAGCTTGGTTATTGAATTTTTGGTTTCAATTTGTATAGCGACTGGGAAATAGGGAGATGGTGAGGCTTAGGAGACCTGCATTCTGACGGTGACCCCGTCCCATGCAAGGCTTCCCGCTTCGACGGGATGCTCATCTGAGCAAGACCCGAGAGGTAGCCGTCAACCCCGAATAAATGCCCACCAAATGGTTAATAGAAAACTGGGGAAAACTGAATCGTGAGGATCCCGCTAGATTACTACCGGATTTTAGGCTTACCAATTCAGGCAACGGCTGAGCAGTTGCAGCAGGCGCACCGCGATCGCGCCATGCAGCTGCCCCGCCGTGAATATTCTGAAGCGGCGATCGCCGCTCGGAAGCAACTGTTGGATGAAGCCTACAGTGTGCTATCCGATCCCGAGCAGCGGCGGCGCTACGACGCAACCTTCCTCAATCGATCGGCAGAGAGTGGTGCTAGTGGGGAACCCATCTTTGGTGCGAATGCCGATCCCTACGCCTCGTCTATCGAAATTCAGGACGCCCAAATTGTGGGCGCATTGCTCGTATTGTTGGAGCTAGGGGAGTATGAACTGGTCTTAAAGCTGGGTCGTCCTTACCTCACAGGCAGTGCCGCGCTGCCCGTCGGCCAGCCAGGGCAATTTGATGTGGCGCGCTCGGATGTGTTGCTCACCCTGTCTTTGGCATATCTAGAGTTGGGACGCGAGCAGTGGCAGCAAGGCCAGTATGAAAGTGCCGCGAGTTCCTTGGAATTGGGGCAGAATCTGCTGCTGCGCGAGGGCATGTTTGCCACCGTTCGCGGCGAAATGCAATCGGATTTGTTTAAGCTGCGGCCCTACCGGATTCTAGAATTACTGTCGCTTTCTACATCTAACGAGCAAGAGCGGAAGCAGGGATTGACGCTGCTTCAAGACATGCTCCAGGAGCGCGGTGGCATTGATGGCAATGGCAATGACCAGTCGGGCTTGAGTGTTGATGATTTTCTGCGGTTTATCCAGCAATTGCGGGGATACCTTACGACCGCTGAGCAGCAAGCCCTGTTTGAAGCCGAAGCCCGTCGCCCGTCAGCGGTTGCAACCTACTTGGCCATTTATGCGTTGCTTGCCCGTGGGTTTGCCTACCGCCAGCCCGCTTTGGTGCGTCGTGCCAAGCATTTGCTGTTGCGCCTGGGTACGCGCCAGGATGTGCATTTAGAGCAGGCGGTATGTGCCCTGTTGCTAGGGCAGACGGAAGAGGCGAATCGCGCGTTAGAAATTAGCCAGGAGCAGCAGTCGATCGCCTTTATCCGTGAGCATTCCAAGGGTTCTCCAGATTTGCTACCTGGCCTCTGCTTGTATAGCGAGCGCTGGCTGCAGGATGAGGTGTTCCCTCATTTCCGTGACCTGGCTCATCAGGAAGCCTCGCTCAAGGATTACTTTGCTGATGGACAGGTGCAAGCCTATTTGGAAGAGTTGCCCAATGAGGCTGAGGCCGCTAGCTTCCGGGGAGCGCCCCCAAACAGTCGATTCCAGCCCCAGGAAAGCCCGATGGGGAGGGGGCCAAGTTTTGGTGAGCCCGTTTCTGCCTATGCGACCGGGCGAACGATGGGTACTGCCACTATGGAATCCGGTAGTGCGGCGAATGGCGTGGGCACAGTGCCAACGGCAGAACGCGTAGCGCAGCTCTCGCCCGAGGGGCGTTTGAGCGGCGGCGGAAATGGTCGGCGATCGCATCCCGGCGATCGGGACTCAGGACTATCGGGCGATCGCTCCGCATCCCGGCGCACCCCGCCACCGGCTCCCCCGAATCGCATTTCCCCGCCGATGCGGAGTGGTTCTGGCAGTCGTGCAGGTGCGCCTCGGCTCGATCGCATCCTCTTCTTGATTGCTCTGGGCATGTTGGGCTTGAGCATCGTCTGGTTGCTGGGGAACTGGATCTCGCGGTCGGTCTTTGGTGGACCCAGTTTGCGGGGTGATCAGCTAGAAATTAGCTTGATGGAACCCCCCGTTGTTATTCCTGAACCAGAACCGACACCAGAGGAAGCCGCTGCCGATCCGGATGCGCCCATGACGGCTACGACAGGGCAACAGGTGATTGAGCAATGGCTGGCCGCAAAAGCGGCGGCAAATGGCTCCGAGCGAGACTTAAGTCAGTTACAAACGGTGCTAACCGGAACCATTTTGGCTGAACGGTTGGAAGCTGCTCAGTCCCTACAGCAGTCTGGTGAAGTTCGCACTTATCGCCACAACGTATCGGATGTGGAGTTGTCTCCGCCCAATCCTCAGTTGCCTGACCAGGCACAGGTTGAAGCGACCGTATTAGAAGCGGTTGACGGAGCACCCGGCGAGCGCCTGCGGCTGCGGTATGACATGGTTCGCGAGGATGGAACCTGGCGGATTCGTGACATCATCGTGTTGGGAACCGCTGCGCCTGAATCGGTTGGCACCGATACCCAATCGGTTCCCTCTCAAACCGAGGCATCAGGAACCCAAACTGAATTACCAGGGACTGCAGCTCCGGTCGAACCGACAGAGCCAATTGCACCAGCCGAAGATGAAGTGCTGATTCCAGAGACAACGTCTCCCGGTAACGTTGAATCGACAGGTAATTGAGACGGCTAGACGTTTAGCGGAGCACCCGATACACTCCGTTTAGTGCTTGCTCTCCGTAGCTGTCGTCCTATCGTGCCTGAGTGCCCATGACGGATACGCTGCTCCATGCCTATGTGCCCCTGGTGTTCTGGACAGGGCTTGGTCTGCTTTTGGTGAAATTTCTCCCCGACTCCTTCCCGCGCTTTTTGGGACGGAGCCTCTATTGGGTGGGCGTGCCAGTGCAGATTTTCACCTTGGCACGGCAGACGGATTTTTCGGCACAGGTAGGGTTGGTCCCGGCGATCGCCATCCTAGGACTCATCATTGGCATTTGCCTCGCCAGCATTGCCCTGTTGTTCCTGGAACGGCAGGCTGCTTGTGCTGACGGGGAAGAACCTGAGAGAACGGGAAACCCATGGGCGATCGGCTCTCGACGGGGAAGTTTCATGATTTCCTCCATTCTCGGCAACACGGGTTTTGTGGGGCTGGCCGTGACGCCCAACTTCATTGCGGAGCCGTTCCAGGGCTGGATTGTTCTCTACAGCGTCAGTCATAACGTGATTGGCACCTATGGCATTGGTGTTCTCCTCGCCAGCTTTTATGGTCGCCCCCAAGCATCCAATCCCTGGTTCACCACCCTGCGCGATGTTTTGACGGTTCCTTCACTCTGGGCCTTTGCGTTGGGTATGCTAACCCGCTCCATTCCGTTTCCGTGGGTGATTGAGGATGGGCTGCATTATTCGCTGTGGGTCATCATTCCAGCGGCACTATTGCTGATGGGGATTCGGCTGCGGCAGATCAAAGGCTGGCAAGGTTTAAAGACAGGACTGATTCCCGCTAGCATCAAGATGATAGGGCTACCACTTCTGGTGGGCTGTATCGCGACAGCTTTGCACCTATCGGCAAATCCGCGCCTCGCCCTGGTGCTAATGGCAGGGATGCCGACCGCGTTCGCTGGATTAATTTTGGCCGAGGAATACGAACTCGATCGCGAGCTAATCGCTAGTAGTATCGTCGTCACCACCTCGACGCTGTTTCTCGCACTGCCTGTGTGGTTGGTATTGTTTGGTTGAGCTAAGATAGGACTTACGCATAGCGTTGGAGCAGTAGAGCCCCACCCTGTAGATTGAGCTGCTAGAGTCAAAGAATGAAAGACTCTGTAAGCCGTTTGGACTATTGCCAGTACCTACTGGTCAGTCAAATCAACTATACGCTGACCA
>JBCBSJ010000076.1:0-20757 GCA_039819245.1 Cyanobacteria bacterium J06638_20
AGATCCCGCAGAGCTCTGGTGAAGTTGAACCGGAAGAGGCCTGCTTCCAACTGACCATTTTCCAGAATGCCAGATCCACGCTGAATCATGGCAACTGGGCGGAGCCAGAGTGTGCCGTTGTTGTCGCTAGTCCCAATGTCCCGGCTCCGGAAAGAAACACCACCGTTGTAGGTGTTGCCGGTGTCAGCACGGTCTACAAAGAGACGGCTGCGGGTGGTCGTGGTGCGATTGTTCCGGTTGACCTCAAAATCGAGGCTCTCAACGGTATAGCCCATGTCGCTGGTATCCAGGTAACCGTCGTTGCTCAGCGAAGGACCAACGCCAGCGTTGATCTCACCTTCGCGGTCGGGAACGAGTGTAAAAGCAGAGGCAGCGGGGGCGATCGCTACAGCCAGACAACCAGCACTCAAGGTAGAGAGTGCCAGCTTTGTCAGCTTGGAAGTAAATGGACGCATAGGATCTCCTTGGTTGAGTATTTGTGAATACTGATTTGCGTTGACCTGTATTCACATTACCCATTCAAACTGCTAGAAAGCCTCAACAAAAAGGGGAATTTACTTAATCTTCAATGAGCAAGAATTACGGAATTGACATTACAAAGCCTCTACAATTTCACCTATCTCAAACCAGGAAAAATTAGACAAGTCCGAGGAATCACTGAAGAGTTTTCTGCCTAAAAGCAAACTGTATAAAGTTGCGACAAGCTAGCCCCAAGAAATTTGTAGATTCCTTATGCAAAAAAGCTTTGAGATGTGGATACACGCAAAAAATATGGTTTATACAGCTAAAAGATAAAATAGAGTTCATTTTTCATACATTGAAAAAATGGATTCAACTTAAATAAGTATTCAAGAGCTTCACGGCTTTAATACATGCTGTCAACTCGCTAAAAGTATGAACAGGGATAAAATGTTTTCTGTCTAGTTAGACTGAGATTGCGCCACGCTAAACAACTTCATTTCAACAACATTGTGTTTGCATATTCGTGATTATTCTGCGAGATATAGCAATCTGCAATCGGATATGAAAGTGGGGAGAGCGGCGCTCTCCCCACTTTCATATCCGATTGCACAAATCATTCGAGATCGTTTTGAGATTGTTATGTAGCCATAACCCTCAAAGCTAGGACAAGATATCAAACAGTTATTCCCGCGAATGCGGGAATCCAGAAAGGCTCAATACAGTGGCCAATAAACATTTGATGGATGCCCATTTGCAGGCGTTGCTGAAAAGCGGTATGAATCGAAACGAAGTTTCGGGCATTCAGCACCCCTTTCATACCGAGAATCAGCAACGCCCACTTTCATAGGCATGGGGGAACCCTAACGCGGCGCAAAGTTAGCTGGGTCTTGATCGCGGCGGTGGCGGATGGGAATCGCAGGCGGTTGGCGATCGCCCACTAGCGCAGCCGTGGCTTCCAGGGAATCTCGCAGACGCTTGGCCGCATAGATAGACATGTCGCGGGGGACGTTGATGCGATCGCGCAGATACCGCAGCGCCACATCCGAGCCTTCTGGGGGACGGCAAGTTTTTTCCGTCATCAGGTGGGTAAGAGCACAGCGCAGGGCTTCATCGAAGGTGCGATCGTCCGCCGGATTCACGCGGATAATGTCTTTGCGGTGTTTGAGAACCCGCTGCAAGGCTTCTGCACGCGACGTTTCTGGTTCAGGATAGGTGACATCGGGCAACCCGAACCAGGGACCAAAATCGACCCGCTCTTTGTTCTTTAGCATTTGCGATTCGCCATTTTCATAGCAGCCTCCCATTTGCGGCGGTAGGTCATGTACATGGGTGTGGAAATCGCTTTGGGTTCCCCGATAGGTAGGGCGGGTTTCCATCGCATCGAACCAGGCAGAGAAGCGAGGATTTTCTTCTCGCAGGGAGTAGCCCTTGTAGTAGTAGAGACTGGCATTCATCCGTTCCACGTAAGGCGTGAACACAACGTCAGCCGTGCTGAATGCTTCCAGGAAATAGGGGCCAGGGGTGCGTCCCAGAGCCGCTTCTACATCGGCAACAACCGCTTTGAACTGCTCTCGGTTGTAGGTTTCCTCGCGCTCAGAGCGAGCAGGATAGCAAAGCCACGAGCACCAGGCTCGAAACAAAAGGCGCTCCAGGCGTCGCAGTGGCATCACCCGTGAATCGGTCATGCCCCATTCTAGGGGACCAAAAGCCTGTTCCAGCGCCATCAAGATGTCGTCGCTTTCTGTGATCATGCGGCCATCCAGTTCCAGGGCAGGGAGCATCCCTGACGGCACCTTGCGCTTGTACCAGTTTTCCTTTTTGCCGTAGCAAAACATCGTCACCTTCTCGATGCGGTAGGGAATTTGCTTTTCCTCCAACCACAGCCAAACCTTTTGGCAGTAGGGACACCAGGCATGGTTGTCGCGATACAGGGTGACGCGCACCTCCGACTCGGAATGGCCAAACAACCGCAGCCGCGACTGCGCATTGGTGGGGCCGTTGATGGGGTCAATCTGAAAGTCGGTGAGGGCTTCGAGGTCTGACCAGCTCAGGGGAGCGATCGCCGTGGATGCAGATGTCATAGATCGTGATTGAAACGCTTTGGTTTAAAACTACGAATGTTACAAATTCATAAGTTAATTGTGACGGATTTTTCCAAAGATTGCCTGTCCACTCAACCGTTTGCATCACGGGTGAGCAGGATGACGTTTTCGGTGATGTGCTCGAAGGTGTCGTCGTGGCTAATGACGAAGAGTTGGCGAAAGGTGCGGATGTTGGCGATCGCCTCGGCCAAGCTATCGCGCCGTTGCCGATCCATGTTGGTGGTTGGCTCATCGAAGAAAGCCACATCAATATCGGCGAGAACGCGCAGCAACGCCAGACGAACTGCGAGTGCCGCACACATTTGCTCACCACCCGAAAGGTTGATGAAGCGGCGGGTATGCTGGGTCTCTTTGACGAGGATTTCGTAATCCGCCGTCCATTCGAGGGCGACATTTGGGCGGTTGAGCAGTTCGCGGAAGAGGCGATCGGCTTCGTAGGAAATGCGGTTGAGGTAAGAGGCGGTGATGCGTGGTCCGGCTTCCTTGTAGGCTTTTCGGGCAAAGCGGACGAAGGAAAGGCTTTTCCGCCGTTGCTTGAGGGTTTCTTGGGTTTCCTGGTGCTTACGGGCGATCTCCTCCAGCCGTTTTAGCGTGCCCTCTAGTTCGGCAATCAGCGATCGCTGGGCTGGCAAAGCTCCTTGGAGGCGGGCGCTCTGGCCTCGTAGTTCATCGTGGCGAGTGACGATGGTTTGGAGATGCAGCGGATCGAAGTCCGCCACCAAGCGATCGCGCTCGGCTTGCTGGGTTTTCTCCTGCACGGCCAGGGTTTCGGCAGTGGCGATCGCCTCATGCAACTGTGCCTCCTGCTCCGGCAGATCGGTTAGAGCCGACTGATTCTGCATATAAACCCGATGTCCCACCTGATGCTGGGCGAGTTGCTCTTGCAGTGTTTCCAGCTCTTGCTCCTGCTCCGCAAAGCTTTGGAGTTGCGTATCGAGGGTGGCGAGTTCATCGACCAAGGTTTGCTCAATGGCACGCGCTGTCTCCACTTGCTGATTGAAGGCATCCCGCTGTGCCAGTTGGGATTGCAAGCGACGCACCCGCCCACGGGGATTATCCAACTCCGCGATCGCCAGGTCGAGCTTGGCGCGTTGCTGCTGTAAGGGAGCGTCCTGCTCCAATTGGGATTGCAGGTCGGTCAGTTGAGCATCTAGATCGGTGATTTCTACCTGGAGGCGATCGCCCTCGGCTTGCTTATCGGCCAGGGTGCTGTAGGTGGCTTTCTGCTGATTCGCTTTGCTGAGTTTCTGGCGGGTGGCCTTCAGTTCACGGGTGAGGCGATCGCCCTCGGTCTGGGCAGCCAGGTCGGTCAAAATCTGACGCAACTCTGTCAACAAATCGCTGTTTAGATCGACCCCGGCCTGTACAGCCTCTATCGCCATAGTGATCGAATCAGCCGATAGTAGCGGAACAGAGTCCTGAATCTGCTGCAAGATAGCGTAAGCAACCTGCACTTTATCTTGATGGCGATCGCGTTCGGATTCGCCCGACTCCACCAACTGCCGGAGTTCCGACTCGAACTGCTGTGCGGCTTCAATACGGCTGAGCTGAGATTGTAGGCGATCGCGCTGCTGTTCGAGTTGGGGAACGGTTTCGACCACCACCACCAGCCCTTGAATGGTGACAATTTGTTGCTCCAATTCCTGATACTGCTTCTGGAGTTTGGTGCGTTGTTTCGTCAGGGAGTCAGCGGTTGCTTTTGCCGTTTGCAACTGCTGGAGCTGTGCATTCAGTGTCTTCTGCTCCTGCTCTAGCTCCTCTTGCTGCGCAACCTGGGGTTGCACTCGCTCCAGTTCTGCGGCGTCCCGTTCCAGTTGCTCCAGTTGCGCCATCAACTTTGCTAAGGTTTGCTGCTGGCTGGCGATCGCCTGTTGCTTTTGGTCGCGCTTCTTCTGCAAACTTTTCCGCTGGCGCAGAGACTTTTGCACCGTCGTCACGGCGGCTTGTGTTGTTTCGTAGACCTCGTAAGCCGATCGATGTTCGTTGCAGAGGCGCACTTTTTCCTGAGTCGTTTCCAAACTTTGCCGTAGGAGGGCGATCGCCTGGGTCTTGCCTTCCCGCCGAGCCGCCAGAGTTTTCAATTCCGCCTCTACCGCCTCCAGTTGCTTAGCCTGGGTCGTCAACTGCTCCCGTTGCTGGCTCAAAGTCTCCAGCTCAGCAGTCAACTGTGCCAGTGTTGCCTCATTCGCCACCAGCTCAGCTTGCACGGTGGAAAAACGCGCCTGGGCAGGTTCCAATCCCTGCAACTCTTCCTCAAACCGCTCCAGATCAGCCGTCAGCGCTTCGGTTTGAGCCTTGGCGTACTTTTCCAGGGAAAGCATATCTCTATTGACCTGCTTGTATTCCTCCACCTTGAGGATGCTGTCGAACACCTTCTTCCGCTCCTCAGCGGTTTTGAGGAAGTCGGCGGTAAAGGTGCCCTGGGGCACACCAATGGTATTGGCAAACAGCCGCGCCAGATCCGTCCCCGGTGCCACGCCCAAATGTTGCCGCAGCCAGGGCAAAATCTCCTCTTCAATGTTGTGATAGTCCAGCCGTTGATTCAGTTGCGGGTCATAGATGGTGTATCCCTTGGCGGTGCAGCGCTCCACAGCATAGGTGCGGCCATCCCGATTCGACACAAAGGCCACCCGCACTTGGGCACTATTGCTGCCATTGCGAATCAGATCTTCCTTGCGATAGGCTCCCCGGTGGTTAAACAGCGTCCAGGCGATCGCCTCCAAAATACTCGTTTTCCCCGCTCCATTCTCTCCAGAAATCGCATTCACCCCAGGATAAAACTCGATATGGCGATCGCCATGAGCTTTGAAGTTTTGCAGCGTAACTGAGTGAATGTGCATGGCAAAACAAGGAACTTGCTATGAGGAGTGAACGCGAAGGAAGGAAGCGATCAACAGAAATCCGTTACCCGTGGGGAGCTGTGATTCTCAATGTTAATCCTGGTTGACTCACTGCTCAGTATAAAAGTCAAACTGGGGATGGAAACGGGGATGGAGTAAGCGTTTGACCGGGCGATCGCCTTCAATATGTTCGGCCACAATTTCCGGCACATCTTCCGCTTTCACATGGCGATACCAGGTGCCATCGGGATTCACCTGCACCGTTGGCCCCGACGCACATTGCCCCAAACAGGCGCTGCCCGCCGCAAAAACACCCGATGGCACAGCCTCCTGAAATGCTGCCAACACTGCCTCCGAGCCATTGCGGGCACAGGAGCGATTTTGACAAACCATAATGCAGCGACGTTTTGGAGCGGAGGAAGCCATGGAGTGAAGGTTGGATTTTGGATTTTAGATTTTGGATTTTAGATTTTGCAGTGGGTTTGTTTTGGGGGGCTTCGTCGCGGCTAGTGGTGCTAGCACCATTAGGATTGGGCCTGTCATAACAATACGAGTGTCGAGGATGAAGCGTGTCGGGAAATGCCTCAAGGTAGAATTCCCAACACTGCCCCCAATTATTGTTGTGTCTTCGTGTCTTTGTGTTCCTATATCTTCGAAATATTCAGCATGTAATGTTTCGATTCTAAGTTTTTAATCCAAAATCTAAAACCTAAAGGTTCGGATTGCTTCAGCGGGAGAAGAAGCGATCGACCAGCCCGAAGATGGAACGCTGCAACCGCCTGCGACGACACCAGCGCTGAAAGGCGATTTCGTAGCGATCGCCCCGCTGGAAAAAGGTATTCCAGGCATCCAGGGCCAGAAACATACCCCAAAACAGCATAATCAACGGCACACCCAACAGGCTTCCGGTGCTGAGCAAGGCGATCGCTGCCAATCCCCCATTGATCACCAGATAGCGCACCAGCCGCTGCTGGAACCGTTGCCGCCGAAAGCGATCGAACGCCTGCCGTTCCCGCTGCTCGCCCCGCTGCAAGAGCCAGGTACGTTCAGCCACTTCTAACTCTGTCGAGCTGATACCCAAATCATCGGCAATTTCGAGCAGTTGCTCGCGGGTTAGCTCCATCTGCCCCGCCCTCTCTGCCTGATGAGCGATCGCCACCTCCAAAATTTGGTGGACATCTTCCTGACTGTAATAGGGTTGGGGCATTTCTACCCGGACCTCGGTCGTCGTGGCTTGTTGGGCATCCATCATAGTGCTTACGCTCATTGTGGCAGGAATGGGTGGCAAAGGTAGCGTGATCCGGGCGATTTCAAAGCATTGGGCGATGTCTTAAGTCCCATTCGCTAGAAAAAAATGGGGACTTTAGGCAGAGCGATCGCCCAGCATACGCCAGCATGACGTTTCCACTTCTCCGTTATACGCAATATTCCCCGGTTTGTGGCATATAGAAAAGGTACGGATTTTGGCACTGGAATCGGTTGAGGTTCTGATGTCAAAGAATTTGCTGCAACCATTCGTGAAGCCTGTTTGTAACGTCATTTGCAACGATCGAGAGAACAGTTGTAACGAATTGGGCGATCGCCACTGAGATATCTTTCGCTTATTGAATTCATTTGAATTAATCATTAAGACAAACCCAGGAAAAGCCTCATTTTTGGAAAAGTGGGCTAGCCCTTTTACCCCTATAATGGGAGCAACTGAAATCAGCCTTGTAGAACAAGCGTATTTAGCCGTTCGCCTGTGCTGAGTAGGTATAACAGCTTCGGAATGGGTTGGGCGCTGGCTTCATCCGCAAACAATGGCAACCGAAGCGGATTGTTGAGAAAGCGCGAGGAAACAACCCATGACAAGTGCTGAACCCAGTAAACGGCGTGGGCGTACCCGAACAACGGCAAAGGAGGAATCGGTGTCAGAAGCAAAGTCCGCAAGCAATTCAGAAAGCGCAAAGACAGGAACGACACGGTCGCGTTCAGCTGCATCGAAGTCGACTCCTAAGTCTGAAACCTCTGCGCTGGCAGTGTCCTCGAGCGATGACTCCGGGGCTATTACTTCAATGGGGTCTATTTGGAATCGTCCCGTTGGCCCAGCTCAAATTGAAGTCGTCGAAAGCATTTCTTCTGCTGGCGTGCGCCCCATTGCCGCCAGCCACATGGAAGTTTACGGAACCATTTTGAACGATCGCCCCATTATGGCAAGCAACATCCAAGTCGCCGACACAACGGTTCCTGGTGGGCGTCCTGTCTTCGCCAGCGACATCATCGTCCGCGACGACCTCACCCTTCCCGGTGGTCGCCCCATTTTTGCGAGCCGTGAAGATCTGCTAGATGCTCCCCTCCTCCCCGGTGGTCGCCCCATTGCAGCGAACGAAGAGGTCGAAACCGAAGTCCTAATGGGCTACATCGACTAATTAATTCCGCACTCATAATTCTCTCAACCCTCTCGCGCAGCGCACAAGCTCATGGGAGGGTTTGTGTTTCAACGGCTCTTTCTTATCTCTGTGCCTCTGTGGTCCGTGCCTACATCAACCCTCCATTTCCTCTAAGAAGCGAATCTCCACCCGATCGCCCTCCGACAGTCCTAACTCTGCAGCGCGGCCACCCCGCAACTCAATGACGCTATCCGACTGGCGATCGCGCGGCCCATAGGTGGGGCAGGGGTTAGCCTCACAGGGCGGAGCCGTCACAATGCCCTGCACTTCTCCATCCCGCAAAAACACCATATCCAACGGAATCAGCACATTTTTCATCCAAAACCGCAAGACCCGGGGCCGCTCGAAAACAAACAGCATCCCCCGGTCATCCTCTAGCGAGGGGCGGAACATGAGCCCCATGGCCTGCTCCGATCGCGTCCGTGCTACTTCTAACTGAATGGTCTCGCCGTTGATTTCGGTTTCAGCGGTGATAGGGAGCTGTTGTCCCTGGTTTTCAACCGCCACCGGAGTCGGCGTATCGGAGGAAACCGCAGATGGGGCGCTACAGCTCAGCAACACCAACGACAACCCGAAGGCGATCGCCCCCGGCAGCGCATATTTCACGAGACGACGGATAGAAGAGAGTCGAAATAAATCAAAGACAGAATTCATCAGGTTTCTCGCAAAACATAGCCAACTCCGCGCACCGTCTGAATCAAGCGTTTTTCGCCCTCATCTTCGATTTTGAGACGGAGATAGCGGATATACACTTCAATGACGTTAGACTCACCCATAAAGTCGTAGCCCCAGACATTTTCCAGAATTTGCTCACGGGTCATGACCTCGCGGGGATGCTCCATCAGGTACTTGAGCAATTCAAACTCCTTCATCGTAAGTTCGATGGGGCGATCGCCCCGGAACGCCCGTCGCGTCGCCAGATCGAGCATCAAGTCACCAAACCGCAACTGCTCATTGGTCGTGGTGTCGGGCTGGAGGTAGAACTGTACCAGCTTGAGGAATTCCTCGCTGCGGTAGGGCTTCAGAATGTAGTCATCGGCGCCCGCTTCTAGGCAGGCGATGCGATCCTCCACGGTGTCGCGGTTCATCAGTAGCAACACTGGAAAGGGGCAACCATGTCCCCGGAGCTTCTTGGTTAACTCTGTGCCTGATTCCTCTGGTAGCATTCGATCCACCACCATCAGCGCAGGCTGTTGCTCCTTCGCCTGGTGGAAGCCCCCCTCTGCGGATACGGCCATTGCCACCTGATAGCCCCATTCCTGCAAATCGGCTGCCATCCGCTGGGCGATCGCCCCGTCGGGACAAACGAGCAATACACAAAGCTTCGATTCACTCGCTGTAGTGTTCATAATCAATGCCAGAAATGAATGTCCCTGATTTGTTCTGAACCGTTGGGTGAAACGCCTCGGAGCATTTTAATCTGTCGCGCAATGCTGGATGAAACGTAACGATCAAAGCTTCACACAGCATTGGTGCGCAAGATAGGTAGGAGTGATACGAAGATGATGCTTTCGAAGCGATTGAGTAGCTCCTAGAGGCTTTGTGAGTCGGGTGTAAGTCGGAAGTTAGCAGTATAGCGCCCGAGACTCAAAACCGACCATCTTCAACAGGCGTTTCCATTCATGGGAAATACGCTGCCTCCATCATCCCAGACAAGCAAGAACAAACTTTGTTCCTGCGCCATTGATTTCAAGCCGTTGCCTGTCAATTCGCTTAGTCAATTCACTCCAACAATTCACTCCAACAATTCGCACAGACGAGACGCAAGGTGGAGTTCGCACCGTAGAATCTTAAGGACAGGCTTGCTTCGGTGGAGAGGCTTGTAGGATTGCGCCATTGCCTCCTCTTCAGGATTCTTGAGAATGCCTGAAAAATCCTTTTTCTTCGTGCTCTCTTGGGTGATGGATGCGCGCTATCCGTCGATGTGGGAGATTTCGGTTGATCTGACGACCTAATAAAATTTCTACTTATGCTTTCTACAATTGCTCAACTTCGTTCAGCCGTACAACAGGCATTGGTTGCGGCGTTTGGAGAAGAGTTTGGTGCCACGGATCCCATGATTGTTCCGGCCAGTAATCCCAAATTTGGCGATTATCAGTCGAATACGGCGCTGTCGCTGGCAAAACCGTTGAAGCAAGCCCCGAGGGCGATCGCCGAGCAACTTGTGCAGAACTTGGACGTGGCTGAGTTTTGTGAACCCCCTTCAGTGGCGGGGCCAGGGTTCATCAATTTTTCGCTGAAGCATAGCTTTTTAGAAGAGCAACTCCAGGCCATTCGCGTCGATCCTCGACTGGGAGTCGAGCCACTGGGGGCGGGCAAACGAGCCATTGTGGACTACCCCAGCCCCAACATTGCCAAGGAAATGCATGTGGGCCACTTACGTCCCTCGGTAATTGGCGATTGTTTAGCACGGATTTTGGAGTTTCTGGGTTATGAAACCCTACGCATCAGTCATCTGGGTGACTGGGGTACGCCGTTTGGCATGTTGATTGCCTACCTACGCGAAGCCTATCCCGATGCTCTAAACGATGAGTCGGCGATTAACTTGGGAGATTTGGCCTCATTCTATCGCGCAGCGAAGCGGCGGTTTGATGAAGACAAGGCATTTCAAGAAACGGCCCGCCAGTCCGTGGTGCAGTTGCAGGCGGGGGATCCCGAAACCCTGAAAGCATGGAGGATTGTATGTGATCTGTCGAATCAGACGAACCAAAAGATTTTCGACCTGATGGGGTTGAAGCCGTTAATCCTGCGGGGTGAATCCTTCTACAACCCCTTTCTGTCCGATGTGATTGCCGAACTCGATCGCCTGGGGTTGGTGGTAGAAGATCAGGGCGCGCAGTGTGTGTTCCTGGAAGGCTTCACCAACAAAGAAGGGAAGCCGTTGCCGATGATTGTGCAAAAGTCGGACGGAGGCTACAACTACGCAACGACGGATTTGGCCGCGATTCGCTATCGGGTGACAGAGGATCAGGTGCAGCGGGTGGTGTATCCCGTGGGAGCCGAGCAATCGAACCACTTCGCTCAGATCTTTCAGGTCGGGAAGCGGGCGGGCTGGATTAACGACGAGCATGAGTTTGTTCATGCCCCCCTTGGCAATGTCTTGGGGGAAGATGGCAAGAAGCTAAAAAGCCGTTCCGGCGAAGCCGCTCGTCTAAAGGATTTGCTGGATGAAGCGTGGCTGCGGGCGGATCCCGACCTCTACGAGCTAGTTTGTGCCTACGACTGGGAGGCGATCGCCCTTGCCAGTTTAGAGGAACCCGATTGGGACACCGCCGCTGCCCAACTCCCAGGCGATGAAGCTCTGGCAGACAAAGTCGCGGCGTTGAAAAAATCGACGGTTGAAGCCTTGCAACGGCAGGTGCCGATTTGGTTGATGGAACTTGAGCCTGTGCCATCCAACTCCCAGGCGGCTGTCGATCGTATCCGTCAAGGGCTGGAGCAACGCTGGGAGAAGAACCGGGGACTGGGAGAGAATCGCAGTTTTTCCTCCATCTTGGCGGACGTACAAGTCATCGGGATTAGTGCCATCAAATACGCTGACCTCAGCCAGAACCGCACCAGTAGCTATGTGTTCAGCTACGAAAAAATGCTGGCGCTTCAGGGCAACACAGCTCCCTACATGCTCTATGCCTATGTGCGAGTTCAGGGCATTGGTCGCAAGGGGGGCATTGATTTCTCTGAGCTGGATACGAAGAGTCCCATTTTGTTGAAGGAAGAGACCGAATTGGCTCTGGCTAAGCAGCTCTTGCAACTCGACGAAGGGCTGTTGATGATTGACCAGGATCTGCTGCCCAATCGCTTGTGCCAATACTTGTTTGAACTGAGCCAAAAATTCAATCAGTTCTACGATCGCTGTCCCATCCTGCAAGTGGAGGACGAGGATGTGAAGACCTCACGCTTGATTCTGTGCGATCTGACCGCAAAGACAATCAAACTAGGGTTGTCGCTTTTGGGTATTTCTGTCCTCGAACGGATGTAGAACGAACTCCGGCTCATGCGGGGGGCAGCTTAAAGAAAAGCGAGAGGGTGGGCTGTGCCCACCCTCTCGTTGGAGGTTTGAGGTTTATTTGTGGGTAAGTTCCCTACCGCTCATTCCACTCGGCAGCGGCAGCGGCTACGGCTTCATCCACTGTTTTGTCGCCCAGCATCGCCGCTTGGAGGTTGTCATAGACAATTTGCTGCAACTCTTTGATGTCTTCGTGGGGAGGGAGCAAAACCTCTGCTTCGCTCATCTGGGTCGCACTGAGAGCGCGGGCTTGTTCGAGCGTTGTTGCGGCATTGGCCGCATCGGTGAAGTAGCTATCTTCTAGAGCCTGGGCTGTCGAAGGCAGAACATCGGCGGCTTTAGCGAATTCCAGTTGGTTGGCGTTGTTGGTAATGAACAGCGCAAAATCAACAGCAGCATCGGGATTATCGGTGCTACGGGGAACAACGACATTCATCACCGCGACCCCTTTTTTACCCGTGGAGCCCGTGATTTCGGGGGCGATCGCCGTTTGTTGGGCGATCGCAGGAGCATTGGCCTCAATGGTTTTGAGGAACTGAGGTCCTGAGGTCAAGATGGCTGTCTCTCCCGTCTGATACAGCTCAATGCCCCGTCGGTGTCCCTGGGTTAAAGCTTCCCTCGGTAACAATCCATCCTGATACAAATCAGTCCAATATTGGAAAACTGCTCGTCCTTCAGGCGTATCAAACGCCGCCATACCATCCGGATCGAGCAATGGCACGCCCATCTGAGTAAAGGACTGCAGCACATCGGCCGAATCAGTGGGCACGAAGGTCGCGAAGAAAGCATATTTCCCAGTGGCATCATGCACCTGGCGGGCAACCTCTGCCAGCTCTTCGTAGGTGCTGGGAGGCGCTGCCACTCCAGCCTGCTGCATTAGTTCCTGGTTATAAATCGTGAGCCGCGTGGTGAGATACCAGGGGATGCCAAAGGTTTCATCGTTGAGGGTATTGGCTTGCCAGATATTGGGGAGATATTCCTGGCGCGTGGCCTCGGGAATGCGATCGTCCAGGGTCAACCAGGCATTGCGTCCAGCCAGTTGAGCCGCAAAGTCGGGGTTCAGATTCACCACATCGGGAGCCGTTCCAGCAGAAGCTGCCGTTAGAATTTTGCTCTGCATATCGCCCCAGGGAACATCAACCCAACGCACGGTGATACCGGGATTCTGTGCCTCAAATTCGGCAATTCGCTCGTTGAAGTAATCGGTAAATTGAGGTTGCAACTGCATCGTCCAAAATTCGATTTCGTTGCTTCCCTCCGCCGTATCGGGGGAGTTGGCGGGGCTACAGCTAATCAGCCAGCTCAGCATCAACCCCAAAAGAGCAAAAATCCCAAATCGCTTCCAGGTTCGGATCCGGTTCATCATTCCTCCAGATAAGTCTTCGCAAGAATGGAGCGATCGCATCGCACATCACGAAAATCGTCCTCCCATCCTACCTATTGCCCAGATGAATTGTGCAGCGGGTCGTGGCGATCGCCCCTAAACCTTACACCGAGACGGTGTCGCCTCACTTATTGGACGAGGTACAGGCCAAAATCCAGAGAACACTCAATTTGGGGCAATTCCGATTCTTTATTCCGCGTTAAGTCGATAGGTACAACTAACCCTAAAACCCTGCGCCGAGCGCACAGCAGGCGGCGCAGGGTTTTAGGGCTTGGGTTTTAACGATACCGAGGTACTTAGACCTTTGAGATGCGGCCAAGCGATGAGTAAATTTTTACCGACTTCTTGCTCCACCATCCGGATGACTCTATTCTCTGGACGAAACAACAATCGGCGAAACAATAACAAGCGTAGATCTTGTCTGTGTCTTTGCGACCCGTGCGCTACCATGGGTGCCTTTCTGTGATTTCTGGTATGCAAATAATTTCTGCCATACAAATTAAGGTTAGATATCGGCAGTTCTTTTCACCTCTCCAATATTTATTGCCACCAGGACTAACATACGCTGTGGATGATGTGGCTGCGACGCGTCCACACCATCCATAACATCCATAACCTACTCAGGATGAGGAGCCTACTTAGGATGAGGCAACACTTGCATCAGTCCTAGCCATAATCCCTGCAATTTTAGGTCTCAAATTTGCGGAATTTCTCAGGCTTGAGGCTGACTTGATTCAGGCTGCATTAAATCCTCAAAAACGGAAGGTTGGGGGAAGAGAAAAAAAATGGCTCTTTCTTTTTAACCGAAGCTATGATGACTTATCCCAATATTGTGCTTAGCAGTTGCTGAGTTTAACAAGGTTGGGAGATGGCGGGGTGCGATCGCCAGTTTCGTTATTGCAGGTTGTAGGAGACTTTGG
This sequence comes from Cyanobacteria bacterium J06638_20, assembly GCA_039819245.1. Classification (GTDB taxonomy): domain Bacteria; phylum Cyanobacteriota; class Cyanobacteriia; order Elainellales; family Elainellaceae; genus Vacuolonema. Next base: position 14,144 of record JBCBSJ010000076.1, read on the forward strand.
CATCGAGTACAAATCCTGCCTCTATGCTGCTCCTGTGGGGTTTGTCTCAGCCTCATCCAATAGCTGCAAATAGGTTTTTGTAAAACCTTAGAAACATAGTTCATCCCAAATTGGCAGATTGGTGATCACTCAAAAAAATCTGAACTAAATTAAGTGGTATGCGCTAGCATCAGTCGTTGAATCCCGATGGCCATAGGGCAATTGGCGAACCGATTGGTCAGATAGGCGCGGCGGTTAATGCAGTTATTGTGTAGTCGATCTTTAGAACTTATGGCTCAAGATTGGTCAGTAACGCAATAGCTTCTCAATCCTCTACAAAACGACTACCAACAAAGCAGTGGTTAGCAACTTGAAAGGGCTTTTCTCATCAAAGAAAAAAGGGGTTGGGATTGAACTCACACCCGACCGGGTCAATGTCGCTCGACTGAAGCGAAAAGGTTCACGCTTCCAACTAACGACCTTGGCATCTGCTGAAGTGCCAGAAGGCGTCTATCAAGAAGGCCAGATTCTCGATTCGCCAACGATGGCTGAAATCATTCGATCGGTGCTGGATGAAAGCAAGCTGAAGATAAAACATGCCACAACAGCCATTCCGGGTGGGCGGGACACGGTCACGCGCATTATTCCGGTTCCAGCAGAACTCGATGATCGCGAGTTGCGTGAGATGGTGCTGAACCAGGAGGCAGGGCTTTACTTGCCCTTCCCGCGCGAAGAAGCGGATGTCGACTATCAGAAGTTGGGGCTGTTTATCGACGAGGATGGCATCGAGAAGGTGCAAGTTTTGCTCGTCGCCACCCGCAAGGAAGTTACCGATTCTTATATAGAAACTTTTGAACAAGCTGGAATCGGCATTAATGTCCTGGAAATTAGTAGTTTTTCCCTAATTCGGACAATTCGGGAGCAGTTGGGCGACTTTAGCCCCCAAGAGGCTACGGCGATCGTCGATATCGAATTTGAGAATACCGAGATCTCGATTGTCGTGGATGGAGTTCCCCAGTTTTCGCGGACGGTTCCTATTGGCACCTATCAAATCCAGACAGCCCTGAGCCGTGCGATGAACTTACCTCCCTCTCGAAATACCGAACTGTTGCAAGGGATGACCGTTCCCGTCACGCCAATGGATAGTGTCGGGGGCACGGGTGGCGCCGGAGCAGCCTCCAACCCTGGAACCGCTGCGATGTTGCGAGTGCTGGGTGAGCTAGCTGATGAACTCCGGCGCTCTATCGATTTTTACTTGAATCAGGGCGACAACATGGAAGTAGCTCAGCTGCTCTTAGCCGGCCCAGGCGGTTCCATTGGTCAACTGGATGAGTTCTTCTCCCAACGGCTGAGCTTGCCCGCCAATCAAGTGGATCCGATTGTTGCGCTTTCGTTGGAAGTGGATGAGGAGATACCAATGGAGCAGCGGACAGGCTTGGGAACAGTTCTGGGATTGAGTTTGCGGGAGGCCTGGTGAAATGTATAGCTTAGATATCAACTTTCTGAATGATCGCGAAGAGCGCCTCTCCGATGTTGCTGCGGTAGGGAGAGCTCCAGTTTCGGACGACCCACGCCCCATGTATTTGGGGTTAGTGGTCGGCCTCCTATTGCCCGCACTAGCCGGAGCCGCCTGGTTGTTCTTCCAAATCGTTCAGCGACCAGGATTAGAAGCAGAATTGGCTGAGGTTGATGCAGAGTTGGTTAATGTGCAAGCCGCCCTGGCACAGGTACAGCAGTTGCAAGCCCAGACGCAACAAATTAACCAAGAGAATCAAGCATTGGCCATGGTGTTTGATCAGATTCAACCCTGGTCAGCACTCTTTCAGGATGTGCAAACGCGGACACCGCAGGGCGTGCAGCTAGACACCATTGTCCAGGTGCAACCACCGCCAGTGACGCTGCCTGCCCCACCACCTGATCCGGAGAATCCTGATGCTCCGCCTCCAGCACCCGAGGTCGAAATTCCACCGGCTGTGCTAACGATTGAAGGGTTTGCGAGCTCTGATGAAACGGCAGATGCCTACGACCGTGTAAATGATTTTGTGCTGTTGCTCAAACAATCGCCCTTTTTCGACAGTGAAACAGTTCGTTTGCTCAGTGCAGACCTGGGCGAAAATCCAGCGCCTGTTGAGTTTGCCAATGATGAGCTGAGTGGGGCGTTTGAGGTTACCTTGCCAGAGGTCGTGAGCTACCGAATTGAAGCCGAACTAACCGATCGTCCAGCCAGCGAATTGTTGCAAAACTTGAGAAATGCCTTGGCGGTCGGCCTACCAGCAAGAATTGATGCATTACGAGATCTGGGAGTAGTTGAACCATGACAGCCGGTGGCGATTTTATTCCAGTTGACGATTTTGAGATCGAAGAACCATCATATCCGGTTCTCTTTGGGTTGCGCTTAACGCCAACCGTTAGTGGTGTGTTGATTGCGCTGTTGGGGTCAGCGGTAGCCATTTGGCTTTTGCTCAACCCCGTACGGCAAGCCTGGCAAACCAATCAACAAATTCAGGCGGAAATTGAGCAAAAGCGGGAGCAATTGCGCGACCAAGACGAAATTCAGGCTCAAATCGATCAAGCTCAAGAAGAATTGGTCGAGGCAGAAGAGTTGCGCGCTGATGTGCTGGCGCTATTTGCGGACGAAGAAAGCCTGGATACCTTGCTGATTGATGTAAATGCTCGGGTGCTTGGAGCCGATGGCTTGGACGGTACCGATGCGCGTTTGGAACGCTTTGAACTGGTTCCAGCTACGGAAACAGTACCGGGTCAAGATCCGGAAGTCATTACCGACGGTTCGTTTGGGCCAGCGTTAAACAATCGACTCAAGCAGCGGATTTATAACGTGGAAATCCAAGGATCCTTTGGCCAGACCCAGTCCATCATCCGCAACATTGAGCGCTTGCGGCCTCTGTTGGTCATCAGAAATCTAGAAACGCGTCCAGCTGAGCCTTCAGCTGTTCTCGTCGCACCAGACGGAACCGTTAGCCAAACGATCACAAGTCTGACCACAACCTTCCAACTGATTGCTCTGTATCCAGCGGAACTGGAAGAAGTACCGCCCCCGGCTCCTGCGCCAGTGGATCCCAACGCGCCACCAGCCGATCCCAATGCTGCACCTGCTGAAGGAGAGCAACCGGCTCAATAGGAGGTCTTAAGTGAACTGACGTCATGTCAGCCATTGCTGTTGAGCCCGTTTTCCCAGTGCTACGCATCTGCTGTCAATGCCAGCCCCATCCATATTCCGTCCCAGCCTTGACATGGCGCCAACCTATTTAATTTTCTGAGGAGGAGTGAACTGTGAGACCGTATTTAGGTTTATTAGGAGCTTTGGGAGGAAGTGCGATCGCCCTGACCGCTTCACTCCCGGCCTATGCTGCCCCCACCCAAGTGACGGGTATCGAGCTCAACACCGAGGGCGGTGGCATGGAGCTGATGCTAGAGACCCGCAACGGTGAACGCCCACAAGTTTTCACCGTGAACCAGGAAAATATTCTGATTGCCGACCTCATCAACACCCAGCTCCAGTTGCCTGATGGCAACGGGTTTGTGCAAGAGAGTCCAGCACCCGGCATCGACATGGTGATGGTCACCCAGCTGGATGCAAATAGTGTGCGCGTTAGCATTGCTGGGCAAGGTGCGCCTCCAACCAGTGAAGTGAACCAGACCGACAACGGAATTCTGTTTGATGTCAATACTGGTGGGGTTGTCAACGAACCAAGCGACAACGAAATCACCTTTGAAGCACCTGGCACTCCAATCGATGTTGCGCAAGATTTTGAAGGAGATGTTCTCGTTCCCGATCCCCAGGTGATTATCGACGGGCAACTGACGACCCCATCCCTGACCCCACCCACCCTGCCAAGGGCCGTTGCGCCGCCAGTTGGCGATATTGCCGTTTCGACCACAAACATTAGTCCAGAGCCAATTATTCTGGGAACGAATGAGATTGTGCCACGCTTGGTGCTCCGGGATGCTCCTGTGCGGGATGTCCTCTCGCTTCTAGGCCGGGCTGCAGGGCTGAATGTTGCCTTTTTAACCGGTGGTGACGAGGAAGACCAAGAGGATACTGACCTTGATCCTCGGATCTCGTTGGACATTGAAAACGAACCGGTACAAAACGTTTTCAACTATGTTTTACGCATTAGTGGTCTGGAAGCTAGCCTGGATGGACGCACAATCTTTGTCGGCAGAAATCTGCCGAATGAATCCAGCAACTTACTCATGCGTACGATTCGTTTGAATCAGGTGGATGTTGGCACGGCGTTGAATTTCTTGGTCGCCCTTGGAGCAGAAACCGCCGTGAGCCGAGAGCGCCTCATTACCAGCGTGAATGCAGTTCCTGTGGCAGAGGGTGCTGGTGCCGGGACGGCTATCACAGAAACCCAGACCACAACAGAAGACCGAATCGAAGTCCAACGAGTGGAATATCAAGACTCTGATCCCATCCTGCGAGGCTTGTTGGTCGCGGGAGACGAGCGCACCAATTCACTGACTCTTACGGGAAACGGACGGTTGATGGAAATTGCTACCTCGCAGCTCGTAAACCTGGATATTCGGCGACGTCAGGTTGCAGTTAACGTTCGAGTGGTTGATGTCAATTTGCTTGAAACTGACCGTGCCTCTACCAGTTTCTCCTTCGGTCTAGGTGAGTTCGACTTTATTAGCCAGGGTGGAATTGGCATTATCAACTACGGTGAGCGCGTCCCCGAGTTCTTTAACGCTGATCCAGGCGGAATTGGCGGTAATCCTATTGGTGCACCTGGCCCCACATCTGGTAATGATCTGGCTATTGCTGACAATTTCCTGGCTCAACTTCAAGTTGCTGTCACTGAGGGCAATGCCAAAATCCTCACCGATCCCACGCTAGTGGTTCAAGAGGGGCAAACAGCGGAGGTTCAGCTCACCGAAGATGTTGTTGTTGATTTTGAACGGACAACGGAAATCTCAGAAGGTCTGACAACTGTAACTTTAGAAGTTGAAACTGAACCGGCGGGACTAATCCTGCAAATCCAGGTAGATCGGATTGACGACAACGGCTTCATAACGCTCTCGGTTGCGCCCTCTATTTCTGCCCCTGTTGATACGATTGAGGTTGATTTAGATGGCGCGGAAAACTCGATTACGTTGCTATCGGAACGTCGCCTTGCATCGGGTCAAATTCGGGTACGCGATGGCCAAACGCTGATTCTTTCGGGGATCATCCGCGATACCGATCGGGTAGACGTTACCAAGGTTCCGATTTTGGGTGATATTCCGATTCTGGGCGCACTGTTCCGGCGCAGCACCCGAACGAACCAGCGGCAAGAGCTGATTGTGGTTCTGACGCCTCAGATCCTGGATGATTCGGAGCAATCGACCTTTGGTTATCGTTATACTCCAGGGCCAGATGCTCGTGAGTTAATTGGACGGTAAAACACCTACTATCTTCTCCTCAAAGAAACCGAAATACCGGGGATTAAATGCGATCGCCCGGTTTTCTTTACGTTGATACGCTAGCCTACACCGAGAGCTTGGGAAGGGATTCAGCAAGAAACACCCCAATAAAAGGCTAGGAACCCAACCTCTCACTGGGGTGTTCTTAGGTTTCTATTGTCGGGCAGGGCTTCCAATGTTATCCAGCAGAAAGCTTATGCGTTTCCAGAAATCTCCCTGCTGACTAACCCTTGGCTAAAACCTGGCTGGCCGCTGCCAGTCCCGCACCGGGCTGGCACTGGTCGTAGCCTAATTCCAACAGAGCAGCTTCAAGGGCACTGACGGCGGTGAGGATATCGCGATCGCTTACAAAACCCAAGTGTCCAACTCGGAAAATCTTGCCCTTCAAGTGGTCTTGTCCCCCGGCCAGAAGAATATCAAACCGCTTTTTAACTAGCGATCGGATTTTCTCTGCTTCGATACTAGCGGGCGCGACGGCGGTAATTGCGGGACTCGCCGCTGCATCGGCAGCAAACAGCGGCAGGTTCATCGCTTGCATAGCCGCTCGGGTTGCATTTTTCTGGCGATGATGGCGCGCAAAAATAGCCTCCAGCCCTTCTTTTTGCATCATGTCCAGTGCAGCTTTCAACCCAAAGAACAGGGTGACCGGAGGGGTATACGGCGTGCTGTTTTTGTCCGCGGCCTTTTTGTATTTGCCCAAGTCCAAATAAAACCGGGGTAGTGTTGCGGTTTTGTAAGCGTCCCAGGCTTTTTGGCTAACAGCGACGAAGCCCAACCCAGGGGGCAGCATATATCCCTTTTGGGATCCCGATGCGACGATATCTAAGCCCCATGCATCCATGGGAACGTTAGTTGCGCCCAGGCTGGTCACCGCATCCACCATCATCAGCGCTCCATGAGCTTTTACATCTTTGCTGATGGTTTCCAGATCGTTGAGCACGCCAGTGGAGGTTTCGCTATGGGTGATGACGACGGCCTTGATGGATTTGTCGGTATCGGCTTCGAGTAAGCGGCGAAATTCAGTAGGGTCTAAGGGCTTACCCCATTCGGAGGTGATACGCTCAATGGCTAACCCATAGGTTTCGCAAATCTGCGCCCAGCGATCGCCAAACTTGCCATTCACGCCAACGAGGACGCGATCGCCAGCACTCAGGAAGTTGATCATCCCCGCTTCCATTGCGCCTGTGCCACTTGCTGCCAGTACCAGA
>JBCBSJ010000077.1:0-20444 GCA_039819245.1 Cyanobacteria bacterium J06638_20
ACCCACGGTGCATGCCAGCTTTGGCAACCGGATCGCCGTGTTGGCAGGGGATTTCTTGTTTGCCCAATCGTCTTGGTATCTGGCAAACCTGGATAACCTGGAGGTTGTGAAGCTGTTGTCGCAGGTCATCATGGATTTGGCCGAAGGCGAGATTCAGCAAGGGCTAAATCGCTTTGATGCGGGGCTGTCCGTTGAAGCCTATTTAGAAAAGAGCTATTACAAGACAGCCTCGCTCATTGCAAATAGCTGTAAGGCGGCTGGGGTGCTCAGCGAAGTGCCAGAAGCAATGGCGATGAATCTCTATAACTATGGTCGCCACCTAGGGCTAGCCTTTCAAATCGTCGACGATTTGCTCGATTTCACGAGCTCTGCCGATACCCTAGGCAAGCCAGCTGGTTCTGACCTTAGCAGCGGCAACCTCACCGCTCCCGTACTTTACGCTTTGCAAGAGAAACCCTTCCTAGAGGTTTTGATTGAGCGCGAGTTTGCCCAGGATGGTGATCTGGATCAGGCGATCGCCCTCGTGTTGGAAAGTAAAGGAATAGAGCGATCGCGCGAACTAGCAACCCACCATGCCCAACTTGCAGTGCAGCAACTAGAGGAGCTACAGCCTTCCCCGTCGTTGAATGTCCTAAAGAGCCTCAAAGATTATGTTTTGAGTCGTTCTTATTGAAGAACAAGGCTGAGAAAACACAGTCATCCTTCCTTCTCCATAGGCTTCACTATCACCCTTTCAACTAATATCTTCTAGTCAAGCTATGCGCTCAGCTAATTTCAGTGGTGTAGGTTTCACGGTGATTCAACCCGTAGTCGAAATCGCGAGGCATCTGTAAAGATAGGAGCGGTGTCTCTACTGCCCAGTTAGAGTTTGTTTGATTGAGCAAATAGCGTTGCGCATATCCTGCACTAGCAGAGCAACATGGTTCAAAGCGTTACAAACAACCTCTAGCTTGCTTGTAAGGATGACAATATTGATGCGGCAGCAGGCAGGTTTGCGTGTTGGATACGGCCAGACTTGGTGCAATGTCACTGGGATCGACCGATCGCTCTTCTACGCGAGAAGGAATGTATGGCAACAGCAGTTCGCCCCCAAGATCCTCTGTTTAATCAGCAATGGCACCTGCACAATCGGGGGCAAACGGGTGGAACCCCCGGCATAGATTTGAACGTGCAGTCGGTGTGGCTCGATTACACAGGACACGGCGTTTTGGTTGGGGTCATTGATGATGGCATCGACTGGCGACACCCCGATTTACAAGACAACTACAATCGCCGCCTCGATCAGGACGTTGCAGAGAACGATGCCGATGCGCAGCCAACCTATATAGACGATAACCATGGCACCTCTGTTGCCGGATTGATTGGTGGAGCATGGAATGGACAAGGCGGTGTTGGTGTTGCGCCAGATGTCACCTTGGCTGGGTTGCGCATTGACTTTAGGGCACGGGAAGTCGAATTTGAGATCGAAGTCGAGCAAGCCTTTCAGGCGATGACCCAGTTTGATGTTGTCAACAATAGCTGGGGCTACAATTTCCCCTTTTACGACAATTTCAAAGCCAACCGTGCTTTGTTTGGCCGTTTTCAAGAGGCACTACAGCAGGCTGTTCGGCAGGGGCGCAACGGCTTAGGAACTATTGTCATCTTTGCTGGTGGCAATGCGCGACCTGTAGGCGACAGCCCCGATTATCACAATTTGCAAAACTCTCGGCATACGATCTCGGTGGCGGCGCTCAACCATTTTGGACGGAACACCTGGTATAGCTCTCCGGGCGCGAGCTTGCTGGTTTCAGCCTTTGGTGGCGATGGGAATCAGGATGGCATCGTCACCACTGATCGCCGACAGCGGCGGGGCTATTCCTTTACAAATTACACCCGCAGCTTTGGCGGCACCTCGGCAGCCGCACCGATGGTGGCAGGGGTCGTTGCCCTCATGCTGGAGGCCAATCCTCGCCTGGGCCATCGTGATGTGCAAGAAATTCTGGCCTATTCGGCTCGGCAAAACCATGCCCAGAAGGGCAGTTGGCGTACCAATGGCGCCACCACATGGAATGGCGGTGGTTTGCATACTAACCGTAACTATGGGTTTGGGTTGGTGGATGCGCGGGCGGCGGTACGCCTTGCGGAAACCTGGACACTGGAACAAACCTCCCGCAATCAGGCCGTGGTGCAGGGGCGGCGATCGCCCAATCTTTCCATTCCCGATGGGGGCGAACGCAGAAGCACCATCCGGCTCGAACCAGGAGTTACGGTGGAGCAGGTTGATGTTGTCCTCAACGTACAGCACACTTGGGTGGGTGACCTAGAGATTGTATTGACCTCGCCTAGCGGCACAAGCAGCATTTTGGCAACGCGCCCAGGAAGAGATGGCCCCACAAGCTATGGCCTCAGCGCACCGATGCAGCCCTTTGTGTTCACGAGCAATGAGTTTTGGGGTGAGTCCAGTGGAGGTACATGGACGCTGACGGTACGAGATCGGGCAACCCAGGAAGTGGGAACGCTGAAAAGCTGGCGGTTGCGGGCATTTGGCAACCAAACAACAGGCAACGATCTCTATATCTATACCGATGAGTTTGCGACGGCTGAGGGCACCAACCGAACGACGCTGATCGATACCACCGGGCAGGATCTGCTCAATGCCGCAGCAATAACGACTGACCTGACAATTAATCTGCTGCCGGGAAGCCAAACTTCACGATTAGCGGGTCGCAGCCTGACATTGGGCGATCGCACCTGGATTGAGGATGCCTTTGGTGGCGATGGGAACGATCGCCTGTCTGGCAACCGCCTAGACAACAGGCTGCGGGGTGGGCGAGGACGCGATACCCTATCAGGTCTGGCTGGAGACGATCGCTTGTTTGGCGATCGCCAGAATGATGACCTCAGTGGCGATGCTGGTGATGACAGCTTGGGAGGCGGACAAGGGCGCGATCGCTTGCTGGGGATGACGGGTAATGATTGGCTGCGGGGCCAGAGTGGTCGAGATACTCTGCTAGGCGGAGCAGGAGACGATACCCTGGTTGGTGGCGCTGGAGCCGATGAGCTGACGGGGGGAAGTGGCGCTGATCAACTACAAGGACAACAGGGAGCCGATATCTTCCGATTTGCCACGGACGGCAACTTCTCGTCTCAGGCTCTTGGTATCGATCGGGTATTGGACTTTACCTCAGGGAGCGATCGCATCGCCCTCAGCCGCACAACCTTCTCGGCACTCAGCAGTACCATTGGCAATGGCTTCAGCGAAGCAGGCGAGTTTGTCACCGTAGAGAGCGATCGCCAAGCCAACCGCAGCAGCAGCCTCATTGTCTACAGCCGCTCCTCTGGTAGTCTGTACTACAACGCCAATGGAGCAGTCGGCGGCTTTGGGGGCGGCGGAAAATTTGCCAACCTGCGCAGAAATCCAACACTGACAGCCAGCGATTTTGTTCTCCTTTAATAATTTCCCCTTGTTCTGGGCAACGCAGCCAGGATTACGTGTGGTTTTCTGCTGCCTTCCGAGTAAACGAATAACCTCAAATCAACTATTGAATGAGTTGTGTTACCCAGCGATTTGTTGTGTCTTGCGCAGCGTTTTGGGTGGATTCTAATCGAGCCAACCGCCAGGTTTTTCCTTCACTTTGGCGTTGCAGATAGACCTCAAATGGATTGCGTTTCTGCGTAACCTGCCGTTTGGGGTAGTTCAGGGTAAGGGTATAGGTTCCTCGGACGCGATAGGAGCGCAGCCCTTCAATTTTGATGGCCTGACGGGCTTTGATTTTAATGTCGTCGATATGAAACGAAGGTTGTACAGCGGAGGGAACGGAGAGCTGTCGCGACAGTTCGGTTTGGGTTTGGCTAAATTGTAGGGCGATCGCCTTTTCCACCAACGCTCGATTCGGCACATTTCCGCCACAGGCGGTTAGAGAAATGGCAATTAGGCCAATCAACAAAACTCTTGAAACCGTGCGAGCAACCTGTTTCACAAAATGGCGAAACCCCGAGCTATTCATATCCTTTCTCGTCCCAGTAAATACCCATCTGTTCGGGATGGGATAGGGTATTTGGCAACGTCAGCCATCGTATCCAGTGCAGGAATGGTTGTGCTGTGCTATGGCGATCGCACTCACCACAGACAGGTGCGTGCCGCAGCTATCACCCACGACGCGACCTCCCTTCGTAAGATGGCATTAGAGGGCAGTTTTTTCTCTGCGCTCTAACCTGCTTCAACCCTACTACATTCCAGTATGTTACGGGTTTGGGCGCATTGTTTTTTGGCGCATTTGGTTTTTGGCAAATCCTTACCAGAAACCTGTAACCGTTAGCAAGGTGGATTTTATTCGTTATGGCGAAAGCGATTGGCCTGGATTCTTCCCTCTATGACTATGTGCTGTCTGTGTCGTTGCGAGAACCTGAGGTGCTGCGAGCCTTGCGCGAGGAAACAGCGCAGCATCCCCGAGGCGTAATGCAGGTGGCACCGGATCAGGGGCAGTTCTTGGGATTCTTGGTGCAACTGATTGGGGTACAAAAAGCCTTGGAGATTGGCGTGTTTACGGGCTACAGCTCGCTGTCCATCGCGTTGGCATTGCCGCCAGAGGGTCAGTTAGTCGCGTGCGATGTGAGCGAGGAGTACACGGCGATCGCCCGTCGGTATTGGGAAAAGGCAGGCGTGGCCGATAAGGTGAACCTGCGCATTGCTCCGGCGCTGGAAACCTTGGATCAGCTAATCTCCGAGGGGGCAAGCGGCAGCTTTGATTTGGCCTTTATCGATGCGGATAAAGAGAATTACCAAAATTACTTCGAGCGATCGCTCCAGCTTGTGCGCCCTGGAGGGTTGATTGTCGTAGATAACGTGTTGTGGTCAGGAGATGTTGCGGATCCAACAAATCAGGGAGATAGCACGCGGGCGTTGCGCCAGTTCAACCAATCTCTTCACACTGACGAGCGCGTGACCCTGTCGATGATTCCCATGGCCGATGGCATTACTCTAGCTATGAAGCGCTAGCTCTTGTTGGTCGTAGATATTCTTGAGCAGCACCGCCAAGAATGTCCACGTCCTAGAATGGTGCAAACGGTTGATCAGACCCCTTACCTGAGCTATTAGCAATCCAAGGAACGATTAGAACACATTGAATTATGTTGTTATTGCAGTTCAGCACTTCCCACTATTGCCGCAAAGCACGACTGGCTTTGGGTTATAAGGGGCTGGACTATCGTGTGGAAAATCTGACACCGGGAGCCCATGTCTTCCGCCTCAAGCCCTTGACTGGGCTGACAACGGTGCCTGTGCTGTTGCCAGAGTTATCGGATCAAGATGAGGCGATCGCCGACTCTAGTCATATCTTTGCCTTTTTGGAACAGTATCAACCCGAGCCGCCCTTGTTTCCCGCTGACCCGGCCCTGCTAATGGAAGCCAAGCTATTGGAAGACTGGTTGGATGAAAGCATTGGCGTGGCCACCCGATTTGTGTATTACGACTATCGGGCTGGGGAAGGCAAAGCGCTTGACCCGTCGCTGATGAGTCAGGCGGTGATTCAAATTGTGCGGCGGCAGTATGGCATGACCCCAGCGCGGGTTGACCTGGCGGCTGCACGGTTGGAAGAAGGGCTGGCTTTTTTGCGATCGCGCTGGCACGACCGTCCCTATTTGGTGGGCGATCGCCTATCCATTGCCGACCTTAGCGCAGCGGCACTGCTTAGCCCTCTGGCTCGGTTGCCCCACTACCGCGACCCACATCCCTGGTTGTTTGCACGTATCATCGAAATACATCGGGCTTGTAATACAGCCTTGCCTCCCGGCTTGCACGATACCGACACACCCGCCGTTGTTTCTGTTCCTCCATCACCATGAACCTCTCCCTCTGGCATCGCCTAACGCTTGTAGGATTACTCATTTCCAGTAGTGTGACGCTGGGGTTGGGAACAGCGCGGGTCAGCGTTGCGTTGCCACCGCCAGAGGATATTCCGGAGGAAGTCTTGCGTACCGAGATAATTATTGAAGGGCGATCGCCTGAGGATGGCGAACTGCTGACTGCAGAAGAATATGCCGAAGAGCAAGCGGCTACCGCTGCAACTCTCGATCAACCGGGGGAAATCGTATCCCCCGAAATTCAACAACTGATTTTGTTGCTCCGCATTCGTAAGCTTGTGCGTCCCGTTCTACCTTTCATTCCTTGAGTTTGAGGGTTTACCTGGCTGGTCTGTAGCCACCGCAAGAAAACGAGCAAATCATCCCCTCGACAGAAACCCATCTCATTTGGGAACACTGAGGGGACGCTTGGGTAGTACGGATACTGTCGCAATACTGTCGCGCCGTTTCCTCGATTTGCTATCGTCCCTATCCTTTGCCGACCTGCTTAACCATGAGTATTGCCCGCCACCATTACGAAACCTTGGGACTCCAGCCCGGCGCATCTTTGGACGATGTGAAGCAGGCATACCGTGCGCTGGCAAAGAATTGGCATCCCGATCGCTTCACCGATGATCCCACCCTGAAACAGCAAGCGGAAGAAAAAATCAAGGCGATTAACCATGCCTATCACTTTCTAAAGGACAACCTGCAAACCCATGCGGTATCGGAGCAGATTGTGCCGCCATCACAAGCGCAGCCATCTACAAGCACGCAAGCGCCGCCATCCTCATCCTCTGCCCACGGCGCAGCACGCCCTACCTCCACATCCGCCCGTCCCAAAATCACCCGTCGCGCCGCCACCGCTGCAATGGCCTACCAGCAGGGAGCCGATGCGGTGAAAGCAGGACATTACGAGGAAGCAATCGACTACTTTGGGCGGGCGATTCGCATTGATCCAACCTATGTCGATGCCTACCGTTATCGCGGGTTTGTCTACTCGGTGATGGGGCTGGAGCTAGGGGCGGAAGCCGATTTGCGCAAAGCTAAGGCCTTGGAAATAGAGCGGCAATACCAGACACCACCGCCCTCCTCCCAGGCCGCTGCCGCCGACGGAGGTAGCGCACCCTCGACCAACGCTTCGCCACCACCACCTCCCCCGTCTTCTCGCTCGCTGGAAACCTGGCACCTTGCCAATGCGCTAACCGAGCAGAGTGAAACGATCACACGGATCAAGGTCAGTGCTGACCAAAAACTACTCGCTGTGGCGACGGTTGAGCAGCAGATTGAGTTATGGAATCTGACCAAGAAGCGGCGCTTCAGTTCCTTCAAAGCCCATGAGGGTGCGGTGCAGGCGATCGCCCTTAGCCCCGACAAACGGCTCCTCGCCAGTGGCGGCGACGACCAGGTGGTGAAGCTGTGGCACTTACAATCGGGGAACCTCATCCGTCCGCTGAATGGACATGGGGCAAGGATTTCAGCTATCACCTTTGCCCCCAACAGTCGGATACTCGTGACCGCCAGCCCCGATGGCACGGTTAAACGCTGGGATTTGGTCATTGGAAACCACTGTCTCACTGTCGCCAACCATGATGCGCCCGTAACGGCGATCGCCCTCAGCCCGGATGGGCACTTACTCTATTCTGCCGACATCGCAGGCACGATTCTGGTGCATCACCTGGATACAAGGGAACTGCTCCGTCGCCTGGTTCATCAGGATGTGGGCGTAACAGCGATCGCCCTCACTCCCAACGGTGAATTCCTGATAACGGGTGATCAGACAGGTGCCATCCAGGTTTGGTCAACGGCGGAAGGGCAACCCATCCATCGTTTCGAGCACCACACCGCCGCGATTGTAGAGCTGGCGATCGCCCCGGATGGCCAGACCCTTGCAAGCAGTAGTCATGATCAGACCCTCAGAATTTGGGATGTGCAAAAGGGCTTACGGGCGCAGATTCGACAAGCCGATGCTAAAGATGAGGTGGGTGGGGCGATCGCCTGGATCAATCCCCAAACCCTCCTCAGCGGCAACGCCAATGGCATTCTCCATCTCTGGCAGCCCTCCGCAACCTGAACCGCTCTCGACGCATGATTGAAGGAGAAAATCAAGGATTCTAGGGAAAAATTGCTTCATCGTCCTGGGCTTAGTTCGACTCGACGAGACTTTGCTTTCTGACCTTCAAAAACGGCAGAACATGCCTGTCAAACTCAACCGGGTTAACCAGGTTAGACGGATCCATGGATTGATCTAGAATTACGAACTCAGCATTAGGCAGGGCATCGGCAATTTTTTGATTAATTTCAACGAAGGATTGACCAAAATCTGCCCCCACAATCACCAAAGCCGGTATGGATACCTTGTGCAAACTATCAAGACAATTGATTTGGTTGATTGCTTTTCTCGCGAGGATCATTTGCTCGAGATCAATAGTCGAACTCACCTGAACAAAATAGTCTTGTGCCTGCTGGGCATAGGTGGCTTTGTACGTCGAACGCATCCCTTTGGCCAACATTCCCGTGCCCAGAAGTTTGAATAAGGAAAAGCCAAGCACCGCCGATAGGCCTAACAGCTTTTCTTGAAATGTTCTGAGTTCACCGAAGGAATCGGTAATCACAATTCGCTCGACTCTGGAGGAATCTTGAGCCACAAAAGACTGAGCAATGACCCCACCCATGCTCGCGCCTATCAGCGTACAGATCTCTATGCCTTGATCATCCAGTAGCCAGTTGATCTGGTTGTGCCAATCAGCCAGATCAAGAGACGTGAGTTTTGAAGAGCGTCCATGTCCAAAAAGATCCAGCGCAAGTAGACGATACCCTTCGGCAGCGTATCGCTCTAGCTGTGGCTGCCACATTGCATGATCTGCACCAATTCCATGAAGTAGCACTAGCGTATGACCATCCGTTGAACCGATTGTTGTGTAGTAGGTTTCAGTTCCGTCTGGATTTTTTAGAATCAAGGTCCACTCCTAGTTGATGTCTGATTCAGAGAGTCGGAAGCTATCAATAACCCTGCTCCAAGTCGGTTGGGGCTGAAGAAAGGTGGCGTAAATTGACCGATTGCAACAAACCAATACCCGCATAGATTCTGCCTCACTCATCTTTCCGATGGAAAATGAAGGTACTTACTACAAAATCTTGGGGAGTCGTCCAGGTTCGATTGTTCCAGATATCATTACAATGCAACTTACCCAATCAAACATCCACCGAGCAGCCGGGTCGGGAATAGCCTGCATCGACTAATCGCGGCGATCTGCTCTCGTTGCAAGCCTTTTGAGGGGTTAACCACTGCAACTTTCGAGAAGATCTCCACGGACTCTCTCCCAGCGATCGCCAAATGGCTACCTGTCGCGTTGAAGGTTACACCCGTGACATAGCTGCCAATTGCTGTCACCGTCCCATCTTGGAGGTTGAACAAGCGCGTCCCTGCCACATCGCTGCGGGCAAAGTAATAAACTCCATCTGGACTCAGGGTAGGGTAGCGATCTTGGCGATCAATTTCTGGTATTTCGGTGAGCCGACCCATGCGCTCTCCTGTGTCCACATCCCATGTATCAAGCTGGACATCATACAGCGCCTGCGACATCACATTCAGATACCCATCTGGAGTGAAGGCAATTGCCGAGAATGGAAGCGACGCGTCGTCTTCGCGCTCGATCGTCATCCGGCGATCGCCCCCCTCCAGTTGCCACACATCCACGACATGACGGGGCACTGTATTGATGTCGGTGGGGATATAGCCCAACCCCGCTAGCAATGCGCCATCGGGGCTAAACTCAAACCGTTGATTTTCGACACCAGGAGTCGAGGTTAAAACCTCCATTGTTCCGCCCGTGACGTTGTCATGGAGCCGGAGCTGCCAGTCCGTCGCACGCTCAGCGGCATCCAGGCTCAAGCTAACTTGAGTCAATATCGCATCATCGCTGGGGCGAAACATGACCTGTGCCCATGCTTCAAAGAAGCGGGTTTCATCATCGTGAAACTGGCTTTGTGTCAACCCCAGGGGTTGTTGCCATAGGCGTTCTCCTGTTTCGACATCCCACAGGTGCAATGTCAGCGAGTGATTTGGAAGGTTCTGCACAATCACGGCGATCTGCGTCCCAGAGGTGCTGATGGCTGCTGCGTCAAAGCGGGTGCCCTCCTCAGTCAGCAGTTCCATTAACGGTTCCCCAGTCTGAATATCCCAAATCTGCAACCGATTCCCGTCATCCTCCAGCGTCATCAACCGTTGCCCGGAACCACTCAACCCCATCTGCTCTGGACGGACTGAAATCGTTGCAATAGGCACAGTTTGCCAGGGGGAGGTTGAGGGGACGGGTTCATCTGGCAAAACGGTTTCGGCGATCGCCCCAGCAGGCTGCGATGAAATGGACTGAGCCACGATGGGCTGTAGGAGCGATCGCTCATCCCCTTCATAGCTGCTATAACGCTGCGTCAGATAGGTTTCAGCTTGAGGCTTCACCTTTTCTGAGGGAGCTTGAGCCGTTGGCGGGTGCAAAGCATCGCCACGTCCAGCGGGCAGGTTCCCCCCGGAAACCACTAGCGGCAGGCCGATGCCCAACCCAAATGCCGCTCCCAGAGTTAATTTGAGTGCTGTATATGCTTGTATCATCTTTGGTTTAAATCCGTTTGAATCAATGCGACGGAGATTGTCAACGGTAGGTAGGCAGCAGGGCAGGTAGGCAGCAGAGCAGGTAGATAGCAGGGCAGGTAGGCAGCAGAACTGAGAGCTGAGTCGCCCTTGATATCCAATCGATGCCCTGCGCCATTTCCAGATAGTGCAAATGGATTAGTGGACTTGATGCAGCATTTCTAAGATCCGGAGTCCAACACTTTCGGTGGAATATCGGCCAAACATCGTGGAAAGAATTTCGCCGTAGTTGGAGAGAACCACCACTCCAGTTTGGGTTTCGGGAATGAAGCCCATGAAAGAGCGATGTCCGCCCGTGCCCCCCGTGTGGGTATAGACACGATGCCCAATGCTGGGGAGATTGTCGATGAACCATCCCAGCCCCACTCCTTCGACATCAGCCTTTACCAAAAAGGCTCCTCGCAATCGCCGTGTCCATCCTGCAACCCGACCGATGAGCCCCGGCAACCCTGACACGGGAGCCAAGTCTTTGTAGCGCAGTGGATGCGTGTTACGTAGGGCTTGGGCGATCGGCGTTTGCTCTGGCTGCAAATTCGCTTCGAGAAATGTCAGCAAATCATGCGCTGTCGAGCGCAAAGCACCTGCACCCGCCAGGACTGGCAAATCCCAATGGGGCGTAGGCTTGTTATCTTCCAGATACCCCATCGCCAAGCGAGCTTGCTGCTCGGCGTTCAACGTAACGCGCGTATCCGATAGCGCTAAGACATCACAGACTTGATCGATCACCGCGGCTTCGTAGGACTGTCCTAGGTAGTCGGCCAAAATGTTGCCCAACACCCCAACACCAAGATTGGAATAGGAAATCAATCCGGTTGTTTTTGTGGGTTGGCCGGAATGGCTCTGAAGGTACGCGTGCAGATCGGCAAAGGTGTAGGCCGCGTAGGGATTTTTAGGATCAGCACGATACGCTGCCATCATGTTGTCGGGGATACGCGGCAATCCCGAAGTATGGGTGGCT
Organism: Cyanobacteria bacterium J06638_20; assembly: GCA_039819245.1. Classification (GTDB taxonomy): domain Bacteria; phylum Cyanobacteriota; class Cyanobacteriia; order Elainellales; family Elainellaceae; genus Vacuolonema. The sequence continues at coordinate 11,430 of JBCBSJ010000077.1, forward strand.
AAACTCTCCAGGGTTATCGTATCGGGCAGGGCTTGATAAGGATGCCCCAACTGGTTGATGGGGGTCGTCAGTTGTAGCTGCTGCCGTTCGACGAGCAACGAAAGGAGGGTCGAGGTAAATACCTTCGTGAGGGAACCAATTTCAAACAGGGTATTGCCATCGGGAGGGGCGACCGCCCCTGGTTCTTCGGATTGTTTCCCCCCAGCCGAGGTTGCCGCCTCCGTTGGCCCCCATCCATAAATCCAGCGTTCATTTCCCTGAATCACCCCAATCACCAAATTGATATGCTTTTTTTTGGCAATCCAGGGCGTAATGAGGGTTTCGATCTCATTTTTGAGCGAGGGTGGTGCGATCGCAGTCGTCACAATGTTCTCCTGATTCCATCGAATTGGTCTATGGTTTCACGGTATCGAGAGCACCCAGGTTTCTCCTATAGCGGGAGGTCATGAAATTGGATGACCTTTGTCATGGCGATCGCCCATGTCGCTGCTCTAGGATCAGGAATCATAATCAGGGTGGGTGCGTCCCATCCTTAAAGCTCTTCATCGTAAAACTCTTCATCAGTGGGCAACCGAGATGACCAATCCTATGCCCGAAGCGAAGGCCAACCAAGAATTCTTGGCCATCTCCCCAACCATGGCCAAAACCCTGCGCTACATCGAATGGGGATTCTTGGGCATTCATCTCCTGCGGATCCTCTTTACATTGATTTATCGCCCCTATGGATATGAGCCCATTTGGGGAGACTATTTTGTCTTGGGGGTCTTTGCGGTCTTTTTTGCATTCAGCGTCATCCTGCCGGCCCGTCGTCCGTTGTGGCAGCGGCGCACCTACCTTTGGGTAGAAATTGTGCTGTTACTGGGAACGCGGTTGTTTTCCCACTGGGGTCTCGACTTACTGCTGCTATTTGTCTTGGTCAAAAGCTGTTTCCTACTCAACTGGAAAGAAGTTCTGGGAACCACCATCGTCTCTGGCATTTTGTGGAATGCCGTGATCGCCCAGTACATGGCCATTCAACTCTCGCAGCCCCCAGAGCAGCTTCAAGAAGATCTGGAAACGGTATTGGCGACACCCCTTTTCGTCCAGCTCTTTGATATCGTCCTCAACAGTGTCACGATTTTCATTGCGGCCAGTTTGTTGCTGACACTGCTCTGTCTAACGGTCGTTTCCGAGCGCAAGAGCCGTCAGCGAGAAGGGCGGCTTCAGCAGGAAGTCGAGCTGCTAGCGGCGGATCTGGAACGGGCACGCATTGCCCGTGATATTCACGATTCCCTAGGACACACTCTGATGTCGCTGGATGTGCAACTGGAGCTAGCTCAACGACTTTATGAGCGGGGCTCTGAGCAGGCACAGCAAGCGCTGGGCACATCAAAAGTCCTGTCCAGTCAGTCAGTTCAAGAGGTACGGAGAGCCGTTGCCACCATGCGCCAAGAGGCATTTGACCTCAACACGGCCCTGATCCATCTGCTCGAACCGTTTGAGATCGATCCATCCATTACGGTGCAGAGCCGCATTGAACTACCCAAATTACCCTTGCAAACAAGCCATCAACTCTACTGCATGATTAAAGAGGCGCTGGAAAATATCCGTCGCCACAGTCAGGCGCGCACCGTCTTTGTACGAGGGGAAGCCACCGCCTCCGAAATTCTTTTGCATATTGAAGATGATGGTAATGGCTTCGACCCCAACCAGCCCCTTGCGAGCTTTGGCCTGCGAGGAATGCAAGAACGGGCGCAGTTGCTGGGTGGGACAATGCAGGTGAATAGCTCCCCTGGACAGGGAACCTCCATTCACATTACGGTGCCGCGATGATTCGCCTGTTGCTTGCCGATGACCAACCCCTCTTCCGCCAAGGGCTGGCAGGGCTGCTATCCCTAGAAGATGACCTGGAGGTTGTGGGGGAAGCCAATCATGGCGAGGAGGCGATCGCCCTAGCCGAGCAGCTACAACCCGACATCATTTTGATGGATGTGCGGATGCCTCTATGCGATGGCGTGCAAGCGACCCAGGCCATCCACACCCGCTACCCCTGGATTCGCATCCTGGTTCTGACAACATTTGACGATGACGAGTATGTGTTTCAGTCGTTGCAGGCCGGGGCGTTGGGTTACCTGCTCAAAAGCACTCCCGCCCATGAGGTCGCTGGAGCCATTCGCAACTTACATCGAGGCTACAGCCAGCTCGGTCCCACCATTGCCCCTAAAGTGTTCTCCCATCTCCAATCGCAAGACGACCCAGTTTCTCAAAACACGGATTTCCAGTTGAGCGATCGCGAGCTAGCCATTCTCCGGTTACTGGGCCAAGGGAAAAGCAATCGAGAAATTGCTACTCACCTCAACCTCACTGAAGGCACCATCAAAAATCACCTAACGAACATTTTCTGTCAATTGGATGTGCGCGATCGCACCCAAGCCGCCCTCTGGGCTACTCGTAACCTCAAGGTGTGATCCCAAATTCTTGAAATAGCACCACAGATGTTCCTTTCGACTCCGCTCAAGGAATGTCGGCTTCGAATCCGCTTAGCCGACGATGTTTAGTTATGGCTTACAGAATGGGGGCTAAGGAGAATTCCGGAAAAGATTGTACTCTTTAAGCCTGTGTCCTTCGACTGCGCTCAGGACACCAAACACCTAGCTAGCTGAGCGAAGTCGAAGCCAGCGGGTATATCCTTTGCAAAAAAACGCCTAAGACAGAAATTTCTCAAATGCAGCAATCCATTACAAGACCAAACGCATGACTTCCCCGATAGTAAGAAGGGAAAGCCACAGAGATGGCAACACCGTTTGTTCCAAAACAGGAGAAAAGGATGGATTACTATACCCTGGGCAACACCGGACTTAAAGTTAGCCGTTTGGCGTTGGGCACCATGACCTTTGGCGATGACTGGGGGTGGGGAGCCGATGAGGCCAATGCCCGGCAGTTGTTCGACGCCTATTTAGAGGCAGGGGGTAACTTTATTGATACTGCCGATCTCTACACCAATGGCAATAGTGAGCGAATGTTGGGGCAGTTCGTGAAAGATAGCGGTAGCCGCGATCGCGTCATCATCAGCACCAAATTTAGCTACAACGCCGAGCCGGGCAACCCCAATGCGGGTGGTAATGGGCGCAAGAACATTTTGCGAGCCGTCGATGGTTCGCTCCAACGCCTCGGGATGGATTACATCGACCTATATATGCTGCATACCTGGGATCAGATGACCCCAGCCGATGAAGTGATGCGTACGCTAGATGATTTGGTGCGATCGGGGAAAGTGCGCCACGTGGCTCTATCCGACGCCCCAGCCTGGTACGTGGCACAGGCACAAACTCTGGCGAAAGAGCGCCATTGGGAACCCATCAGCACGGTTCAATTGGAGTATTCCCTAGTAGAGCGCAACATCGAGTTTGAATACAGCGCTATGGCAAAAGCCCTAGGAACAGGCATTATGGTGTGGTCGCCCCTGGGCAGTGGGCTGCTTTCTGGAAAGTACAAGCCCTCTGAGGACGGCGGCGAAGGATCAGGGCGACTCGCCACGCTGGCCAACAGCGGCAATCCGGCGTTCAACAAGTTTACAGAGCGCAACTGGGCAATCGTAGCTGAGCTGGAAGCTGTGGCGAAAGAACTCGATCGCTCGATGGCACAGGTTGCCCTCAACTGGGTAGCCAATTGCCCCGCGGTTGCATCGGTCATTATCGGTGCAACCAAATTGCACCAGCTACAGGATAATCTTGGTGCTTTGGACTTTGCGCTGCCGGAGGCTCTGCAACAACGCCTGGATGCGGTTAGCCGTCCCGATACACGGTTCCCCTACACCTTCTTTGAAGCTAGCCTGCAAGGTATGCTCAACGGTGGTGCAACGGTGGGCGATAAGCCAGCATCCTACTATCACCCTGTTCTGGTCGAAGGCGGGGGCGCAGGCGTCACGTCGGAGTAAAGGCAACTAGCATGGGAGTTGATTGGCGTACAAGGGCAACATACCCCTTGGTCAACCTGATAGGCTCCCGATTGACGTCCCCATCAAAATAGCCTGACACATAGCGCGTTACGTGCACAGGAAAACTCAATCCTGTTCTGAAAGCCTGGCACTGCGAGGCTTTCAAGCTATATATCCACCCTGATTTCAATGCGTCAGGCTTCAGCCCTATGCTTTCAGACAAACTGTTTCATTTCAGGACTGACACAAACCCTGTGCAATCCTGACTAAACTCGTTGATGGTTTGGGCGCATTGCACCCAAACCATCAACACAATGCGCAAGGCTTATAGTGTTTGGAAAGCCTAGTGTTGGAAAGTCCTACGCCGCAGAATGTTTCAACCAAAATCCGTTTTCTCCCAAAGATCTAAAGCTACGCCAATAGGTTGAGCCTCGCCCACTTTCAGACATATTAGATATCAAGCTGCTTGGAAGGGTGGCATAGTCTTCTCCACGATTAACCTCTCCATCATTGGTCTCCTCACCATTACCCATGCTTTTGTCCAAACACCGTCCTTGGTTTCGCAATGCTTTCCGCTTGCGAGGTTCCGTTATCCCGACAATTCTTCCTCGCACCTTGATTTGCGGGTTATTCGGCGTTCTAATTTCAATCTTGTATGGTCAAGGCATGCCCGTCTATATCCCTGTTTTGGTCAGCCTGATTCCCAATGTGGTGCTGGGTTTGATGCTGGTCTTTCGCACCAATACCGCCTACGAGCGTTTCTGGGAGGGGCGGAAGTTGTGGGGCAGTTTGATCAACAGCACCCGCAATTTAGCGCGACAAATTTGGGGAATCATCCAGGAAACCGAGCCGGGCGATCGCCAAGATAAGAAAGAAGCGCTGTACCTCATCGCCGCCTTTGCTGTGGCGATGAAGCTCCATCTGCGGGAGCAGCCCGTGAATGAAGAGGTTGCCGCATTAGTCTCGCATTCCTGCTATGAAAAGCTACAGACAATGAATAACCCACCGTTGGAAATTGCCTTCTGGATCGGTGATTTTCTACAGCATCAGTTTCATCAAGGGCATGTCAATATTTACCAGCTCGACGGGATGCAGAAGCTATTGAACAACCTGGTCGATTACCTAGGTGGGTGCGAACGCATTCTCAAAACGCCTATCCCCCGGGCCTATGCCATCCATCTCAAACAACTATTGCTGCTCTATTGCTTTACACTACCTTTCCAATTAGTTCAGGACTTGGGCTATTGGACAGGCGCGATGGTGTTCTTAATTAGCTTTGTACTATTTGGAATTGAGGAAATTGGACTCGAGATTGAAAATCCTTTTGGCTGTGATGAAAACGATTTACCTTTGAATGCAATTTGCAACACAATCAAGACAAACATCAACGATCTGATGACCTTAGAGGCTCGAACAGTTAAAGATAGAACCTATATTCAAGACTGGCCAATCAAAGAAGAAATGAGCTGAGTTTATCCAGCAAGGATTAGTGCAGGTAAGATGTGTGATTCACGCGGACAATCAACACAAACAAGGATAAATTCAGCAACTTGCGAGGCATGAAATTTTATACTCGGAATGAAACTACTGCGAGTATTTTTCATCATTACTGCAAATGATTTTCACCAGCGAACAACTGAACGAGAATGATTCTCACTAGCAATAAAATAGCTTGCTATTTGATGTTTCTTAATGCCTCTAAGAGTGTTAGATTAAGAAGAGTTGACCTACAGATTTCTTAAAGTTTGTCACGTACAGTTTTCGTCGGGCAATGAAGTAGACTAAATGAACTTTGGATACTTTCAAAGCCTGCTCGAAGACTGTCGTCATCATGGATCGCTCATTTTACTCCAGCCTTAGATCCAGGCAGTCTCGATCGTTCAGTAGTTTTTGTATATTTCTCCTGGGAGGGCTTATGGACGCAACTACCAACCTGCTGCAAGCGTTTGATGTTGTTGCAAGTAATCCAGTCGCGATGGAATCGGATGTAACAATACCCGTTTGTGAAGGCTTAAATGTTGTCCTTGCGAGTTTTCAAGCACTATATTTGCAATACCAAAAGCATCATTTTGTTGTAGAAGGAGCAGAGTTTTACGGCCTGCATGAGTCCTTTAAAGAAGGCTATGAGAGTGTAGAAGACCATGTGCATGAGCTGGGTGAGCGACTCAATGGTTTGGGCGGAATCCCAGCGGCTAGCTTCACCAAGCTGGCAGAATTGTGCTGCTTCACACCGGAAGCTGATGGGCGGTTTAGCTGTCGCCAAATGCTCGAAAATGACTTGGCGGCCGAGCAAGCTCTCATCCAGCTAATTCGTCGGCAGGCAGGGCAAGCCGAGAGCTTGGGCGATCGCGCGACCCGCTACCTGTACGAGCAGATCCTCATTAAGACGGAAGACCGAGCTTTCCATCTCGATCACTTCCTAGCACGGGAAAGCTTGACTCCAGCCTTTGCTTTGGCAAATGGCAATTAAAAGAGCCAGGTTCGACCTAACTGCAATTTGATTGTTTCTACTGGGTTCACCGAGCAGCTATGTCGGTGAATTCTAAATACTCGGGAGTTTCTGGAGAGTGATCGCCATGAACTCCCGATTTTGCTATCAATGTTTCTAGCACTACGCGCTGAGATCAAGCTCAATGAGTTTTTGAACGCCCCGCGACGCGGGGCGTTCAAAAACTCATTGGTTCTAGTCTTCAAGCGTAAGGCTATAGGATGAAAACGATACTCTTACCCCGATATCCTTTACGTTGTTGTGGAGTTCATGCCAACCCCTGCCTATCTTCTCGTTGCCCACGGTAGCCGCGATCCGCGCCCTGCGAAGGAACTGAGCCAACTCGCCCAACAGGTTGCGGCTAGCCTAGCATCGGCTTCTCGTCCGCTTGCCCCCGTGGGCGCCACTAGCTATTCTTCCGCCCCACCCGACGCCGCGAATCTGCCGCTCGTCGCGACCGCATTTTTAGAGTTGCAACCCGAGCCGTTGCATCAACAAATTCTGGCGGTGTCAGAGCAAGCAGTAGCAGCAGGGTATGACGAACTCTATATATTGCCCCTCTTTCTGTTGCCAGGGGTGCATGTCATGGAAGATATTCCGGCAGAAGTGGCGATCGCCCAAACCCAACTCCACGGTCCCCTTGCCCTCCATCTCTGCGACCATTTTGGTCATTATTCTCAACTAAGCCAGAAGCTACGATCGGCGCTGCCATATTCGCATGGAAAGCGTATCCTGCTCTCCCACGGAAGCCGTCACCCGGGGGGAAATGCTCCCATCGAAGTCCTAGCCGACGCGTTGGAGGCTCTTCCAGCCTTTTGGTCTGTGGAACCTGACTTAAAAACTCAAGTTGAAAAACAATGTCTGCACCAATGTCTGGATACTGGGCAAACTGGGACAGACATCACGATCATTCCTTACTTCTTGTTTTCGGGGGGCATTACCGATGCGATCGCACAGCAAAAACAGGAACTAGCAACCCAATTTCCTAAGCAAACATTCCATGTATTGCCGCCACTGAACCAAAGCTTTCCTCTAGCTCAGTGGATTGTGGATTGGATTGTGATGGGTATCCATTCAACAAGACTTTTGTAGACCACAATCATGCACTTTGCCCCCGATAGCAGTGACCTTAGTCGCTAGGCTGCGCTCTCGACCTCATCTTGGTTAAGGCATCTGGATAATTGGCTACAACTGCACAGCAAATAGAAGTGTAATTTAGCCAAACGCTATTCTCGAACACACCCAAAATTTTGCGATGTCCTGACGTCTTTCATGGACTCGTGGTTAAGCAATCGTCTAAATTTAACTAGAACAATCTTGATAATCCCTATCGGATTATCGGAGTTTTAGAAATTGGATGTGGGGAATGCCATTGCCCCGCTTTCAGTGAGGTGGCCTCCATCTGTTTTCCACCACCTATTTTGACTAAACCGCCAATCCTTCCTTCCTTTCGTTTTCCACAGGATCCTTGATTGATGCAGAACACAATAAGCACTCCCGTTGTCGGCAAGGTTTATTTAGTTGGGGCCGGGCCGGGTGATCCCGGACTATTTACCCTTAAAGGCAAAACCTTGCTAGAGCACGCGGATGTGATTGTTTACGATGCGCTAGTAAGTCCAGAAATCTTGGCGATGTGCAATCCCCGAGCCGAGCAGATTAATGCGGGCAAGCGCCGGGGCCGACACTCAATGTTGCAAAGCGACACCACTCAACTGCTGATTGAAAAGGCAAAACACCATGCGATCGTTGTGCGGTTGAAGGGCGGCGATCCCTTTGTGTTTGGGCGGGGCGGCGAAGAGATGCAGGACTTGCGACAGGCCAATATTCCCGTAGAAGTTGTCCCGGGGATCACGGCAGGGATAGCGGCTCCAGCCTATGCAGGCATTCCCCTCACCCATCGAGCCTATAGTTCTTCGGTGACCTTTGTGACGGGGCACGAAGCAGCGGGAAAATATCGCCCCAAAGTCAATTGGCGGGCGATCGCCCAGGGCAGCGAAACCATTGTCGTCTACATGGGCATCCATAACCTGACGCATATCTCCCAGGAATTGCAGGCTGGAGGCTTGCCACCCGAAACGCCTGTAGCATTGGTTCGCTGGGGCACCCGTGCAGACCAAGAAGAACTGGTGGGAAAGCTGGGCTGCATTGCACAGCAAGTGGAAGCAACTGGATTTGAGGCTCCGGCGATCGCCGTCATCGGCTCTATTGTTTCCCTCCATGAAATTCTGGCTCACTGCCGCCCCGACATCCTTTCTGTCGTGTAGTCCTCCACATCGAACGAGGAAAGCCATTGAGTGAGAGTCCCGCGACGCGGGACTCTCACTCAATGGTTGACCGGAGACACAAAAGTCTACCTAACGAAAAATAACGAGACACTTACATACCCTGAAGATATTTCACAGAACGTAACGTCCGGCAGGCGGTTTCGAGGGAACAAAGCCTTAGACTTTTTAGTACGAGTTCATTCTTGGTGCTATGTTTCCAGTCCATCGTCCCCGTCGTCTCCGCAGCCATCCCCAATTACGTCGCATGGTGCGCGAAACCGTGCTGACTACCAACGATTTGATTTACCCACTGTTTGCCGTACCGGGGGCAGGGATTGCCAATGAAG
>JBCBSJ010000078.1:0-19270 GCA_039819245.1 Cyanobacteria bacterium J06638_20
CGGATGTTCAAGTACAACGCCTAACCGCTCAATTAACAGCTGCATACAATCGGATTGCATCTTTAGAAGAGCAATTGCTTTCAAATCGGATACAGCATGAACCATCTACGATGTGGGATACGGTTGATCATCCATCGATCAATCAGGATCGATAAGCCACAAATCGGACTCACCGCTGAGTCCCGGTTTGTTACTGGCACAACTGCTAACCCGCTGGTTTGTTTGCTTTTAGGTTACGACCATGAATACAACACACTTATCTGAGAGGGCGGCGTTCTAAACGCCGCCTTTCGTCTAGCAACTGTTCGGTTTGAGAGCAGAGCCAGGCACCGCTCTTGCTTAGAAGATGGGCGGCGATCGCACATCCCCCAGCCCCCACTCCTTCTTTCACAAAGCCGCGCTCATAGGCGCGTAATGCTTCTGCCTGCGCCGCTGCAAAGCTCAATTGCGTGGCCAACAGGGGCATCTGCAATATATTTGCTAAGCCAATGGTGTCGCCCGTTGGGTCTTCGGCAACCCAGCGGGTCGTGCCAACCACAACCTGAGCATCATCCCAGTCCAGTCCATAATGGTGGCGCAGTGCCTGCATCAATGCGTGGACAGCTAGCATCTGAGTGCCACCTGCCAAAAGGACAGGACGATGCTGGCTGGCGGCGATCGCCATTCCGGCTACTGCAATTTGCATCGGGTCGCCCACCGCGGCTATCACCGCGAGCGGATCGGCATCGGGAGGGAGCATGGCCTGAGCCAGCCCCTGGGTGACGATCGCCCATTTTTGATCATGGTTGCAGGTGGGATGGCTGCTGTTGATGCGATCGCGCGCCTCCCAGCCCAATCCAGACAGCACCCCGAGAGCCGTCGTGGTTCCGCCCACAACACATTCGCCCAGCATGACCCAATGGTCGGGATGGCGCTGCGCCAGGATGGTGCCCCAGTGCTGCCCGGTTCCCAGCAAGCGCTCAACCACAGGGCGATCGAGGGCATGGCCCGTGCTGACACACCGCGCAGGCATTCCGTCCAAGTCGATGGCTGGCACCGTTGGAGGATGCAGGAGTCCAGCATTGAACAGCGTTGCGGGAATGTTCAGCGCTTCAATCACCGCACGGGAAATCAGCACGGGGGAGGCTCCCGCGGTGAGTGGAGGGAGCGGAAAAGTTGGTGCTGGCTGGGCACCCTGCATCAAGAATTCAGCATCGGCGATCGCCGTGAACTGCCGATCGGCTGGTGTCGCACCGGCTGCCGAGATGCCTGGAAGTAAGCCCGTTTCAGTAAATCCCAAAACACAGGCAAATTGAGCTTTCTTGCCAACCGTTTGCTTCAACCACCGAGTGGCAATTGGGTGCTGGCTATAGAGGCCAATATCAGGTGAGAGGGGGCTGAACTGAGGGCGATCAGGAAAATGCAGTAATTGGGCAGTCATGGAATCCGCCAGAGAAGACAGCTTTCATTCTACTGATCTCGCTCCATATGGGCGCTCTAACCGATGGCACGGACATGATTTGTGCTGCCGCAAATTCAGGACTCTCTGATTTTTATGCTCAGAGTGTTTGGATAGTTATCGCCTCCCTTTACGTTGTACTGGCGTTGGGGAGATGGCGATCGAGCAAGTTATTGCCATTGTCATAGACTTCGATGGGGCGTTGGAAGCGAGCGGCGAGTTCCTGGAGGGTGCGACGCAGTTCCAGTTGGTGTTCGGTGACGACGGCTTGCAGGTCTCGATTGCCGGAATTACGCGCTGCATCGATCGCCTCCATATAATCTGCTGAGAGTTGTACCCGGATCTCCTCACTAACCGCCAACAGACTGCATTTGCGAAACTCTTCATTGCAGGCACGATCGATTTCTAAGGACACGGCCAGGTGGTTTTCTAAGTTTTCCTGGGCATCATCAATCGCATTTTGATACTGTCGTGCTAGAGTTTCGCCTTCAATAGCATAGGTTGTTCCTGGCGGAATTTGCTCCGTTTCACGAATCGCATTGGTCCAAGCGGCGATCGCTCCCTGCCAATTGAACTGGTTGGCCGAGTCAGTTGCTTGCTGCGCGTATTCTGCCGCTTGAGTCAGCCGATCAGCCGCCGTTGCCTCCCGCTGTAGCTGAACGTTAGCGGCCTCCAGGCGCGGTTCATAACCCTGGAGCAGCCGCTCAGCCTCAATCGCCGCATAGGTTCCGGCGGGCACTTCGCTCAACCGATTCACCACTACTTGCCAGGTGATGCGCACCATTTGCCATTGTTCTTTGGTCTGGGCAATCTGCTGCCGCGCCTCAGCCATTTCGATGCCCTGTCGCGCCATACTAAGGGTTTCCTGGGCGTCTTGCTCCATATCTCGCTGGCGTAGGTAGCTCGCAAGTTGGGCTTCGTACAGCCTTTGTTGGTGTTGTGCCGATGCATAGAAGGGGTTGGCAGGAGAAACCCCACTGAGGCGGTTAACAGCTGTTTCAAACGGAGAAATAATGCGATTCCAAGCATCCATACTGAGGGGTACATTCTCGGTGCGATCGCGGGCGGTTTGGGCAACCCGTGCAACTTCGGTCAGGGTTGCCAAGGTCAGGGTATGGGATTCATAGAGTTGCTGTTGTTCCCGCGCCCGACCAGCTCGATTCGACCAAGGAGGGATAGTTTCTAAGGTGGCAATCGCCTGTTGCAATTGTCCTTGCGCGTCTGCCAAGCCCCCTACATCCTGTGCCGCTTCGGCCTGTTCTACGGCGGATTGTTCTAAGTCCTGTGCGGTTTGCAATTCAGAGCAACCCCCGACTACACAAGGGCGACTCAGCCCATACACACCGCCGACTACACCGAGGGCGATCGCCCCACCTAGCCATAGCCTGCGTGATGTATGCGTCTCGCTTGCCACCTCGGATGTCTGGGGACGGGGGGCCGCGACTAGTGGTGGCAGCAGATACCCAGCCATCTCATGTACTTTTGCTGGATCCATCAACATCTCTGGTTCCCCTTCCCAGGGAATGAGGCTCAGGGAGGTTGATGGATGAGCATCGGGTTCTACAGCATCCAGGGCAAACGGATCGGTGATTGATGGCTCTGCGTCGACTGCGTCGGTGTCGGGTGATTCCACCACGAAGGCACTCAAATCGATCGAGGATGTTTCCTCGGTATCGTTTCCATTTAGGTCAGGGAACGCTGTTACGGTATCGAGCCCATTGAACACGACTTCATCTTCTGCCACTGCTGGTTCTTCTTTGACCAGAGTTAGCGGTTTCTCGGGGGCGATCGCTTCTGGCATTGGCACTGTCTGAAATGCCGTGGTCTCGATATCACCTACTAGTTCATTGACCAGGTCATCTAATTCTTCGTCGGAGACCGCCCAGAATTCGTCGTTATCCGTTGGTTGGTTCGTGGTGTCCGCCGTTGTGAAGGACTGAAAACTTGCCTTGGTTGTTGCGATTGGTGGGGGTGGCGGGGGCGGCTGGATTAAGAAAAAACGCTGCGCGTAGGGGCGGGTTTCTCCTTTGATGCGGAGATAGAGCCGAGCCTGTTGGACAAAGCGCAGTTGTAAGGCTTGGATACGGCGCTCTAGGTGCCGTAGCAGGTCACTGGCTTCTAGTCGTAACTCGGCAGAATGCTGGCCCAATATCATCAATGCACCTTCTTGAGAGGTGCATTGGAAGTCGAGAGGTGTGCCCTCTAACCAGCCGTGCAAAATCGCTTGTAAGCTCTGGAGATCTTCGGTGTAAACTGCCGCGTTCATGTTCATTATTCAGACATGCGAAAATTTCGGACTCATAGCTGTGAAAGACTTTGGCGAAAGTCGCTCAAAGCCATAGCCAGAGGCCGTTTGCCAGGGACGATTAGCGTTTGTCGCTAAACCTTTCTAGGCCCTGCTGTCTGATTCCGGAAAAACAAAACATGCCTTCAGATTTTCTTCCCATTACAGACCGATCTTGGATCCTGCAACCTGAATGTGTGGATGTGATGTTAAGTGGCGTAGACTCAATGGTCAAAAATGTTTGAGGAGTATTGCATTAAGTCCAGATCCACAAAGGTGGGCAGGCAGTCGAAGCAGCGATAGGCCAGTTCAAGGCGATCTTCTCGTTCCAGCATTTCGATCAGCTTTTGGCGAACGCTCAGTAGGTAGCGTACATCGTTGGCAGCATAGCGCAGTTGTTCGTCGGAAAGATTGGCGGCATTGCCCCAATCGGAGCATTGGGAGCTTTTGTCGAGTTCAACGCGCTCTAGCTCCATCACTAGATCTTTGAGTCCATGTTTTGGAGTATAGGTGCGGGCGAGTTTGCTAGCGAGTTTGGTGCAAAAGGTGGGATTGGTTGCGATGCCGAGGTGCAGTTTTAGGGTTGCTAGGTCGAAGCGGGCAAAGTGAAAGACTTTGGTAATGTTGGGCGCTTCCATTAGCTTTTTGAGGTTGGGGGCGGTGGTTTGTCCCCGTTCGATGCGCACGACGGCAAGATTTCCTCGGGGGTCGCAGAGTTGCACGAGGCAGAGGCGATCGCGATGGGGAAGTAATCCCATGGTTTCGGTGTCAGCGGCGATCGCCTCTGCTTCTAGGAATTCTGCGAGTACCTCATCGGTGAGGTCGCGATCGCACACTTGAAAATCTGCTACAGCCATATGTCTTGCCAATCTGCCTAAAACGTTTAGCTCCAGAAAGCCTATGGTTCTAAGCCTAGCAGCCGACACAGCGATGGGTGCTGAAAAGTTGGATGTAGGGATCTAACGAGTTTTGCTCATGAAGCTAGAGAGTTGGTGGTGGTTGGTTGAAACCTGATTTGGGGGCGCGTCGCCCCCCAAACCCCCTGACTGGAGGAACGAAGCTCGTTCCCCCAGACCCCCTTTGTCAAAAGGGACTCCTTCAGCAAGGGATTTGTGGTTGGAGGCGTTTAGCCGCTTCGCATCTGTGGGAGGCATCCGGTTAACGCAGGTTTTGGTTTCCCTATTAACCTCTCGGTTTTTGTTGGCAACGGCGGATTTTCCGTGCGCACCGCGCACGGAAAATCGCTGATCACTGAACGCTGAGATCAGCGGGTTAGCGGGTTTGGATGAAAATTTGGGTGAAGTAGTAGGTTCCATCGGTGGCTTGGGCGACGCCGATGCCTGTGGTGTTGAAGTCGCCTTCGATGTTGTTTCGGTGGCCGGTACTGTTAAGCCAGCCTTCTACGGCTTGGGCGACTGGGTCGGAGAAGCCTTGGTTGCTGGCCACGTTTTCTCCGGCACTACTGTAGCTGAGGGTGGAGGCGATCGCCGAAACGCGGTCTGAAAACCCATTATGGCTGAGATCGCCTGCGGTGGCCATGCTTTGGCTATGCTCTCGTGCTTGGGCGATGATCGCTGGATTGGATTCTAGGGGTTGGAGGCCGATGGATTGGCGGTGGGCGTTGATTTGCTCGAACACGGCTTGTTCGATGCTATCCATCATGCTGTCGGCCTGTGGATCGGCTTGAGCCAGCTCCGGCGAGGCTGTTTGAGGGGTGGATGGAGGGGCGATCGCCGAGTTGACTTCACAAGCCTGTGCAGCACTGAATACGCCACTGAGCAGGACAGCAATGCCCCAGTGACTCATTCCCAATCGTTTCATTATCGGTTCTCCTCAATAGGACTTACGCACGGTATTGATGCTGTGGGTGCATTGCACTCGCAGCATCAACGGATTGAGTCAGGATTCTGCGAAGTTCGCATGAGTCCTGGTCGACTTAAACGCTTTTGTTGTAGGACGCATTACAGGTCGAGATGTTTCGCGGCTGTTTGCACATCCTTGTCGCCGCGGCCGGAGCAGTTGATGACGATGCGGGGGCTACCTTCAAGCTGAGGGCAGAGGGTTTCCAGGTAGGCGATCGCATGGGCGGTTTCTAGCGCTGGAATGATGCCCTCTAATTGCGAGAGGCGTTGAAAGGCATCCAGGGCATCCTGATCGGTCACGCTGTAGTATTCCGCGCGTTCCTGATCCTTGAGGAAACTATGCTCTGGGCCAACACCGGGGTAATCCAACCCGGCGCTAATGGAATGGGGTTCCACCACCTGCCCGTCTTGGTCTTGTAGCAGATAGCTCATGGCTCCATGCAACACACCCACCCGCCCACGGGTTAGGGTCGCTGCATGTTTTTCCGATTGCAGTCCTTCGCCCCCGGCTTCGACGCCAATGAGCCGCACAGAGGCATCATTCACAAACTCGTGGAACAGTCCCATGGCATTGGATCCGCCGCCTACACAGGCCAGCAAGATGTCGGGCAAGCCGCCCCATTTTTCCTGGCACTGGGCGCGGGTTTCTTCCCCAATCACGTTGTGGAAATCGCGCACCATCATGGGATAGGGATGGGGACCCGCGACGGAGCCGAGGATGTAATGGGTTGTTTCCACGTTGGTAACCCAGTCACGGATGGCTTCTGAGGTTGCATCCTTTAGGGTTCCGGTTCCAGATTCCACGGGACGCACCTCTGCGCCCATCAGCCGCATCCGAAACACATTCAGCGCCTGCCGCTCCATGTCATGGACGCCCATGTAGATGACGCAATCGAGGCCAAAGCGGGCACAGACTGTCGCTGTTGCCACGCCATGCTGTCCGGCTCCGGTTTCGGCAATGATGCGCTTCTTCCCCATCCGAGTTGCCAGCAACACTTGGCCGATGGCGTTGTTAATTTTGTGCGCTCCGGTATGGTTGAGGTCTTCGCGCTTCAGATAAATCTGTGCCCCGGTGCCGTCGGGTCGGGCATAATGCTGGGTCAGCCGTTCGGCAAAATATAGCGGACTGGGACGCCCCACATAATCCCGCAGCAGGTTTTGATACTCCGCCTGGAAATCGGCTTGCTTTTGGTAGTGGTAGAAGGCTGTTTCCAACTCTGCCAAAGCGGGCATCAAGGTTTCGGGAACATACTTACCACCAAACTGCCCAAACCGCCCCTGGGCATCGGGGCGCTGAAGTGTTGTGGGCTGAGGGTTTGATGGAGAAATGGGTGTCAGAGTCACGGTTGCCAGGTGGAGTAATGTTTTCAGCCCTCATTATAAGGGGAGTGAGGGATCCAAGAAACGCTACTGTCGATTCCGACGGGCGGCTATTGATAAGCGGTGATGGTTGATGGCGATCGCCGTGAGCCGTTGCCGGAACAATGTTTCTCCGAACCCAGCATGCAAAGAATCGAACAGTGCTCTAATCCATTTGGTCAACCTTTCAGGTGATTCGATCACGCCCACATGACCGCTTTTGCTCGAAATATCAGGACGAGTAAGGTTGAGAACTGTGGTTTTGGGAAGGATCCATTCTTCCGCGATGGAAATTGTATCTGAATCTGTAACCACAGATATCGCCTTCAACCCCCTCGTTAAGTTGAAGGTATCTTTAAACACCACGCCCCCTTCGCTCTATCCCTTCAAGTCAACAGATTTTGATTTGATTCATTCACACAACTACGCGTTGAAAGGAATTGTAACGATGGTACGCCGTGGATTTCCTGTAGCCCACCGCTTTCTTGCGTCCAGTCTGATGCTGTCTCTCACGTTGCTGGGAACCAGCGCTTCATCGGTGTTGGGGGCGATCGCTCCCAATCCCAACACCCCCACTCAGTCGTCTACTGCGATCGCCCAAAGTCGGCGGTTTCCCTCCAATACCTTGGTTAGCCAGGTACGGCGCACAGCCTCCCGTGACCTAGCAATCTCCTTCGATCGTCTGCATGTTCTGACCTACACCAGCGAAACCTGGACCGATGGCTGTCTGGAACTGGGCGGTCCTAACGAACTGTGCCTGCAAGTTATGGTGGATGGCTGGCGGTTGGAGGTGACCGACGGAGACCAAAGCTGGATCTATCACACCGACGAAACCGGAGATACCATCCGTCTGGCTGACAATACATCTGATGCAATCCCGACCTCGGTGCGCGATCGCCTGCTGCGCGCGATCGCTCGGCAACGCAACATTCCCGTCAACGAGGTGTCGATTCTGAGCTATGACAGCCAAATCTGGACAGACAGTTGCCTCGGATTAGGCAATCCCGCTGAATCATGCCTGCAAATCATGGTGGAAGGCTGGCGATTGGAAGTAAGCGCTGGAAACCAAAACTGGGTCTATCACGTGGATGTGACCGGAGACACCCTTCGCCTAGCCGAAGACATATCCGCTGAAATACCTACCTCAGTGCGCGATCGCCTCTTGACTGAGGTAGGCCGTCAACTCAACGTCCCCGTGAATGAGTTGCGCGTCATTTCCTCCGAATCCCAAGTCTGGGATGGATGCATGGGCATCACCCCACCGCCCAACCAAGGGTGCCAGGAAATTGCCATTTGGGGCTGGCGCGTCGTCATCCAACGGTCAGCCGTAATGCCCGATGACACCCCTAACTGGGTGTTTCACATCAATGGGGATGCGACAGATGTGCGCCTCAGTAGCTATACACCGCCGACCTATAGCGATGGCATTCCTCGCCGGATGGCTGATGTCGAATTGCGAAACTGGCTAGACCGTCAAGACCTCCGATCCCTTGATCCTGATCTTGTCCAACAGTGGGTTCCCACCGAAGCTCTAATCGCATGGCTCGAAGACCAATGGCAGGACGGAACGGATCCAGAGCAGGTGCAAAGGGATCTGCAAGCTGCAAGCTGGATCAACCGTCCTGAAGATCTTCAGCTGTTTGATGTGGATGGCGATGGGCAGGATGAGTGGCTTTTGAGCCTGAGTTTCGATCCAAATCCCAAATCATGGGGGAGTTCTGGTGATTTCTGGATCATCGGGGAAGCGCTACTTTATCGCTACCTTGAGCCAGAAGATTACTTTCGCCTGGGAACGCAGGATGATCCCATTCCCCTCTCCCAAGATTTTGATCTGACAGCGCCTGAGGTAATTGCGTTTCAGGATTACACGGGCGATCGCGAACCTGAACTGCTGCTACAGCGTCAGATTTGCGGAGCCCACACCTGCGTCCAGAGCTACACCGTCCTCAGCTACCAGGATGGGGCTGTTCGCTCCCTCATTTCTCAGGCTCCATCTTTCGATACCGATGGCCGATCGGTAGTGATGCCCTACGCTGAGGTGGAATCGGCCACGGATGAAACGGGCGATCGCCGCCCCGATTTACTCATCCGTGGTGGTACATATGGCAGTGTCGGAGCTGGGATTCAGCGCATTCGCACGGAGATCTGGGCTTGGGATGGCAGTGCCATGACCTTGAATGATATCCGTTGGGATCCCAGTGACTATCGCTTCCATCTTCTGTATGAGGCTAATTATCGGTTGGAACAAGGGGATGACGATCGCGCCGCTGAGCTCTATCGCCAAATCATTGAGGATGATTCGCTCAACGACGACGTCCCAGATTTCACTCCTGGCAGTGTGTATGACAGTAGCCGACAATTTGCCGCCTTTCGGTTGATGGTGATGGAAATGATGGATGATGATGACCGACAGTTCAGAAACTGGGAGCGCTGGATTCGCCTTCACTATCCCGATGCTCCCATCACCGAAGCGGCTCGCCGAATGAGCGATCGCTGGGATGGTGATGATTCACGAGACGACGCCTGCAGGGCTGCCCAGGACTACTTGGTCGCGCTAGATGATCAGTTGTCGGACAATAGTGACCCTAGTGATGCACCCACTGGGCCACTCCGCTACATGGGTTACGGCAATCCCACAATCTCTGGAGCCGACGTTTGTCCACTAGATTTGGTGGCTGACAGCGATCGCTAGCTTTGACCAATCAAAACAGGGGCGCGATTATAGCGCCCCTGTTTTCTCGTGTGACTTGGCTATTTGCGCTACGACCTTAAAGGGTCGCGGTCAGAACCTTTTCAGGAGCCGCAACAACCGCTGGGTTTCCGCTTTCTGAAGGGGGCACGACCTGCCAGAATTTCGGCAGATAGGCATCCCAGTTATCCAGAATCTGTTGTCCCTTGGTGCTTTGGGTATGGGCAACATGGGCGTTGATCAGTTCCTTCAACTGCTGTTCTCCCTCCACACTGATGATGCGTTGGATGGAGACGATTTCAGGGTTGATGCGATCGCCAAACCCTCCATCTTCATCCAGGAAGTAGCCGAGGCCACCCGTCATGCCTGCGCCGACGTTGCGGCCGACGCGACCTAGCACAACCACAATGCCACCCGTCATGTACTCGCAGCAGTGGTCTCCAGCCCCTTCAGTCACTGCTTGCCCTTTGGAGTTCCGCACGGCAAAGCGTTCGCCTGCATGACCGCTGGCGAAGAGGCGACCACCCGTTGCCCCGTACAGGCAAGTATTCCCAATGATCACGTTGTGCGCCGGGTCGTAGGTCGCATCGGTAGGTGGCGTGATAGTGATTTCGCCGCCGTTCATCCCTTTGCCCACGTAGTCATTGGCTTCCCCTGTCAGCCGCAGAGTCATGCCTGCCAGGTTAAAGGCTCCGAAACTCTGACCGACGCTGCCCTCAAAATTGAGAGTGAGTTGACCTTCAAAGCCCGCGTCGCCATAACGTTTGGCGATCGCCCCCGATACTCGTGCACCCACGGTGCGATCCGTGTTGACCACTTTGTAAGTCTTCTCGACACTTGCATGTTGTGCGATTGCTGATTGAATGTCGGCATCCTGCAACAGTTCATCATCCAGCACAGAACCGTTGCTGTGAACCGCTTCATGCTCTAGCCAGGAGCGATCGCTGCGGGTGTCGGGCAGTTGTGTCAGGCAGTCCAAGTTGAGCGACTGAGTTTTGGTGATGCTGACGTTCGGCCGGGGGGTGAGCAAATCTGCCCGCCCGATGATGTCGTTCAGCGTGCGATAACCCAGCCGTGCCAGGAGCGATCGCACTTCGTCCGCAACGAACAAGAAGAAATTCACCACATGGTCGGGAATGCCGGTGAACCGCTTCCGCAGTTCTTCCCGCTGGCTGGCAACACCGACGGGGCAGTTGTTGGTGTGGCAAATCCGCGCCATGATACAGCCTTCGGCAATCATCGCCACGGAGCCAAAGCCAAATTCCTCGGCTCCCATCAAGGCCCCCATGATTACGTCCCATCCGGTTTTGAGGCCGCCATCGACCCGGAGGATGACGCGATCGCGCAGTTGATTGTCCATCAGTACCCGATGTACTTCTGTCAGACCTAGTTCCCAGGGGCTTCCAGCATGCTTAATGGAGCTCAGGGGTGATGCGCCGGTTCCGCCATCATGGCCGGAGATTTGGATAACATCGGCGTTTGCTTTGGCTACGCCAGCGGCGATCGTCCCAATGCCCACTTCGGAGACCAGCTTCACCGACACCTTCGCCAGCGGATTGATCTGATGCAGGTCAAAGATCAATTGCGACAGGTCTTCGATGGAATAGATGTCATGGTGGGGTGGCGGCGAAATTAGTGTGACTCCAGGCTTTGAGCGCCGCAGCATCGCGATATAGGGGCTGACTTTTTTCCCTGGCAATTGGCCACCTTCGCCGGGCTTGGCTCCCTGCGCCATTTTGATTTCCACTTGCTTCCCGCTCATCAGGTATTGCGGGGTCACTCCAAAGCGACCGGAGGCCACTTGCTTGATGGCTGAATTGGCTGTATCGCCATTCTGTAAACCTTTCAAGTGGGCGAAGGTGTTAGAAGTACCCGAGCCATTGATATCCTGCAATACCTGGAAGCGACTGGGATCTTCGCCACCTTCGCCAGAGTTGGACTTGCCGCCGATGCGGTTCATGGCGATCGCCAGTGTTTCATGGGCTTCCCGCGACAGCGCTCCTAGGGACATGCCCCCAGTGCAGAATCGCTTCACAATCTCGGTGGCCGACTCCACCTCATCTAATGGAATGGAAGGACGATCGCTCTTAAAGTCCAGCAAGTCCCGTAGTGCCGTGAGGGGGCGACCCTCCAGATGCTTCATGTACAGCTCGTAGTGGTCGGCGCTCTTGTTGCTAACTGCCTTATGCAACTGCTTCGCCATCTCTGGGCTATTCATGTGGTACTCCCCGCCGGGGCGGTACTGCACAAACCCATAGTTTTGCAGCTTCTTCTGGTTGAGTTCGGGGAAAGCTCGGCTATGGAAGGTGATGACTTCGCTCGCCAGATCCACCAGACTCAGGCCGCCCAGGCGCGACGCGGTACCCTTGAAGCCCAGGTTGAGCAAATCGGCACCGATACCAATCGCCTCAAAAATCTGCGCACCGTGGTAGCTAGAAAGGAGCGAGATGCCCATCTTCGAGAGGATTTTCAGCAGACCTGACTGTACAGCCTTGCGGTAGTTTTGCTGGGCTTGCTCAATGGAGATAGGATCCAGCTTGCCCCGACCCATTAGGCTTTGGGTTCTGGGGTCGCTGTGCCAGTGGCGTACCGATTCCAATGCCATGTAAGGGCACACGGCACTGGCTCCATAGCCAATCAGGCAAGCAAAGTGATGGGTGCTCCAGCATTGCGCCGTATCCACCACCAGCGATGCCCGCATCCGCAAGCCCTGACGAATCAGGTGGTGGTGTACCGCGCCAACGGCCAGCATCGGCGGGATATAGGTCAGGTTGGGCGTAAGCAACGCGTTGTTTGTCTGGGCAAAGGTGCGATCGCTTAAGACCAGAATTTCTTTCCCCTCGCGTACCGCTGCCGCTGCTCCTTGGCAGAGATCATTGATCGCTTGCTGCAATCCTTCGGGGCCAGCTGAGATATCGTACAGCGTCGAAAGGGTGGATGCCGGGAAATCGACATGGTTTTGGATGGTTGCCAGTTCGCCATCGTTCAGAATCGGCGATTTCAGCGTTAGCAACCGCGCATGTTCCGGTGTTTCCTCCAGCAGGTTATGCCGTTGTCCTAGATGCACTTCCAGGGACATCACCAGTTTTTCGCGCAGGGGGTCGATGGGTGGGTTCGTCACCTGGGCAAACCGCTGCTTGAAGTAGTCATAGAGCAGTCGGGGCTTATCCGACAGCACCGCCAGCGGAATATCATCACCCATGCAGAAGGTCGGTTCGCTACCCCGCGAGGCCATGTCCTGAATGATCATTTCCATATCTTCGGAGGTATAGCCAAAGGCCACCTGCTGCCGTAGCAGGGTGGGGCTGTCTACCTGAGAGGCAGATTGAAACGGCACGGAGGCAAGGGTCTTGCGGTGTTGTGCCAGCCATTCTCCATAGGGATGTTGGGTAGCAACCCGGCGCTTCATTTCCCAATTCTTCACCACTTCCTGGCTCATTAGGTCAAAGGCGATCGCCTGCCCTGGCCCTAAGCGGCCTTTCTCGACAATCTGCGCTTCTGGTACATCCACCACGCCTGCTTCCGAGGCAACAATGATGTAGCCCTCTTGGGTAATGACATAACGAGCCGGGCGTAAGCCATTGCGATCTAAGCTGGCTCCCACGACGCAACCATCGCTGAAGACCAGCAATGCAGGGCCATCCCAAGGCTCTTGGATACCGCTGTGGAAGTTGTAGAAATCAACAATTTCTGGGTAATCGGCCAGATCGGGCTGATTGTTGTAGGCTTCGGGCACCATCAGCATGAGGGCTGTAACGGGGTCGCGACCCGATCGCACCAACAGTTCCAGCACATTATCCAGGTTGGCCGAGTCGCTATTCTCCGCATTCACCGATGGCATCAAATCCGGCAGCTCATCGCCCCAGCACTCGTGGCTCAGATCCGCTTCCCGTGCTGCCATCCAGTTGATGTTGCCTAGCAGCGTGTTGATTTCGCCATTGTGTCCGACGAGGCGCATCGGCTGTGCCAACGGCCAGCGGGGCATCGTGTTCGTGCTGAAGCGACGGTGATACACGATGAACGCGCTTTGGTAAGCCGGATTTTGCAGATCGAGGTAGAACTCGCCCAGCACCGCCGATCGCACCATCCCCTTGTACACAATGGTGCGGCTGGAGAAGGAGCACATGTAGAAGTCCTGTGCAGCCAGGGTATGGTCTGCTGACTGTGCGGCGGCGGCTCCCAGCGCCCGTAACATCCGCTTCCGCATCAAAAATAGCCGCCGCTCTAGATCATTTCCCGTCAGCGTTGACTGCACAAATAGTTGCTCGATGGTGGGCTGATTTTCACGCGCCAGCACTCCCAAAACCTCTGGGAGTACGGGCACCGAACGCCAGCCGAGTACCGTAAAGCCCCCTTCTTTCAAGATTTGTTCGGCGGTCTGGCGAGCGATCGCCGCCGCTGCGTCTTGGTTGGGCAGGAAGACCATTCCCACCGCCACCTGTTCCAGGTTGATATCCCCATGTCCCTGCTCGGCTAGCCAGGGACGGAGCAATTCCCAGGGAAGCGCCGTCATCACCCCAGCCCCATCGCCCGAATCGCGATCGGCGCTGCAGGCTCCGCGATGCTCCAAGCAACTCAGCGCCTTCAGGCCTTTTGTGACCAGATCATGACTGGCGCGACTCTGTTGGTCGGCAATGAAGCCAACGCCACATGCATCCCGTTCTTCCACCAACCATCGTTGGCCGGGGTAACCGCCCGTTTCTACCTGTGCCAAACCCATTGCTTTCGTTCTGTTCACGCCGTTGTCACCCATATGAAATTGACCTGACAAGCCTTCAAAACTGTTCGTTGCTATGGAAAATCGAGAGAAGAGGCGATCGCCCGATGTTGCATTCATCAGGACATTTGCACCATTCCCTCAGGCCGATTGCTTCAGCTCACAATCCCCGACCCGTACACAAACAATCGTGAACCCAACAGAATCAGTGAGTGCAGAAGACACAGCTCCAACTAATTCTCACTCTAGACGGATTCTCGACACTCTGGAGCCGAAACGATCAAGGAGCGGTGAAACAGGTCACCATTTCATGAACTGATGATGGAATCAGCGTTACTCCCTACGCCTGGCGTTTAACCTTCTCGTACCAATCCGGATATGGAGTCGGTAGCCGAAACGCTTCAACTCACCAACCCAATGGCTTTGACTGTTTCATCACCCTTGTCGGTGCAATGGTTAAGCAGTCTACCAACCTTTGTAAAAGGTCGACACAGTACTTAAAAGTTAGACAAATTAAGAGAGACAATTATATTAGTCGAAAGGGCGAAACCTTTGCAATCTTTGACCTGACGGCTGTCAAGATATTTTCGACCCAAGGCTTCTCAAACAGTTTTCGACCAGACGGTGTGCAAAATAATGTTGCACGCCGTCCAAATGCTGCAAGCTCCCCTTCGTTATTTATCCCAAATATTGGGGGAAAATCCATCTCAGTCGTTCATTCATGTGATTCATACGGCTCATGCAAATACTGCGAGTGTTTGCTACAACCGAGAACGGCTGAAGCTGCTCGTAGGAATCGTCATAGATGGCCTTTAGTAGATCGCTGCAAAATTGACAAGAAAGCTTACGCCATTCCCTGCGGCTTAGTCCTGATGAGCAATAATTGAGCCTTGATATATAGGAATGGCAAGCAGGAACCGCGCGTTACAGCTGGAACTGTTCATGCTGTTTCTCGTCCCGACAAATATATCGCCGTTCGTGAAATAACCATGCGCCCTGTCTCTCGCTCCGACACCCCCCGCTTGCCCCAACCCCGCTCTGCCAGAAGAAAATTCTTCATCCGCCGATCGTTGCGTCGTTGCTTACTAGCAATCGGTGGGTTGGCTTTTGTCGCAGGGGCGCTTGCGCCGACCCCGTCCACGGATCTCCTCCGGGGTTTTCCCTTCAATCAACCAGTTTTTGCCGCTGGCATTACCATTGAGGGGAACCACCAGGGGGATCAGGTACGGATTAACGGCAGCACGGTGCCGATCGCCTGGAATGCCCAATCTGGTCGAGTCGGTGTTGCTGATACGGGGCTATGGCGGCACCTCAGCTTGAGGCTGTTGGACACCAGTAATCCAAGGCAACAGCCTGTGCAATGGTTCTCTGACCCTGACGTTCAGCCGATGGTGTTATCAGCTTGGAATGATGGGCAGTTCCGCTACCTCGACATCGTGCCCTTAGCCGAAGCGATGGGCTGGGCTGTCTCCCAAAATGGTTCGGTCTTGCAGATCGACACGCCTCCCGCAGAAATTATCAGCGTTCGCCGGGGTTTGCAGTCCTGGGGCGATCGCTTCGTCGTTGACTTGGCTGGGGCGACCACCTGGAACTTTACGCCCCAGAGCAATGGCTTCCAACTGCAGATTAGCGGCACGATGAATGCCGGGGCGATCGCTGCTGCCAACGCCGATACCCGCCCTGGAAACCGCTTTGCCCGCTACTCAGTGCAACAGAGTGGCGACCAAACCATCTTGCAGGTGAGCGGCACCGACGGCACAAACCCTGTTTTCTTCACCTTGCCAAACCCCAACCGCCTCGTCATCGATCTACGCCCAGATGATGCGCCGGTTCGCAATATCCAGTGGTCTTCTGGACTCCGCTGGCGGCAACAGCCTATCTCCATTGGCAGCGGCACGTTTCCTGTCACCTGGCTTGAGGTCAATCCCCGCGATCCGCTTGTGCAGCTCCGACCCATTTGGAGCGACCCCGCTGCCCAGCCCGGCACCTCGCCACTGGTGACCATGTCACGGCAATGGCAATCGGCGGCGGCCATTAATGCAGGCTTCTTCAATCGCAATAATCGCCTACCCCTGGGGGCCATTCGCCGCGATACTCGTTGGTTCTCTGGCCCCATCTTGAACCGGGGGGCGATCGCCTGGAGCAGCCAAGGTGACCTCCTGTTCAACCGCCTCACGGTGCGCGAAGCCGTTTTTACCGATTTGGGGGAAACCTTACCCCTGTTTTCCTTGAACAGTGGCTATGTGGGCACGGGCATTTCTCGCTACACAAGGGAGTGGGGCGAAACCTACACCCCCATCCTGGATAACGAAACGATTCTGGTCGTACAGCAAAATCAGATTGTCGATCAGCGGTTTGCCCAAGTTGCCGGAGAAGGAACATTCCCTATCCCCAGCGATGGCTATCTGCTCGTGTCGCGGGGGGATGACCGAGTGAGCGATCGCCTTCCGCTGCGCAGTAACCTGCAGCTCTCCTACGAAACCCTCCCCAATGCCTTCGACCCGTTTCCCCATATTGTCGGGGCGGGACCGCTGTTGCTCGCCAACAACCAGATTGTGTTGAATGCCCAGCAAGAGCAGTTTTCGACTTCATTTGCCCAACAGCAGGCGGCGCGTAGTGCGATCGGCCGTACCGCTAACGATACGCTGTTGCTCGTGGCTGTCCAGCGCCGTATCAATGGTCGCGGCCCCACCCTGGGAGAAATGGCACAAATTCTACAGCAGTTAGGGGCGATCGATGGTTTGAACTTAGATGGTGGGAGTTCGACGTCGTTGTATCTTGGCGGTCAACTCATCAATCGCCCACCCCACACCGCCGCAAGGGTGCATAACGGTATTGGGATTTTTGCCCAACCGACTCCGTAATTTCACAGGAAATTTACAGCGAACAAGATGGATGATTTCCGTTTTTTTGGGTGGACTTCCCCTGAGGGAGACCGCTGTAAGATGCCTAAAGTATGGAAGCAGTTGTGCCAGAGTGTATGTAGTTTCGATGAACGTCTTGTGGAAGGTAGTGACATAGCCGAAGTTGGTTTTGTATTGTTGCTTATAGCGATAAGAAAAAAAGTTCTGCGTCGCTTCTGGCGCTAACGAGTACAAGTCAGGCTAAGAACCTTCTCAGAGTTCTCGAGGCTCAAGTCGAACGGTCGTGTAATAGCTAAGGAGAAGTATCGTGACGCAAGCGAAAGAACTGACTCAGCCTACAGTACTCCCTGCTCCAAGTATGGGTAAGGGTATAGCGGCAACCGAGTTACGCCCTTGGGGCTCTTTCACCATCCTTGAGGAAGCAGCTGGTTATAAAATTAAGCGCATTGAAGTCAAGCCTGGGCATCGTCTCAGTCTTCAGATGCACCACCACCGCAGCGAACATTGGATCGTTGTTTCCGGAACGGCTCGTGTTATTTGTGGAGAGAAAGATATCCTGCTGTTCACCAATCAATCTACCTACGTTCCCCCCTGCACTCAGCACCGTCTTGAGAACCCTGGTGTTATACCTCTTGTTCTTATTGAGGTGCAAA
The DNA here is from genome assembly GCA_039819245.1 of Cyanobacteria bacterium J06638_20. Lineage (GTDB taxonomy): Bacteria > Cyanobacteriota > Cyanobacteriia > Elainellales > Elainellaceae > Vacuolonema. Next base: position 17,867 of record JBCBSJ010000078.1, read on the forward strand.
ACGGGGATTACCTCGGCGAGGATGACATCATTCGATACCAGGATGATTATGCTCGTACCGAAGGCAAAAAATAGCTGTCCGACGCGCTAGCGCGTTCCCATGTTTCAAGTTTCTATGTAGACCGCGATATACAGAACCTGACCTCCTATTTCGAACCCCCTATATCGAACTCTATAAAAGCACAATCGGGGTGAAGCCTAGGCTTCATCCCGATTGTGCTTGTGCCGTTTGGGCTCGTGTTTGTTCTGTACTCAGGATCGCAGAAAAAAATGCAGGCGTTTGACTGCCTGCATTTTCAATATTTGTTCAGTACCGCTTGGCTACAGTTTGTTCCAGCCTTGGTTGCCCAGATGGACTTTTAAGCTGCAATCTGGGCGATCGCTGCTAGTTTGTTGCAGCTTTTGCCGCCATCGATGCACCGCTGCTCACCAGCCGCTCATAGGCGGAGCGCATTTCCAGACCAACGAGCACTTGGAACAACCCTGTACCATTGTTGGAACCCGGGTATTCCTTGTGCTTCAGCAATAGCTCCGTTACCTCTCCGTAGTACTTAGAAGAGACATTGCTCAAGTGGCTTTCGATGTAGATCACTTCTTCGAGGCGATCGAATTGGCCGTCCACCTCTAGCACCGAAACACTATGACCGTAGTACTCATCGGGGCCATAGTGGAGACGAATGCCAGGATAGGAGCATGTAAGCTTTCGTCCGCAAGGAATCCAGTCGATAGTCGAACCTTCATCGAACAAATAGACAGGCGTAACCTCTTCGACGTCGTCTCGCTGAATCATCCGCACCCGCAAGACCTTGCGCTCTGTATCATCCTTAATCAGCTTGGTGGGAAGGATTTGGATAACGACATCAGCGTACTGCTTCTGTGGATCGATGTAGGCATCGAAGTCGGGGCGACGTGCATTGATGGCTGCCAGCACATCTTCGTAGGTGTGACCCCGCTCGGCCATGTCCCGTTGAATCTTCCAGGCAATCTTCACTTCATCGTCGAGATCCAGATAGACACTGAAGTCGAGCAGGCTGCGTACCCGCTCGTCATACATGGGGTGCAGCCCTTCAATAACAACAATGCGGTTGGGATGGATGGTTTCCGGAGGGTCAAGCAGGCCTGTCTCGTGGTTATAGATGGGCTTTTCGATGGATTTCCCTTCCTTCAGTGCCTTAATCTGCTCGTACATCAGATCAAAGTTATTGGCTTTGGGATTTAACGCAGTAACACCGACTTGCTTCCGCTGCTTGCGATCGAGGGAGTGGTAATCATCCAGACAGATGACAGTCATCATCTCTTCACCAAACAGATCGGCAAGACGCCGGAGAAACGTGGATTTGCCGCAGCCAGAATCCCCTGCGACACCGATAAGCACTACGCGGTCTGAACTGGTCATAATTCCCTC
>JBCBSJ010000079.1:0-19188 GCA_039819245.1 Cyanobacteria bacterium J06638_20
CTGAAGGAAAGGTTGTCTGAAGGAAAGATTGGCTATGCGAGAAATAATTGAAACCAGTGCAGCTCCGGCTCCTGTAGGGCCTTACAGTCAGGCGATCGCCACTCAGGGGCGGATGGTGTTTGTCTCCGGGCAAATTGCCCTGGATGCGAAGACTGGGGGGATCGTTGGGGGAGATGATGTGGCCCAGCAAACCCAACAAGTCCTGGCAAACCTGCAAAGCATTTTGGATGCGGCTGGAGCAACCTTCAAGGATGTCGTAAAAACGACGGTCTTTTTGGCAGACATGAATGATTTTGCGATCGTCAATGGCGTCTATGCCATAGCCTTTGGCGAAGATTCGCCCCCCGCCCGAGCCTGTGTGGAAGTTGCCCGTCTTCCCAAAGATGTCCGCGTGGAAATTGAGTGCATTGCTGTCATACCCTAATTTTTTGGGCTTCACCAAGCGGGATTTTATAAAGCAAGGCGCTGCGGACGGTAAACCCTGCCCTAGAGGGTACGGCTACGCCCACCTCCGCCAGCTTTCCCCGTTGATACAGTAAGAGCATGTTGAATCTACCGATTGAATGAAGGGATTCAACTCACTAATGCACTGCTCAAGAGGTTCCCATCGTGAACGACACACCTAAGCAGATTTCAGGTTTATTTGGTAGCAACGGCGAGCAAGGAGGCCAGTTGCTGCAATATGTTCAGGAAATGAGTCCCGAAACGATCGCCAAGCTTTCTAAGCCCGAATCCCGTGAAGTGTTTCAGGTCATGGAGCGCAATATGGTTGGCTTGTTAGGCGGTTTGCCCTCTGAGCATTTCGACATCGCTGTCACAACTAGCCGTGAGCACCTGGGACGGCTACTCGTATCGGCGATGATGAGTGGCTACTTCCTGCGCAACGCGGAGCAACGCCTAGCATTCGAGCGATCGCTAGACTCCACTACAGACACCGCGCAATCTTAAGCGTGCCAATCCAAATCCGCTGGATTGAGCCTCACATGTTCGGATTTGTTTCCAAGAGAAGACTGTGAAGCGGGTATCGACAAAACGACAACGTATTTCTAACCCTGATCACTCGGTAGATTCCCCTGAGGAGCTGCCGAGTTTTGTTGTATCCGCCCTCCGCCAGCAATTACTCCAGTGGTATGCCGAGCAGGGACGCAATTTGCCCTGGCGCAGAACCCGCGATCCCTATGCCATTTGGATCTCGGAAATCATGCTGCAACAAACCCAGGTGAAGACGGTGATCCCCTACTACACCCGATGGCTGGAGGTGTTGCCTGTGATCGCCGACCTGGCCGCCGCCGATCAAAACCAGGTTCTCAAGCTTTGGCAAGGACTGGGTTACTATGCCCGCGCCCGTAACTTGCACCAGGCGGCGCAGCAAATGATGACCCAGCATCAAGGCGAATTTCCCCACACCTTACCCGAGGTGATCGCCCTACCGGGAATTGGGCGCACCACGGCAGGGGGCATCCTGAGTGCAGCCTTTAACCAGCCCATTTCTATTCTGGATGGCAATGTAAAACGGGTCTTGACAAGGCTGATAGCATCGAAGCGCCCGGTGAAACAGGCATCCAAATTGCTGTGGCAGGTTTCTGACCAAGTGCTTGACCCAGTGCAGCCGGGGGCGTTTAATCAAGCATTGATGGATCTGGGTGCAACGGTGTGTTTGCCTCGGAATCCAAATTGCGGGGCTTGTCCCTGGTCAGATGGTTGTCGAGCCTTTCAACAAAACATGCAAAACGAGTTGCCCATGCGTGAAGAAAAAGCGCCCATTCCCCATAAATCGATTGGGGTCGCCGTTATCTGGAATGAGGCCGGGCAGATTTTGATCGATCGCCGTCCACCATCGGGCTTACTCGGTGGGTTGTGGGAGTTTCCGGGCGGCAAGATTGAACCAGGCGAAACGGTAGAAGATTGCATTCGGCGCGAAATTAAGGAGGAGCTGGGGGTTGAAGTTGAGGTGGGCGATCGCCTGATCAGCCTCGATCACGCCTACTCCCATTTCCGGGTTACCCTCAACGTTCACCATTGCCGTCACCTCTCGGGTGAGCCGCAGCCAATCGAATGCGATGAAATTCGCTGGGTTACCTTGGATGAACTCGACCAATTCCCCTTCCCCGCTGCTAACGTTCAGATTATTGAGGCTTTGAAACAGGCTGCTGCTCAATAATTCAGGGCGAATAGCAAATTCGGCTAGATAACCGGAAAATCCAGCTCATTGCATCAGCCCATTAGAATAGCGCGGCATATATGAAAGTCTGGTGGGCATGGCCTGCTCTACGGGTATAGGATGCAGCAAGCACGAGCGATTATTCTTGGCGATCGCTCCCCTGTTCCCGACCTCCCAGGCTTTCCAGGGCAGCTTCGGCAGCACGGGCTCCCGCAATAATGTCCCGCTCTTCGCCACCCAGGTACAGACGACCAAAGGTTCCCACAGAGGAAATTTGCAGGATGTTAATTAGGGCGGCTTTTTCTGCTTCGTTCGCAGCCAGAGAAGCATAGGCCGCGGGTTCGACCTCAAGAATATAGAGGGTTTGCCCCGTCAACAACATTTGTCCCCGCCGATTGCGATTAATCAGCTGGGTGTGGTGGGCGTCAACGTTGCGAATAATTTGGTTTGAGATGATGCGGGGTCGAAGGCAGTCGTTTGCCCTCACGCCAATGGCTTCGAGAATGGCACGTCCGGCAGCATGAACTTCCCCTTGCTTGCCAGAATGCACCTCCAACAGGCCATACAAACGCTCTGTGATCAATACCCCAGGACGGACAACCGCTGCTTTTAGCGCTTTATCCATCAGGTGATTGATTTCGATGCCAGGAGACACTTCAACCCAAAGGGAGGCATCGCCGGGGAGTGGCAAAAAGCCTAATGCAACAGTGCCAAGGTAGGCCGCGTGCTGAGATTGCAGGCGATCAATATAAACGTAGCTACGGAGGTCAATTCCCAAGGTTCAAACGGCAGATTAAGGATTGGACAGGAGAAGAAAGGAGCCAGAGGCTCTCGACCATCAACTTTCTGAGCAAACACCCATAAACGGTCAACTGGATAGGGCAGTTTTCAAAATATTTCTCTGGTTGTATCCTTTGCCCTACCTTTCGCAGGGTAGATACTAGGCCATTGAATTGGCTCAAAAATAGGGGATATCTCGGAACTCGCAAACTGGCGAAAGAGAGATCATTTTGGAAAAAAGAGCCCAAACTTTTGCGGAAGACGATCGCACCATACCTTTGTAGGTAGCGTGCTCCTACGAAGGCAGCGTCCTATTCAATCTATCGTAAACCTTGCATTTACACGATAATCCGGCCGCAGTTAGGATAAGATTCGCTAGTCCCTGCTGCCAACCCTAGGAGGTTCCGATACTATTGCAGTGTATAGTTGCGAAAAATCATGCTGGATGAGCTGACCGCAATGGACACAGCGCTAGTGCTCATGCTGCAAGTCATTGTGGCAGTGATCGCTGGAATAGGGGCACAGGTGGTTGGAGACTTCTTAAAGGTTCCCAGCATTGTTTTTCTGCTACTTTTCGGTATTTTACTGGGAAACGATGTACTCGGGATCCTGAATCCTCAAATGTTTGGGGACGGACTGGAGGTCATTGTTGCTCTCTCGGTTGCTCTCATTTTGTTTGAGGGTGGCCTCACGCTGGAAATCCGAGGGTTGAACCAAGTATCAGGTAGCCTTCGCAATTTGGTGACGGTGGGCACCCTGGTCACGCTGATTGGTGGTGGGATGGCCGCCCATTGGCTGGGAGAATTTCCCTGGGCGATCGCATTTCTCTATGGCTCCCTCGTGGTGGTGACGGGGCCGACGGTGATCTCGCCGCTGCTCAAACAAGTACAGGTCGAGCGCCCCGTTGCCGTACTGCTAGAAGGCGAAAGCGTATTGATCGATCCCGTTGGAGCCATTCTGGCGGTGGTTGTGCTCGACGTCATTCTCAACAATGGGGAAGCCGATCCCCTCAGTGTCATTAGTGGTCTGCTGGTTCGTTTGGGGATTGGGGGTAGCCTCGGAGCCTTGGGTGGTTGGGCCTTGGGTCAATCCCTCAAACGCAATCGAATACTGTCAGATGACCTGAAGAATTTGGTAGTGCTGGCTGGCATTTGGGGATTGTTTGGGCTCGCCCAGTTGATCCGCAGTGAGGCCGGGTTGATGACAGCTGTGGTGGCTGGCTTAGTACTGCGTGCCTCATCTATCCCTGACGAACGACCCCTGCGCCGCTTCAAAGGCCAGCTCACGATTCTGGCGGTGTCCGTTTTATTTGTCATGTTGTCTGCCGACCTTTCCCTGGCTAGTTTATTTGCCTTGGGTAAAGGGGCATTGCTAACGGTGGCGGTACTAATGTTTGTGGTGCGTCCGCTGAATATCTGGGTTTGTACCCTCGATAATCGGGAGCTGAACTGGCGACAGAAGATGTTTTTGTCATGGATTGCTCCCCGAGGCATTGTGTCAGCATCGGTCGCTTCCCTATTTGCGATCTTGCTGACAGAGCGAGGCATTACTGGGGGAGATTCGATCAAGGCACTGGTCTTTCTCACTATCATCTCGACGGTCTTCTTACAGGGGCTCACGGCAAGCTGGGTGGCACAGTTGCTGCGGGTCAATGCGACGGATGCAACGGGTGTTGTTGTGGTCGGGTGCAATCCATTAGGGCGCTTGATAGCAAGGCTGTTTCAAGAGGAAGGGGAAACAGCTGTGTTGATCGACACGGATCTGCAAGCCTGTCGCACGGCTGAAATTGAGGGTCTGCGGGCGATCGCCAGCAGTGCCCTCGACAACATTGTGCTAGAACAGGCGGGGATCGATGCTGCAGGAACCTTTGTCGCGGTCACATCAAACGGAACGGTGAACCGAGTGATTGCACAACGAGCCGCAGAGGAATTTAATCTGCCCAATGTGCTAACCCTACTTCCTAGCGATTCTGCTGCCAACTCTGAGGCATCGGAAAAGGCATCAAAAGTAAAAACGGCACTGCTTCCGCAGGTTCCCCTCAAAACCTGGACTCGCTATCTGAGCGATCGCGATGTGCGCCTCGGAGAGACAACGATTCGCGAAGGGGACGATCGGGAACGCCAACTGAAGCATGTGCGATCGCTCATCGACAACGGGCGCGTGCTGCCGTTGCTAGTGCAACGAAACCATCAGCTTCAGCTGGTCGATCTGAAGCAGGATTGGAAGTCGGGCGATCGCCTCCTATTCCTTTACCACAATCCCAAACCACAGTTAATGAAACGCTTGGGTGGGGGTGGCAGTAGCGCCAAGCTGGTCGTTGAAACGATTGCAGAAGTCGATAATTTACCGGAACCGACCCCCGAAACCGCCATCAAGCCGCCGCCTTACCCAGATGCCAAATCTATGCTGGAAGGCAATGAGGTGCCTCCAACCGCCCCGAAGGCGAAAGCAACGGCGACCAACGCAGCAACGTCCACCGCAACGCCGGAGCGTGCGCCTGAAGCTAAGTCGGGAACTCCCAATAGTCGTGATCCCCGGTCTGTGTCGGAGGATGCGATCGCCTCACCCAAGGAAACAGACACCTAAACTCGTCAGGGCTTACGCAGTTTGATGATTTTTGGGATGCAGAGCATCCCAAAAATCATCAAACTCCTTCTCAAAATGGTAACCAGCAATATCCGACACCTGCGGCCGGACAAGCCTGGATATCTGGATGTCGGATTACTCACTGACCTGGTGGTGCTCGACTTCCACAAACCCCACCTCCGCGCCAGCCATTATCTGATCACCTCTATTCTCACCCGCGTCACCCCCGACGATGTGCTGCTAACGTTGCGCCAGGGGCAACCTCCTTATCAAAGTTCTGAATTTGTTTCGACCCAAACCGCTGCTATCTAATTTGCTTTGTACTTCAGTCTATGCCTAGATCCGGTGGTGTGGGTCGTTGGGCGGGGGTGGGGAAGAGCCCTCGGAACAGGCTGTCGCGGTTGCCGAGGGTTTCGTAGAAGAAGAAGGAGACTCCGGCAAATTGGCGATCGCGCACTTCTTCCACCTGTTCGGCAATCAGTTCCATGTCAGTGATGCGATCTTTGAGGCCGATGAGGATACCGATGCTGACGGGGAAAAATTCTCGGGCTACCTGCACATCGGGGCGTTCGACCTCGAAGATGAAGCGTTCCATGTCTCGCCGATAGATCTGCACGATTAGCTCATCGAGCCAGCCCCGGCGTTCCCAGGTGCCCCAATCTTGGAGGTAGTTCTCGAAGGCAAATTCGCGGGGATTGGGGGATAAGGAGATAAGGCAGTCGGGGTTCATCGCATGAACCTCGGTGATCACTCGCTGCATCAGGCGGGTGATTTCGTTGGCGCGCCAGCGTACCCAATCGGGGTCGGTTGGGTCATCGGGAGGTGCGGCTCCAGCGTGATCTTGGCGGTAGTGTTCTACCGTCAGCGGGTCGTAGCCAAAGTCTACGGGAATGCCGAAGTGGTCGTCGAGCTGGATGCCGTCGATGGGGTAGCGCTGCACCGCTTCGGTGAGCAACTGCACCATGAAGTCTTGCACCTCGGGATGGAAGGGATTGAGCCAGACGCGGGGAATACGTCCCCCTTCCATCCAAATGCGATCGCCATCAGCCCGCGTCGTTAGCCAGTCAGGATGCTGCGTGGTCAGTTCCGACTCTGCGGGAGCCATCAGCCCAAACTCGAACCAGGGAATGACCGTCATGCCGAGGCGATGCCCTTCGGCCACCACTTCCCCCAGCATGTCCCGTCCTTCAAACCCCGGATGCGGGTCGAGGGCGACCCCAAAGGTTTCCTCGGCAACGGGACTGGGATAGAGGGTGTAGCCTCCATTCCAGACTGTGGGATAGAGGGTATTGAAGTTGAGATAGTCCAAACGACGCAGGCCAGAGACAAGGTTGCGGCTGGAAAACAGCACCTCGCTGTCGATGTTGGTGAGCCAAATGCCCCGCAGTTCGGTGAGCATCTCGGCAGGGGCATCGGTGGCCGTTGCTCCTAGCGGCAACAGCAGATGGCCGAAAGCTAGTAGGAGGGCAATCGCCCATCCTAATAATCCGCGCAGTACAAAGCGACGGGTCAAGCGTATGTTTTTCATTGGAGTGCGATGGGGCGATCGCACTGTGTGAAACTTATTCCTGTCCAAGCGGTATCCCAGTAGACGACGGGGAACCGGGTTGTGCCAGGTGCAACAACTCCGGCACCGTGACAAAACGATAGCCCAGGCGGGAAAGGGTCGCAAGCAGTTGCGGCAGTGCATCTACTGTCGATTGCTGGTCGCCGCCGCCATCGTGGAACAGCACAATACCACCGGGATGTACCGATTGCAGCACGTTGTCCATAATCAGTGGTGCTGATACGTAATAGTCTTCGGAATCTGCCGACCACATCATCACGGCGAACTGGGCGCGTTTGGCATACTCCACCAACCGTGTGTCGAGGTTGCCGCCGGGAGGGCGGAACAGGGCAGGACGGACTCCGGTGGCTTGCTCGATTAGGCGGTTGGTTCCTTCCAACTCACGAATTGCCGTTTCGCTGTCCATGTTTTCCATGGGATGGGTCCAGGAATGGTTGGCGATCGCATGGCCCGACATCACAATCCGTTGTGCCAAATGAGGAAACTGCTCGACCTGCCCCCCAGTTACAAAGAAAGTGGCGGGAACCTCAAACCGCTCCAGGATGCTGAGCACATCCTCGGTGGTCTCAATCCAGGGACCATCGTCGAATGTCAAAGCTACGACCTTCTCACCATTGGTCGGTGTGACATCGTACACGACCTGTCCCCGAAACGCAGCGGGCACGTCGGCAGAGGAATAATGGGGGCGAGGCGGTTCATCCGGGGGGCGCATCATCGGTACCAGCAGTGGTGTCACCGGTTGCACCAGAGACGGCATGGAGGATCCGTCGATGGAGGCGGCGTCGGCCGTAGCCCCATTGGAGTTGCGGAAGTGGGCCAGCAGGGACGCGGCAAACAAGCCCGTTGTGGTCATGCCTCCCACTAAGGCGACTTGCCAGCGACGGCGGTGCTGCATTTGGACGCGTCGATGTTTGGCGAACCGGAGGCGCTGGGGCAGATTGGCCGGGGTTTTGATGCGGAGGGATTGCTGCCAGAGGAGCGCACGGTTGCCCCGCTGCCATGCCAGCACCCGCACTTGCCAAATGAGCGGCGAGTTCAACGTCCACAACCGATAGCTCAGCATGCGCACGATCGTTTCTTGTAACCCGAGCAAGGCTTCGCGGGAGGCGGGATACAGGAAATAGAGCTGCAATGTTAGCGGTTTCTGTTTAGCAAACACCGCTTTTACATACATTCCCTTATCTGCCAATAAGCTATTGAGCCAGCGACTCAGGGCATCCCCATTGCCACCACGGGCTAGCTCCAACAAAGAGGCAGATGAGGGGGATGGGGGCGGGGTATCGGGCAAAGAGACGGACGATGCAACCATAACCGAAACTGTCGATAGGCGGTCGATAGGCGAATGATGCGATCGCCCAAAGTGTAACGCAACTATTCTTCTCGCAATCAAAATTTCGGTGGTTGGATGGGCATGGGCATCACGAGGCGCTCTTTGGAACCGATTGAGTTCTCTGCACTAAAACGGTATAAAGTTCTGAACAGGTTGCGTTTTGTTTCCTGACCGTTCCATTCAGACCGTTCCTCTGTAACTTTTCCACTTTCCACGGGCGTTTTATCGATGAATCTATTGGGCTTTTCGCGTCGCCATTGGCGCAGGTTTTTGCAATTTGCCGGATTGTTCGGGTTGTGCATGGCACTAGTGGTTGGCTGTGGCGCGCCTCAGCAGGATGCCAGCGCTCCAACCGATGCCGGGGAAGAGGTGGCTGAGGCAGACGCGGGCGGTCGAATTTCCATGGGAACGACCCTAAAAGCGCGAACCCTTGACCCGGCAGATTCCTATGAGATTTTTCCGGGGATTTTGCTCTATAACATGGGCGATCGCCTCTACACCTACGAGCCTGGCACCACCGACCTGGTTCCCCAACTCGCGACCGAACTGCCCACTGTCAGCGAAGACGGCCTGACCTACACCATCCCCTTGCGGGATGGCATTACCTTCCACGACGGTACTCCTTTCACTGCCGAAGCAATGGCCTTCTCCATCCAGCGCTTCATGGAAAATGGCGGTCGTCCGGCGTTCCTGCTGGCTGAGAAAATTAACACCGTGGAAGCAACGGGAGCTCTAGAACTCACCATCACCCTGAACTCGCCCTTCGCGGCGTTCCCTGCTCTCTTGACCTTCTGGGGCGTCACTCCGGTTCCCCCCGAGAGCTATGAGATTGCGGCGGGTTCCTTCCAGCCCGACACCTTTATTGGCACAGGTCCCTATGTGCTGTCCTCCTTCACAACGGATTCCATCAAGCTTGATGCCAACCCTGATTATTGGGGTGAGACGCCTGCTAACGAAGGCATCGATATTCAGCTTTTCACCAGTCCGGCCAACCTGTTCAACGCCTTCCAGACCGGGACTATCGATGTGGCCTACCAAACCCTCGATCCCGACCAAATCGCTAATTTAGAACAGAATTCGGAACAGAATGACTGGACAGTAATTGAGGCCGGAACGACGGTTGTGAACTATATGAGTCTCAACCTGAAGATGGAACCGATGGATCAATTGGAGGTGAGGCAGGCGATCGCCGCCATGATGGATCGCAACTTGATTCGCGATCGCGTCTTCCAAGGCCAAGCCGAACCCCTCTACAGCATGATTCCCATTGCCTTTGACGTGTATGAACCTGTCTTCGAGGAAGCCTATGGGGATGGCAACTACGAGCTGGCCAGAGAACTCCTCGCCAGTGCAGGGTTCGACGAGTCTAACCCCTTTACCCTAGAACTCTGGTATCCCTCTGCCTCTACAACCCGCAGTATCGTTGCCAACACCTTGAAAGAATCCATCGAAAATGCTCTCCCCGGAATTGTTACCGTGGATGTGCAAAACGTGGAAGGGGCATCCCTGTTCGAGAACATGGAAAAGGGCATCTATCCCGCCGTGTTGCAAAACTGGTATCCCGACTTCTTTGATGTCGACAACTTTGTGCAACCCTTCTTGAGTTGCGATGAGGGTAATCCTGAAACCCTCTGTGAATCGGGAGCGACCTTCTCCGATGGCACCTTTTACTACAGCGAGGCGGCAAACGAGCTGATCAAGCAGCAACGCGCCGAGCAAGACCCCGCAGCCCGAAACGCCATCCTTGCCGATATTCAGCAATTGATGGTGGATGATGTGCCCAGCGTGCCTCTCTGGCAAAACAAGGACTATGTCTTCGCGCAATCCGGCGTCGAAGGGGTTGCTATTCAGCCTACCCAGCAGTTCCTCCTCTGGCAAATCGCGAAGTAAACCTAATATTTCAACGCCTCCATGTCTTCCCGCTCTGGTGCTCTGCGCTATTACGTCCTCTCGCGGTTGCTGCTAGCGCCGCTGATGGTCTGGACGATTGCCACGCTGGTGTTCTTGCTGATGCGGGCAACCCCAGGGGATCCGGTCGATGCGCTGTTGGGGGAACGCGCTCCCGACTCCGCTAAAGACGCCTTGCGGGAACGACTCGGCTTAGATGCCCCAGTATGGTTGCAATACCTGCGCTATCTCGGCAATTTACTACGCCTGGATTTAGGTACCTCTTTGGCCACTCAGGGGCAGTCTGTCTGGGAAATCATCCAAACCCACTTCCCGGCCACCCTGGAACTCACGGTGCTGAGCATGGCTGTTTCGGTTACTGTTGGCGTTCTCATCGGTTCCCTCGCCGCCTCTAAGCCCAACACTGCGCTCGATGCTGGCGGACGCCTCTTCGGCATCATCACCTACGCGATTCCCATGTATTGGTTTGGGATGCTGCTGCAACTCCTATTTGCGGTCAACTTGCGCTGGTTCCCCATCGGCACCCGCTTTCCTCTACAGGTGGATCCACCAGTTGGCCCGACGGGATTGTACTTGGTGGATAGTTTGCTCACCGGACGTATCGATGCCTTCTTAACGTCCCTTTACTACCTGATTCTGCCTAGCCTCACCCTGGGATTACTGCTCAGCGGTATCTTCGAGCGCATTGTGCGGATTAACCTAAAGCAAACTCTCCGGGCTGACTATGTGGAAGCTGCCCGCGCCCGTGGCATTCCCGAACGCCGCATCGTCTTTGCCCATGCCCTTAAAAACGCCCTCATCCCTGTCATTACCGTGTTGGGACTGACGATCGCCTCTCTCCTCGGTGGCGCAATCCTTACCGAGGTCACCTTCAACTGGCCGGGGCTTGCTAATCGACTCTACGAAGCCATTGAGAACCGCGATTATCCTGTCGTCCAAGGCATCATGGTATTTTTTGGCGTGATTGTGGCGATCGCCTCCATCCTCATCGACATCCTCAACGCCTGGGTCGATCCGCGCATCCGTTACTAATTCCAATTCTTTGAAAGCCTGCTCTGGTTGTTTTCATATACTTATGAACCCATTCTAGGTGATGCCTTGAAAGCCCAAATGGGTTCTCATCTCAATGCGTAAGGCTGTAGCTAAAAACGCCCATCATTTGCATAGACTTTGATGCATACTGTTAGCGCTCACTCCTCCGAGAAGAGTATTAAGATTGTTTGCTTTTAGCGTGTTTGTTATGGACTTGACAACTATTCTTTCTTCTTTTTTTTGTGATGAAACTGAGATAAAACTCATCTAATCCTGATGCAACATTTTGATGTTGTAGATGTGTTGTCAGCAAAGATGTATAAGCCGTGAATTATTGCTACTCATTCCTATTAATGAGGGCTTTTGGCGTTACAAATTATTTGTTGTTTGCCGCTGTCTGTGGGCGATCGCCGCTACGAGTTCTGCTAAATATCGCCTTTTATCGTTGTACAGATTACAATGAAGATCACGGTGACTTCTGTCATCTTCTCCTTAGCTTTAACCCTTTTATCCAAAGTCAGTAATAAGGCGTTTAACGAGAGACCAATCAATGCCAGCAAGGCTACAAATAAAACCAGATGACTGTTCTCCATTAGGGAAATATATTCTTCACTATTTGCAAGAGCAGGGCATTAGTATGAACCGTTTGGCGGAGCTGTCTGGCGTTCCCCAACCACGGCTCAGAGGTGCTTGTTTTAAGGGAACCTGCCCAACGCCTGAAACATTGCAAAAGCTGGCTCAAATCATGGGGAAGCACCATCTTGAGCTATATACACTGGCTTACGAAGGACGGATTGAGAATTTGTCAGGAGATGCGAATGCAATTTCCTTAGAACTGCTAATTCGGGAAATGTTTGAGACGGCACGTGAACTGGGTCTAACGACGCCAAAAGCACGACCGTCAAAAGCGAGGGTTCGCAAAGCGCTTTTAGAATTGGGTTTCCATTACGATGAAGCGAATGAAGAGGTAAGAACCTATTCCTCGGGGGGCTAGTGTGCATCTCTTGTAAAGGTTGAGCGAAATAGCGGATGACCTTTTGCCATAGATCTTGATGCACAGACTTGATGCACAGCATAGGGATGAGCAGAGTATAGAGTCCCAGGAATACTAAATTCGGATTAGAAAGCTATTGATTGTGAAATATCCGCTGAGTCTCAGTACAGGATAAAACCCAAAGAATCCCTGATTTTATGTGGCGCGGGCACTGCCCGCGCCACATAAAATCAGGGGTTTTAGCAGGGGTTTAATTTTTTGTCCTGTACTGAGTTGCTGAGTAAGCATTTCACAATCAATGGCTCGAAGTTTGCTATTCGAACTGGGCATGGGGAAGGTTATCTTCGTGCAGATCTCTAAGTTGGTAGCCATTGATTCAGCGCTGTTGAATCAATAGCTGCATAAATATAGGCACTGGAATATTTTTCCGATCCTGCACACCTCAATATCTTTTGTATCGTTCTCTTTTAGGACTTATGCATTTGGGACGAAGAACCAAAGGCTTTTGATGATTTTTGGGGCGCAGAGCGCCCCAAAAATCATCAAAAGGCGTAAGTCTCGTCTTTTATTCGCAAACGTCTAAACCGCCCACTTGTCAAGTTCGTGTAATGTTTGTTAATATTTTGTTGTATTTAGATACAGCAGACATTGCAATTGCCTGGAGTACTACTTATGGACTTGCCAATAGAATTAAGCCTGGAGCAGCAATTCAACCTCAAGTTGTACGAGAAGCAGGTCAAATCGATGAGCCATGAAGAGGCGCAACAATTTTTGCTAGAGGTATTGCGTCAGCTGATGGTCAAGGAAAATGTGGTCAAGCACCTCATGAAGCAGGCTGTTTAGCTAAGCGGGCTGTTTAGCCCACCAAGGGTGCCTCAGGAGAGTCCGTTTCAGATATCCGTTGACTCCTGCAGCCCTCAGTCGATTGCTGCCAAACCCCTGCTAATTAGGTTTCTCCATCCCTCCTCAGTTCTGGCTGAGGGGGGATATGTTTTAGATGTTAAGGATTGTTGCTTAGTTTCTCATAACTGAGACGAAGGTATTCACTGTCTTTTATGTTCTTTATTGTCTTGTTGACCCAGCAACTTGTCTTGTTGAATCGACAAGCAAAAGTTTTACAAATTAACTTTTTTTAAGGAGAGCGAAATGCTTGACGCTTTTTCCAGAGCTGTAGTCTCTGCTGATGCCAGCACTTCTGTTGTCGGCGACGTCGAAGCCCTTAAGTCCTTCATCGCAAGCGGTAACCGTCGCTTGGATGCTGTGAATGCGATCGCTAGCAACGCGAGCTGCATGGTTTCTGATGCAGTTGCCGGCATGATTTGCGAAAACCAAGGCTTGATCCAAGCCGGTGGTAACTGCTACCCCAACCGCCGCATGGCTGCTTGCCTGCGTGACGCTGAAATCATCCTGCGCTATGTCACCTACGCTCTGTTGGCTGGTGATGCATCTGTTCTGGATGATCGTTGCTTGAACGGTCTGAAGGAGACCTACGCGGCTCTGGGTGTACCCACCACATCCACTGTGCGTGCAGTGCAAATCATGAAGGCACAAGCAACTGCCCACATCCAAGACACCCCCAGCGAAGCCCGTGCAGGCGCTAAGCTCCGCAAGATGGGTTCCCCTGTGGTTGAAGATCGTTGCGCTAGCTTGGTTGCTGAAGCTTCCAGCTACTTCGATCGCGTGATTGCTGCCCTGAGCTAGTCGCCCCTTGGTTACTCAGCAAAGAAAAAGAAACCCCAATCAATAATTCTTCTTTGGAGATTTAAAAAATGAAGTCTGTTGTTACTACCGTGATCGCTGCTGCTGATGCGGCTGGCCGCTTCCCCAGCACGTCTGATCTGGAGTCGGTTCAAGGCTCTATCCAGCGTTCTGCTGCTCGTTTGGAAGCCGCTGAGAAGCTGGCGTCCAACTTGGATGCTGTTGCGACTGAAGCTTACAACGCTTGCATTCAGAAGTACCCTTACCTGAACAATTCGGGTGAAGCAAACTCCACCGATACCTTCAAGGCCAAGTGCGCTCGCGACGTTAAGCACTACATGCGTCTAATCCAATACTGCCTGGTTGTGGGTGGTACTGGCCCTCTGGATGAGTGGGGTATTGCAGGTCAGCGTGAAGTTTATCGCGCTTTGGGTCTGCCTACTGCTCCTTATGTTGAGGCTCTGAGCTTCGCTCGTAACCGTGGTTGCGCTCCTCGTGACATGTCTGCTCAGGCATTGACCGAGTACAACGCTCTGCTCGACTACGCCATCAACTCTCTGTCCTAGTCAAGGCTGACGCATCACTCTCGCGTAACCCTGACTCATTGCATTGATGTTGTAGGTGCATCGCGTCTACAACATCAATAAAAGACATAAGTCTCTGTTGTTTGCACTGGACTTGTCTGTGCTGGACATATAGGGATATGGCAGGGTGGATTGCTCCTCTGTCTACCTGGAGGTTCTTCGTAAATTACTTTTCCGATTCAGGTTAAGTGATGCTCAAGAATCTCCAGGTTTGTTTTGTAGTGTTACGTGTTTCGGTAGAGTCCAATCCTTCTTTACAAGCTAACGTCGCTGGGTTTCCAAAGAAGGATTGAATCTCGACCCAATGCGTGGAGCCATAGTATCTTTGGCTTGATTTTTGTGGACAGCTATTAACCCATAAATTGCTTGCAATTGCTTTATGGATAAACGGTTTTTTAATTTTTTTAATCTGACAGAAGAGCAGGCGATCGCCCTTTTAGATACCCCTCAAGATCAGATCAGCGAAAACGATTCGCGGTATATTGCCGCTTCCCATTTAGTCAACTTTCCAACGGAGCGCTCGATTAATGCCCTGATTCGAGCGGTGCAGCAAACCGATCCAGCATTGGACAATCGAATTGTGCGCCGCAAGTCGGTCGAAACCTTGGGACGGTTGCAAGCTACTCAAGCCTTGCCGATTATCCATGAATGTTTGCAGGATGATGACTGCTATATGGTCGAAAATGCCGCTTGGGCGATCGGAGAAATTGGCACCCAGGACGCAACCATTTTGGACTCTGTGGCGCAACTCCTGGAGAAGCCGGGGCAAACCTATAGGGTCATTATCCACACACTGGCCAAGTTGAATTACGAGCCTGCCTTGGATCAGATTCGCCGCTTTACGGAGGATCCCGATTTGCCTACCGCCAGCGCGGCCATCACCACCGTGTGTCGGTTTACCGGCGAAACGTCTCAAATGACTCGCGTTTTAGGCATGCTGCAACAGGCCAACGTGTTGGCACGACGGCTGTCGATTCAAGATTTAATTGATGCGCATTACTACGATGCGATTCCCAGTATCGCCCAATGCCCAGTATCTTTAGTGTTCCGGCTCCGTGGGATACGGATGCTGGCAGAGGCGGGAATCGCAGCCGAAGCAATCACATTCAGCACAGTGCAACCCTATCTGGAACAGTCCCTGCGCGACCATCCCAACAACTTGGCGTTGGTGCATGCCTATGACCATCCCCCTGAACTCCCCGTTCTGATTCGCGAACTGTATGAAACCGACTTTGGGCGCTGCTATTTGGCCTGTAAGACTCTGCTAGACCACCATGCAGACGCGACACCCGAAGCCTTGTTTGCTACCTATACCGATGAGGCCAGAAGCGACTATGGGGCGCATTTCCATGTGGTGAAGTTGTTTGGTTGGCTGAAACATGCTCCGGCCTATGATTTACTGATTGAAGCGCTGCACAACAAACAACCCCAGTTTCAAAAGTCTCGTGCTGCCGCCGCGATCGCCCTGGCTGAACTGGGTGATGAGCGCGCCATACCCGAGTTGAAAACTGCGCTGAATACGAAGATTTGGGATTTGAAATACGCCACATTGATGGCACTCGAACACCTGGGCGATACCAGCGGCTACGAACAAGTCGTGAATGATCAGGATTGGCTTATCCGAGAGAAAGCCAACGCTGCATTGGCGATCGCCCCCTAAGCTGCTTGGATTGTGCTGTTTCCCCGCTTCGTTTCTACGCCTTGTCTTTCCAGCCGTTTACCCTTCTATCTCCACACCATGCCAACGACTGAAGAACTCTTTCAACAACTCAAACATCCCAATCCGCACCTGCGTGATCAGGCGATGTGGGAACTGGCCGAAAACCCTGATGAAACCACCATCCCGCGCCTGATGGGTATTTTGGACGAGGAAGATACCACCTATCGGCGGGCGGCGGTCAAAGCATTAGGGGCGATCGGATTCGATACCGTTCCGCCGCTCGTTGAGGCGTTGCTGAACAGCGACAACGTCACCGTGCGGGGCAGTGCGGCCAAAGCGTTGGCTCAGGTGGCCATCAACTATCCCGAAGAACCAGTCCCCACCGAGGGATTGCAGGGTTTGAAGACCGCGTTGCAGGATCCAAACCCAGTGGTGCATATTGCGGCGGTGATGGCGATGGGTGAAATTGGTTCCCCTGTAGTCGATAGCATGATTGAAGCCCTCGAAACCACGGACAATCCAGCCCTCGCTGTTTCCATTGTCAATGCGCTGGCGTCGATTGGCGATGAACGGGGCGTTGGGGTGCTGACGGCACTGATTCAAGATGAATCGACCGACACTTATGTAAAAGAAACAGCAGTCAGTGCCCTGTCTCGCTTAGATATGCTGATCAAAAATCAGCCTCCCCCAAAAGCTTAGGAGCGGGCGTTGCTGGTTCTGGGTATGAAAGCGGTGGTGTATGCTCGGAACTTCGTTTCGACTCATACTGCTTTTCAGCAATGCTTAGGAGCGCGTTGGCACGCATTGCTCTAATCTTGGAATATGTTCAACCAACCGTTGAGTGATAATGTCCGATTCCCAGTCCATTAGCACGGCTGTTGCCAAGCTCTACAACACCTATCCCTTTCCACCTGAACCCCTCCTGGACGAGCCGCCGCCGGGGTACAACTGGCGCTGGAATTGGTTGACGGCCTATAGCTTTTGCACGGGACGGAAACCCCCTCGGCAGGATGTTCGGATTCTCGATGCGGGGTGCGGCACCGGGGTGGGGACGGAATATTTGGCGCACCTCAACCCAGCGGCCAGGGTGGTGGGGATTGATCTGAGTGCGGGCGCGTTGGCGGTTGCCAAGGAGCGTTGCCAGAAGTCGGGAGCTGCTAACGTTGAGTTTCAGCACCTAAGTTTGTTTGATGCAGAGCAGCTTCCCGGTGAGTTTGACCAGATCAACTGCGTTGGGGTGTTGCACCATACCCCCGATCCAATCCTCGGCATCCAATCATTGGCCAAAAAGCTGGCGCCAGGTGGCATCCTCCATATCTTTGTGTATGGTGAGCTGGGGCGTTGGGAGATTAAGTTGATGCAGGAAGCGATCGCCCTCCTCCAAGGCGATCGCCGGGGCGACTATACCGATGGGGTCGCGGTTGGCCGGAAGCTATTCGCCACATTGCCCACGGATAATCGGCTGCGCAAACGGGAGGAAGAACGCTGGTCCTGGGAAAATCAGCGGGATGGGTACTTCGCCGATATGTATGTACATCCCCAGGAGATTGATTACAACATCAATACGGTATTCGAACTCATTGATGCTTCGGGGTTGGAATTCGTTGGCTTCTCAAATCCCCAGGTTTGGGCGCTCGATCGCTTAATTGGCGAAGCACCTGAATTGATGGAACGGGCAGATGCATTGAGCGATCGCCAGCGCTATCGACTGCTGGAGGTACTCGATCCGCAATCAATTACCCACTACGAATTCTTCTTGGGGCGTCCTCCTCTAGAGAGAGAGGACTGGCTGGAGGACGACGCACTCTTGTCAGCCATTCCAGAACCCAGCCCTTGCATTCAGGGATGGCAAGAGAGTCCACAATTCTTCAATCCCGACTACCAAATTATTTCGTTGGAAGACGCGGCTTGGGAATTTCTGCGGAGCTGCCAGGACAATCCAGCGGCAGGAAAAACAGTGGGTCAGCTTCTTGAAGCTAGCCCTGCTAGTCTTGCGGATGTGCGATCGCTGCAACAGCAACAGCTCATCCTCCTCACCCCCGCTGGCTAAGGCGGCTGCAATATTCCCGCCGCTGCCGCCTTGACCGTGAATGGCCAGACTCCTTCTGCCAATCCCTTTACCATTATGGATACGTCTCCGCTGCCTTTGCCCCCTGCCAATACTGGGGGAGCCATGCCGCATAAGAAAACCCCTGATGGACATACTCAGACACTGCACCTGAATTACGTCCGGGGGCGCACAGACCCACAATGGGAAGCAGAACGGGCTCATTTGCGATTCTTCGTCCGCGTTGCTAGAGCGTTGGGGTTGCAATTGCGAATTCTGACCGACCAGGAGAGTCGCAGCGATGTTGAGCAAGAGCTGCGTAACGACCCCTATTGGGAGAGTCCGTACCCCATTTTTGGGAGTCCCCATTCCGTCACGAAATGGGCAGAGGATGGCATCGAGTACTTGGAGAATGGCCATATAGCCATGCTGCCTGAGTTTGATCCCCAACGATTAACCGAGGCGATGAAGGCTGGACGGCGCGCGCGCTGGCACGGAAAGGTCTCCCCAGAGGTTTTGGAAGCTGCACTGGAGGATGATCATTTGTGGATTCCGCTCGGGGTGCGTGTCAACAGCAGCGAAATAGGCGTAGCCCTGGAAGCATTAGCAACAGCAGAGAAACGCGGCGTTAGGCATCTGAGAGCCTATATCGAAGGGGGAAATATGATTGCCGGAGAGAATGCTACCGGAACCCCGATTCTCTTAATTGGCAAGGATGCGATCGATGCGACGGCTCATCTTTATCAGATCACGGATGACCAAGTGCGAGAGATCATTCGTGAAGACTTTGGGTTGGCGACCCGCGACCAAATCATCTGCGTCGAACAGCCCGGTCAATTTC